>CAMVBX010000131.1 GCA_947165825.1 uncultured Clostridia bacterium
AGATAAGGTGCCGGATATCGACCTGAACTTCTCCGGGGAGTACCAGGCCCAGGCCCACCGGGATACCATCGAGCTCTTCGGCGCGGACCACGTGTTCCGGGCCGGCACCGTGGGCACCATTGCGGAAAAGACCGCCTACGGCTACGTGAAAAAGTACATGGAGGAGCGGGGCAGACAGGTCTCCAAGGTGGAGGAAAACCGGCTGGCGGCGGGCCTCACCGGCGTCAAGCGCACCACGGGCCAGCATCCCGGCGGCCTGGTGGTCATCCCCCAGGACAAAAGCATCTACGACTTCTGCCCGGTGCAGCACCCGGCGGACGATCCCAACACGGATATCATCACCACGCACTTTGAATACCATTCCATGGAGTCCAACCTGCTGAAGCTGGACATGCTGGGGCATGATGACCCCACCATGATCCATATGCTGGAGGCGCTGACCGGGAAGGACGTGAAGTCCCTGCCCCTGGACGATCCCGAGACCATGCTGCTCTTCCGTTCCCCCTCCGCCCTGGGACTGCCGGATGATGATCCCATCATCGGCAAAACCGGGTCCATTGCCGTGCCGGAATTCGGCACCAAGTTCACCCGGGAGATGCTGGTGGACACCCAGCCCACCAAGATGAGCACCCTGGTGCGGCTTTCCGGCTTCTCCCATGGCACGGACGTATGGCTGGGCAACGCCAAGGACATTATCCAGAGCGGCACCGCCACCGTCGACGAGGCCATCGGCTGCCGGGACGACATCATGCTCACCCTCATCGGCTACGGTCTCCCCGCCAAGCGGGCCTTCAAAATCATGGAAACCGTCCGGAAGGGCAGGGGGCTGGCGGAGGACATGGAGGCGGATATGAAGGCCGGCGGCGTGCCGGAATGGTACATCAGCTCCTGCAAAAAGATCAAGTATCTCTTCCCCAAGGCCCATGCCGTAGCCTACGTCATGATGGCCATGCGCATCGCCTGGTTCAAGGTCCATATGCCCCTGGCCTTCTACTGCGCCTATTTCACCATCCGCTGTCCCGGCTTCGATCTGAAGATCGCCTCTGCCGGTGTGGAAACCGTTCGGCGCAAGCTGCAGGAGCTGGCCCGGAACATGAACGATCTGAAGCAGGCGGAGAAGGACCTGTACACCGGGCTGGAGGTGGTCTACGAATTCTACCTCCGGGGCTTCTCCTTTGCTCCGGTGAGTCTGAAGAAATCCGACGCCACCCGTTTCCGCATGGAGGGCAATCAGCTCATTCCCCCCTTTACGGCCATTGCCGGTCTGGGAGAAGCCGCTGCCCTTGACATTTATGAGAAACGGGATCGGGATTATATCTCCATCGAGGAGTTCGCTATGGACTGCACCAAGGTCTCCAAGACCCATATCGAGCAGCTCCGTCAGGCGGGCGCCTTCGGGGACATGCCCGAAACGGCGCAGATGAGTCTTTTCTGATCCGATCCGGCGCCTTTGATGGGCTGCGCGGAGAGAAAGGAGTCACCCGATGAAACGCCTGATTATCTCCGCTGCCGTCTCCCTGGCGGTGAACCTGGCTGCCTTTGTGATCAACTACTGCTCCTGGCTCCGGTCGCAGCAGCTTCACCTGGCTCTGCGGATGCACGGGGGTGAGATCACGACTGAGCTGGGCTTCGGCCTGCGGGGCACACATATTTATGGCATGACCCCGGATCAGCTCACCACCCACAGTCTGCGTTTTGATCCGGTGAGCATGATTCTCTGTCTGTTGATCGGCATTGCCCTGGTCTGCCTGATCCTGTCGATCCCGGGAAAGCTCCGGAAGAATTAGCGTTTAGAAACAGCAGAAACTGGCAAGGATAGAAGCATCCTTGCCAGTTTTTTTGAGGTGTTCCCATGAAACGCTATGTTCCCCTTGTTTTCTGTTTTGCTCTGTTTCTCTCCCTCTGGGATTCCGCTCTTGCGGAAGCGGAAACGGCGGAGATCTCCGCCAAGGTCCTGCGGCTCCACGTCCGGGCCGCCGACGATACCCCCGCCGCCCAGGGGCGGAAGTTCCTGGTGCGGGACATTCTGGGAGAAACCCTGTCCCCCCTCCTCTCCGGCTCGGGGGATCGGGACGAGGCGGCCCGGCGGGCGGAGGCGGCTCTGCCGGAGCTGCAGAGGCAGGCGGAAGCGGTCCTGGACTTTCTGGGAAAACCGGAACCGGTGCGTCTCCGCCTCTGCCGGGAGGATTTCCCGGAGCGGCGCTATCCGGGGGTGACCCTGCCGGCAGGGGAATACCTGGCCCTGCGGGCGGATCTGGGAAGCGGCGGAGGGGCAAACTGGTGGTGCGTGGTCTGGCCGCCTCTGTGTCTGGCCGCCTCGGAGGAGGAAGAGGAGGAGGCGCTGGACGTTTTCTCCCCCGGGGAGAGGAGGCGCATCACCTCTGCAAAAATCTGCTTTCGCTCCCGGCTCCTGGACTTTCTGCGCCGGCTTTTCCCTCAGAGATAGATCGTCCTTCCCCGCTCATCCGGGATGAGGGTCAGGCGGTACAGCCAGGAGTTGATCACGTCCCGCCACTCCCGGGCGGAACGGACCTGCTCCGCAAACCGCTCCCGCACCCGGAGGAAGGCATCCTCCGGCACCAGCCCCTCCAGGGTGTTCCAGGCCTCCGCCATGGCCTCCGCGTCGGCGCAGCCGGAAAAATGATCGTCATAGATCCGCTGGAGAAGGGTCCTGCCGTCCTTCATCCGGTAGGCGTAGGGCAGGCGGTGGAAGAACAGCAGCAGCTCCTCCGGGCAGGTCCCGATCTCCCCGTACATCCGCCCCAGTTCCGGCCCATACTGCGCCGTATATCCCGTACCCGCGGGTCCCCGCTCCACGCCGATCTCCCGGCAGGTGGCCTTGTGATAGGTACCCCAGCGGTCATATTCGTAGCCCTCCGGGCTCGGCCCGTAATGGGTACCCGGCACGCACATCCAGCCGATACCCAGGGGAACGGTATAGCGCTCGTAGACCTCCCTGGACCGCAGGAGGATATCGGTCACTGTCCCCGTCACCCGGGGATCATCCCCGAAGGTGAGCCGGGTCCACTCCCGAACCGCTTCCTCGGCGCGGAGATCCGGATCCCAGGCCAGACGGCCGAAGGCATAGAGGTTGGCGGCGGCCAGATCGTGCCCTGTCCAGTTGAAATCCCCGCCGGTGTTGCTCACGGCGCAGACCGCGGAGATCCGGTCCTTCACCTTCCCCGCGGGGCCGCGGAAATCCAGCACCTCCTTCAGCACGGGGGCCAGACAGCATACGTGCCGCTGCTGGCCGGTGTACTCCTGGGCCAGCTGGAACTCCGCCATGCACTTGGTTTTCTCCAGCCTGACCAGCAGCGGGGAGACGGGCTCCCGGATCTGGAAGTCCACCGGTCCGTTCTTCACCTGGAGATATACGTTCTCCGCAAACTGCCCGTCCAGGGGGGCAAAGGTGTCATATTGAGCCCTGGCCCGGTCCGTTTTTCCGTCCCGCCAATCCTGGGTACAGTTGTATACGAAGCAGCGCCAAAGGATGCTGCCCCCATGGGGCTTCACGGCGTCAGCCAGCAGATTCGCCCCCTCCGCCTGGGAGCGGCCGTAGGTATGCGGACCCGCACGCCCCTCGGAATCCGCCTTGACCAGAAATCCCGCCAGATCCGGAACCGCCGCAAACAGACGGCCGCAGGTTTCCTGCCACCACCGCCGGACAGCCGGATCCCGGGGATCCGCCGTGGGCAGTCCGCCCTGCTCCAGAGGGGCGGCAAAGCTGACGCTCAGCCAGAGGGAAACGCCGTATTCCCCCAGCGTCTCTCCGATCTCCCGCAGCTCCCGGTTATACTTCCCCGTGAGCAGGTGCAGCGATTCTCCGCGTACGTTCACGTTGTTCAGGCAGCAGCCGTTGAGGCCAACGGAGGCCAGCAGCCGGGCATAATCCCGGGTCCGGGGGCCGCACACCGGCTTCCCCTCCCGGAAGAAAAAGGAGTTTCCCGCGTAGCCCCGCTCAATGCTGCCGTCCGCGTTGTCCCAATGGTCCAGCATACGGATGGGATACGCGGGTCTCTCCGCATCGGGAAAAGCCTCATCCCCCAGGGTCAGCCTCCGCAGAAGGGAAAAGGTGCCGTACAGCAATCCCCGTCCCGTTCCGGTAAGGATCAGGTTCTCCCCCTCCCGGACACAGCGATATCCCTCCCCTTCTCCGGCCTCTTCCCGCAGGCGCAGTGCGGGACCGGTATCCCGGTGCGGAGCCAGAGCCTGCTCCAGTTCCCGGAGGGCTGCCCGTCCCTGGGGAGTCCGTACTTCTCCGGCCAACCGTCCCGCCCAGGGCGGCAGGGTCCCCGCAGGTTTCCGGTTCAGCCAAAGGAGAGAATAGTCCATGGATACCCTCCGTTTCCCAAAAAGGACAGCCGTTTGGCTGTCCTTTTCAGCGTGTCGACAAAGTCGACACGCTTCAACGCAGACCCGCTTCGCTGGGCTCTGCGTTGAAAAAGCTGCACTCCGCTCCCCGCACTTCGTCGAAGCGCGCTGCGCTCATTCCGTTTCCGCGGTTAGCGTAAGCGCCGCGAAAACTGCATATCGCTTGCGGCTTCTCCTCTTCGACCCAAAGCAGCCGCTTTGGGTCGATTTCAGGTAAACTCCACCAGTTCATTGCACAGTGCGCTCCGTGAGCAGTATTTTGGCCCAGAAATGAATTCCGGTCCAAAATGATTCTTGATTCTCTTCGCGCCTGCGGGCGCGAACTCTGCGAGGCTTTTTGCACATTGTCTACAGTCTGAAAGGTCAGCCGTTTGGCTGTCCTTTTCCGATTACTCTGTTTTTTATTCGTCCTTGAAGGAATTCAGCAGCTCCCGCTTCACCAGCCAGAGCTTTTCCGAAAGATCCACGTAGTAGTTATGGGGGTTCTGGAACCGCTTTACCTCGTCCCAAAGGAGGTCGATCTGCTCGGCGCAGTAGCTGCGGATCTCCGTCAGGTTGGGCTTCTGGTAGACCAGTCTGCCGTCCTTAAAGATCGGCTTCAGGAGTTCCTTCGCGGTAAAGTTCGTGAGCTTCTTGGTTTTCCACACCGCCAGGGGGTCAAAGATGGTCAGCGGCTGGGTATCGTCGATCTCCTCATCCCAGACGCAGATCTGATCCGCCAGCGCTTTTCCCGTCTCCCGGTCGAAAAGGCGGTACACCTTCTTGAAATGCGGATTCGTAATTTTGGCGGTATTCTCGCTGATCTTGATCTTGGGGATGATGGTCCCGTCCGGCGCCTCCACGGCGGCCAGCTTGTACACCCCGCCGAAAACAGGGGCGCTGCTGGCGGTGATCATGCGCTCGCCCACGCCGAAGGAGTCGATGCAGGCACCCTGCATCAGCAGGTCGGAAATGAGCCGTTCATCCAGGGCGTTGGAGGCGGAGATGCGGCAGTTTTCCAGGCCTGCGTCATCCAGCATTTTTCTGGCCTGCTTGGACAGATAGGAGATATCCCCGGAGTCCAGACGGATGGCAAAGCTGTTGATCCCCTTGGGTACCAGCTCCTCCTTGAAGGCCCGGATCGCATTGGGCACGCCGCTTTTCAGGGTATTGTAGGTGTCCACCAGCAGCACCGCATTGTTGGGATAGATGCGGCAGTAGGTCTTGAAGGCTTCCAGCTCGGTGGGGAACATCTGCACCCAGGAGTGGGCCATGGTCCCCCCCGCGGGGACGCCGTAGAGCTGATCGGAGATGGTGCAGGCGGTACCCACGCAGCCGCCGATGTAGGAGGCCCGGGCGCCCAGCATGGCGCCGTCTCCCCCCTGAGCCCGGCGGGAGCCGAATTCCATCACGGGCCTGCCCTGGGCGGCCCGGACCACCCGGCTGGACTTCGTCGCGATGAGGGACTGGTGGTTCAGCTGCAGCAGCAGGAAGGTCTCCATAAGCTGAGCCTCCACCGCAGGAGCCCGGACGGTGAGGATCGGTTCATAGGGGAAGATGGGCGTTCCCTCCGGCACGGCCCAGATATCCCCGGTAAAGCGGAAGTACCGGAGCCAGCGAAGGAACTGCTCGTCAAAGATGCCCTTGCTCCGGAGGAACTCGATATCCTTCCGGTCGAAGTGCAGGTTCTGTACATAGTCGATGATCTGCTCCAGGCCGGCGGCGATGGCAAAGCCGCCTCCGTCGGGCACCTGCCGGAAGAACACGTCAAAATAGCAGATCTGCTGATGCATCCCGCTGGCAAAGTAGCCGTTGCCCATGGTCAGTTCATAGAAATCGCAAAGCATGGTGTAATTCAGGTTGTCCATGATCGTTTATCCTTTCCTTAGCCTCGGTGATAGAGCTTTTTGGACTGGTATACCGGGTCGCAGGTGAGGTTCGCGCCCAGCTTTTTGAAGGTGGAGGCGTCCACCTGAGAGAGAAGTACGGTGGAGTGGACCTCCGTATTCTTCAGATTGGGAAGTTGGGCCATGGCCCGGGCTGCGTATTCATCCGTATTGGAGCACACGGAAAGGGC
>CAMVBX010000132.1 GCA_947165825.1 uncultured Clostridia bacterium
GTCAGGAACGGAGAAAAGGGGGAAGACGGGCGCGGGATCGTATCGGTCGAGAAGACTTCTTCTGACGGCAATACCGACACCTACACCATCACCTATACCGACGGCACTACCTCGACTTTTGCGGTGACCAACGGTACGAAGGGAGAAAAGGGGGAAAAAGGCGACAAGGGCGATAAGGGCGACCAGGGCGAGAAAGGCGACAAAGGAGATCAGGGAGAAAAAGGCGATACCGGCGAAGCCGGTCCTGCCGGAAAAGACGGCCGAGACGGGACAGATGGAAGGGACGGCAAAGACGGAGAGACCGGTCCTGCCGGAAAGGACGGCGCAGACGGGCGCAACGGGATCGACGGACGGCCCGGCCGGGACGGCAAGGACGGCGTCGGCATCGCGGGCGTAGAGCTGCGGGGGAACGGCGACCTGATCGTCACCCTGTCCGACGGGACGGAGCTCAATGCCGGGAATCTCATGGATCTGTTCATCTCCGGCGGAACCGAGGAATTCCGGGCGCTGTATTACGGCAAGGACGGGAAAGACGGCAGGGACGGCAAAGACGGGACCTCCGGGAACGGCGTGATCCCCTTCAGAGACGTATTCGAAACCGATTATTACTATGAATCCGTGGTCTGGGCGTATACCGAGAAGATCACCTCCGGCACCTCCGGCTCCACCTTCAGCCCCCTGGACATCTGCACCAGGGCCCAGGTGGTGACCTTCCTGTGGCGGACCGCGGGTTCACCCAAGCCCCTGACGGACGTCTGCCCCTTCGAGGACGTGAAGGAGACGGATTACTTCTACACCCCCGTGCTGTGGGCCGTGGGGCTGGGCATCGTGGAGGGGACCTCGCCCACGGTCTTCGATCCCCATCTCCAGTGCAGGAACAGCCATATCCTCACCTTCATTTACCGGGCCGTCGGCGAACCGGGCAAAACCGGTATGGGCCAGTGGTACAGCGACGCCCTGCGCTGGGCGGAAGATTCCGGCCTGCTGGAGGGGACCTATACCGGGACCTTCCGGGTGGAGGAGGAATGTCCCCGCTGCAACGTGGTGGAATACCTCTACCGCTACATGAAAATGCATTAAGCGATGATCCCGCCGGGGCTGCCTTCACGGCAGCCCCGGCGCAGCGTCTGTTTCAACAAAAAAAAACGGCCTCCCGGTGATCCAATCCGGGAGGCTGATCCGTATACCGTTCCTCTTACAGACGCACGGCGTTATCGGGAGAGGGCAACCAGGACGACCTCACGGCCGCCGGTGGAAAGCTCCTTCTCCAGCGCGTTAATCTTCGCCAGCTCATCGGGGTTCAGCTGGGCGATCTCAAACTTCTTCTCCACTGCCAGCAGGACGACCTGCCTGTCTGCATGGGAGAGCTTGGCCTGGAGCTGATTCAGCTCAGCCAGGTCTTCGGCAGAGATGTTCGCGTACTCGTATTTCATTCAATTCCTCCTTTCCGAATGGGTTCAAGCGTAACATAGCCAGTTGATCCACAAAATATACTACCATGGGATGCGGAAAAACGCCAATGACAGATCGGGAAACCTGTGCCAGTTTGGGGACAAAACCACAGCCGGAAAGACCGGAGGCGGGGGATCGCCGGGGAGCGGGTCCGGTTCCGGGCGATCCGCCTCAGCCCATGCGCCGAAACGGTTGACTCCCCGGAGAACTGTGCTATAATCAGAAAAGAAAACGGAAGGGTTTTCGTGCAAAGTGTCCAAATCCCCAGGACCTTTGCGGAGGAAAAAGCATCCGTATAGTCAGAAGAAAGGAGAATCCCGTATGAAACGCACCGCAGCGATCATCCTGTCGGCGCTGCTGCTCCTGGCCCTGTTCGCGGGCTGCGGACCCAGCACACCCCCCGCCGCGTCACCCGGCGCTGTCCCGGCGGCGACCCAGGCTCCCGTCACCCAGGCTCCGAGCCAGACGGCGGCTCCGGCGACCCAGGCTCCGGCGCAGACGGCGGAGCCCGCGCCCGAACCGACTCCGGAACCCACTCCGGAACCCACTCCGGAGTCTCCCTATCACTTCGCCTCCGGCAAGTTCAAGGCGGATGCCAACGGCATCGCCACGGAGAAATACGCCTATGAGCTGCCCCTGAGCACCACGGATGAAGTCCTCACCATGTGGACCGCCTGCTGGACGCCCGAGGTCCTGGGGGAGGGCGGCTATGGGGAAATGGAATTTCCCCGGGAGGTGGAACGGCTCACCGGCGTGCATGTGGAATATGAAGCCCTGGCCCTTTCCGCCCGGCAGACCAACTTCGCCGTGCTCCTGGCCTCCGACTCCCTGCTGGATATCATGTGCGGCGCCAACGGCTACTATACCGGCGCCTTCCGGAACGCGGTGGTGGAGGACGGGTACTTCGCAAATATCTACGATTACCGGGAGTACATGCCCAACTATATGTATGAGGCCACCAAGAATCCCAAGGACCTGGATACCATCCGGCGGATCTTCCCGGAAAAGGATCTGGTCCTGGCGGTTTACGAGCTGCGGGACGCCCTGGAGCTCACCGCCGGCGCCTTCGCCCGGGGAGACTGGCTGGCCCATATGGGCAAGACCTATGAGGATATCCGCACCTTTGACGATATCCATGATATGCTCTATTTCTTCATGAGCCAGGAGGGAGCCTCCGATCCCATGATCCTCCTGTCCACCCTGGACCCCGGCACGGAGTTCATCGGCTATGATACCTACTTCCGCTGCTCCGGCATCAACACCCAGTACGTGAAGGACGGCAAGGTGTACCTGAGCAACATGGAGGATAACGACCTGGCGCTGATGACCCGGATGAACCAGTGGTACAACGAGGGCCTCATCAGCAAAAACTGGGCTTCCTTCACCAGCACCGTGGATTACGATCCCCTGATCGACGACGGCTCCATGGGCTACGTGGTGAACAGCTGGCCCACCGCCATCAGCCAGCATAACGCCGTCATCCCCGAAGGGGAGAGTGTGGGCTGGGTGCCTCTGACCAAGCCTCTGCTGGAGGAGGGTCAGACCCTGCATCTGGGCTTCAAGGTCGGGCGCGTCCATTACGGGAACGCCTCCATCTCCGCCTCCTGTGCAAATATCCCCCTGGCCTGCACCTGGCTGGACTGGCGGTACAGCGATGAGGGCGCCTTCCTCTACGGCTACGGCGTCCAGGGCCTCAGCTGGGACTATGACGATAACGGGAATATCTATATCACCGATTTCATCGTCCATCATGAGGTCCACTGGTCCATGGTCATGTGCATCTACGCCCTAAACAGCCTCTCGGAACCCGGCCTCTATGTGGACTCCCAGTGGAACGTACCCGGCAACGAGGGCGCCCATGATTACGTGGTATACTGGGGCTCCACTCCCCATGACGATGATTACGTCTACCCCAGCGGCCTGACCTATACCGACGAGCAGAATGATATCCTGGCCCAGTACGGCTCCGATGTGCAGACCTATCTCCAGGAAAACTACCTGGCCTTCCTGGATAACTCCAAGCCGCTGAGCGAGTGGGATTCCTATCTCGCCGGGCTCCACGGCATCGGCGTGGACGAGGTCCTGGCGGTGTATCAGGAGGCATACGAAGCCTATCTGGCGGGCTGAAACGCGACCCGGCCCGGGAACCGCCCAGCGGGCCCGGGCCGGGAAGACCGGAAGAAGATCCAAAATTGAACATACAGGAAGGAGCGGCAACATGCAGGAGAAATTTGAAAAACTGTTCTATGAATTCGTCCCCCAGGAGACCCATTGGGGCGACTGGATCCTTTCCCCCCAGGCCTATTTCCGGGGCGATACGGATATGCCCGGCGCGGGCATCAACCTGGGCTTCCAGGTCTTCCTGAAGCCCGTGCGGCTGGAGACCGAGCCCCATTTCCACCGGGAGGACGAGTATCTGGTCTTCCTGGGCGCCCAGCTGCCGGACGTGTTCTCCGCCTGGGACGCGGAGGTCCATTTCTACATGGGTCCCACCTATGACACCATGGAAAAGGTGGTCATCACCGAGCCCACCATCATCCGCCTGCCCAAGGGCTGGTGGCACAGCCCCCTGGACTTCGTCCGCATCGACAAGCCCGTCCTCTTCCAGGCGGTGATGAAGTCCGGCCGCTGCGGTCTCGTGAAGTACGTCCAGCGGAAGGACACCGGGGAAAAGCAGTACCTGTACATGGGAGATGAGAACATCCGCAGCTGCGTGATGGATCCCGGCAAGAAGTGCACCTATTGCGGCTACTGCTTCTCCCATAAGGACAAGATCCCCCCCAGATCCTATGATTATGTGCCCTGGACCGTGTTGAACGAGGACGGGGTGAAGCTCTACTCCGATACCGGCGCTTACGATCCGGAAAAGGCTCCGGATTCCGCCGAATGCGTGGTGACCGAGGGCAACAAGTCCAAGCCCTATTCCGACGCCACCGTGCTGAAGGCCCCCAAGCCCGCCCTCAGCGACGAGGTGGCCAAGAACGTCCTGGCCTGCCCCAAGGAAAAGACCCAGTGGGGCCCCTGGTGCCCCTCTCCCCAGTTCTATTTCCGGGGCGAGACCTACATGGAAGGCGCCACCTGGCACTGCGGCTACCAGATCTTCACCGGCCCCAACGATATGGAGGACTGCCATTTCCACCAGGGCGCCGAGGAGTACATCTTCTTCATGGGCGCGAATCCCATGAACATCTTCGACTTTGACGCCGAGGTGGAGATGACCATCGGCGACGATCCGGATCATATGGAGTCCAAGATCATCACCAAGCCCACCGTGGTCCGGCTGCCCGCCAACGTGTGGCATTGCCCCATCAAGTTCCGGAACGTGAAAAAGCCGCTCCTGTTCCAGGCGGCCTTCATGGACGGTACCTGGGGCACCATCACCCGCAGCCGCATCCAGCTGACGGACGAGCAGAAGGCCAAAATGCCCTTTGCCCGGGAGCACACCTACAACTACATGGGGGACAACGTCCGCTTCTGCCGCTACAATCCCAAGAAGCGCTGCAACATCTGCGGCAAGTGCTTCTCCCAGATGCGCCGCCCCGAGGGGAAACCCGAGGAGAAGAAAGACTGACCGGATCCCCTCCGGATCCCATCATGGCCTCCGGCTGAGCCGGAGGCCATCTGCAAAAGGAGCTGCGATATGTCGACGACGAAAGATCTGGACCGGCTGCTCCGGTCCTTTGTGGAGAAGAAAAACCTCCCCGGGGCCGCCCTCTCCGTCTGCCGGGGAGGAGAGCTCCTGTATGAGAACTACCAGGGATGCCGGGATATGGCCCAAACGCAGCCCATGACGCCGGATACCCTGTTCCGCATCCATTCCATCACCAAGGCCGTTTCCTCCGTATGCGGCATGATGGAGTTCGAGCGGGGCGCTTTTCTCATGGACGATCCCGTTTCCGCCTATATCCCGGAATACAAGGACTTGAAGGTGAGCGTGAAGCAGCCAGACGGTACCTGGCGGGTGGAGGATTCCAAAACCCCCATGCTCATGCGGCACCTGTTCAACATGAACGTGGGTTTCTACGCCTATGACAAGAGCCCCACCGCCAAGGGCCTGAAGGAGGTCCATGAGAAGCTGGGGGGCAGCAAGTTCCAGGCGGATTACAGCCTGAATGAGGAGATCCGCGCCCTGGCCGAAATCCCCATGCTCTTTGAGCCGGGGACCCATTTCCAGTATGGCTATGGCATCAGCATCATGGGGGCTGTGGTGGAGATCACCAGCGGCATGCCCTTGAGCCGCTATATGCGGGAGAAGATCTTCGATCCCCTGGGGATGCGGGATACGGGCTTCCGCTTCCTTCCCGGCTGGCGGGAGCGCATGGCCGAGTGCGTCCGGCAGATGCCGGACGGGACCGTGGCCCACTGCGATGATCTGCTGGGGGACCCGCTGGACAGCATGTATCGGGAGAGCGCCAGGTACGAAGCGCCGGATGCGGGGCTCATCTCCACCCTCGGCGACCTCCAGGCCTTCTCCGGGATGCTGGCCTGCGGCGGGACCTGGAAGGGGGAACGGATCATCGGCCGCAAAACCCTGGAGATGATGCGGCAGAATCTCCTGACCGAGTCCATGCTGAAGGAGTTTCGTACCAGTATGCCGGAGATGAAGGGCTATGGGTATGGCTACGGCGTCCGCACCCTGATGGATCCCGTGTCGGGCCTGACCAACGCCTCTGCGGGAGAATACGGCTGGGAAGGCGCCGCCGGGGCCTGGATGATGGCCGATCCGGTGGATCAGCTCTCCGCCGCCTTCATGATCCAGGATATGTTGCCGGACAGCAAATACTATAACGACCGGCTGCGGTCGGTGATCTACGGATTGCTGTGATCGGACCGGACAGCGAGGGGGCTGCCGCTTCTGCGGCAGCCCCCCAGACTGTAGACAAAGTACCAAAGCCTCGCAGAGTTCGCGCCCGCAGGCGCG
>CAMVBX010000133.1 GCA_947165825.1 uncultured Clostridia bacterium
CAGCGGCATCCGGGCCGCCTATGCCACGGGCAAGGGCAAGGTGGTGGTCCGGGCCCGGGCGGAGATCGAGGAATTCAATAAGGACCGGCTCCGCATCATCGTCACGGAGCTGCCCTATCAGGTGAACAAGAGCCTGCTGCTGAAGAACATCAAGGAGCAGGTGCAGGAAAAGCGGCTGGAGGGCATCAGCGACCTGCGGGACGAGTCGGACCGGAACGGCATGCGCATCGTCATCGAGCTGAAGCGGGACGCCAATCCCCAGGTGGTGCTGAACCGGCTCTATGCCCAGACCCAGCTCCAGAGCAATTTCTCCATTATCATGCTGGCCCTGGTGAACAACCAGAGTCAGCCCAAGGTGCTGAATCTGAAGGAGATGCTGAGCGAGTATATCTCCTTCCAGGAGGAGCTGATCCTCCGTCGCACCCGCTTCGATCTGAAAAAGGCACAGGAGCGGGCCCATCTGCTGGAGGGCCTGCTCATCGCCCAGGATAATATCGACGAGGTCATCCACATCATCCGCACCGCCTACGACGACGCCAAGGAAAAGCTGATGGAACGCTTCGGCCTGGACGATATCCAGGCCCAGGCCATCCTGGATATGCGTCTGAAGCAGCTCCAGGGCCTGGACAGGGAAAAGCTGGCGGCGGAATACAAGGAGCTGGAGGAGCGCATCGACTATTATCGCCGTCTCCTGGCCAGCGAGGAAATGCTCCGGGGCGTCCTGAAGGACGAGCTCATCGCCATCCGGGACAAGTACGGGGACGAGCGCCGCACGGAGATCCAGGACGTGGAGGACGAGATCGATATCGAGGATCTCATCGACGAGGAGCTCTGTGTCTTTACCATCTCCCGGGCGGGCTACATCAAGCGCATCCCCGCGGAGACATACCGGGTGCAGAAACGGGGCGGCAAGGGGGTCACGGGCATGACCACCAAGGAGGAGGACAGCGTGGATTCCATCTTCACCGCCTCCACCCACGACCTGCTTCTCCTCTTCACCAACCGGGGCCGGGCGTTTATGCGCAAGGGCTACGTGATCCCGGAGGCGGGACGGACCGCCAAGGGGACCAATATCGCGAACATCATCCCGGTGGAACCGGGTGAGACCCTCTCCGCCGGTCTGCATATGGCGGCCATGCCGCCGGATCGCTTCCTTACCTTCGTCACCCGAAAGGGCACCGTGAAGCGTATGCGCTTCGAGGAGCTGAAAAACCTGAAGAACGTGGGCATCCGTGCTCTGACCCTGGACGAGGAGGACGAGCTCATCGCCGTGCTGAACACCTCCGGAGAGGACTATATCCTCATTGCCACCCATGAGGGCAAGGCCATCTGCTTCCGGGAGACGGATATCCGGCCCATGGGCCGCACTGCCGCCGGCGTCCGGGGCATCCGCCTGCGGGATGGCGACTGGTGCGTGGGCGCGGTCTGCTGCTGCGAGGAGGACATGCTCCTCACGGTGACGGAGAACGGCTGCGGCAAGAAGACCCCGGTGAGCGAATACTGCCGCCTGGGGAACGAACCCCAGCATCGGGGCGGCATGGGCCTGAAAAACCTCACCATTACGGAAAAGACCGGCAAGGTTGCGGGTATCGCCCTGGTATCCCCGGAGGATCACCTGCTGCTCATGAGCAGCGACGGCGTGGTCATCCGCATGAATGCGGACGATGTGAACGTCTACAGCCGTTCTGCCCAGGGGGTGCGGGTCATGCGGATCCCGGAGGGCGCCCGGATCATCAGCCTTACCGTCGCCGCGCCGGAACAGGAGGAAGAGGAAGCCGAGGAAAGCCCGGAAGCCGAACCGGAAGCCTGAGATGAAAGCGGTTTCCATTTATACGGACGGCGCCTGCAGCGGAAACCCGGGGCCGGGGGGCTGGGCGGCCATCCTCCGCTACGGGGATCGGGAAAAGGTCCTCTCCGGCGGCGAGGAAAACACCACGAACAACCGGATGGAGCTTACCGCCGCCATCCGGGGACTGAAGGCCCTGCGGGAACCCTGCGAGGTCCACCTGTACAGTGACTCCCGGTATCTGGTGGATGCGGTGGAAAAGGGCTGGGCCAGAGGCTGGCAGAGCCGGGGCTGGATGCGGACGAAAAAGGAACCGGCAAAGAATCCCGAGCTATGGAAGGAGCTGATGGAGCTGCTGGACCGTCATCGGGTGGAGCTGCATTGGGTAAAAGGTCATGCGGATGACCCCATGAACGCCCGCTGCGACGCCCTGGCAGTGGCAGAAAGCCGGAAATTTGCACCGAAAAACGAGGATTGAAACACATTAAACGGAAAAGAGAACAGAAAGAGACTCCAAAGAACGCTTGTTTGCAAAAAATTCACAAATTAATACCAAAAAATGCATATATTTCCCGGAAAATCGCTTGCAATACAGATTATCCCTTGATATAATGCACAAACAAGATGAGTTTTATGTTTTAATGCGATAATGTAAGAGAGAGTATACATACGAGGACTCCCGGAGTTTAAACCGAGCCTGGGCTGTAGCGTATGGATAGCGAAAGGAGTTTTTTACTATGGTCGAGCTTTCCGCTGCCGAGAAGAAGGCGATGTGTGAGGAGATGACCGCGCATCTTCCCAAAATCCGAAAGCTGCTGAGTCTGACCCAGGCCGACCTGGGCAACCTCACCGGTCTGAGTCGTGTGACGATTTCCCAGATCGAAAGCGGCAAGGTCCAGATGACCTGGCTGCATCTGAATGCCATTATGTTCATCTGTACCGTGAACCGTCGGAGCAAGGAATATATCTTTGCCAACAATATTCTCGGACCCAGGTATCTGCAGTTCGTACAGGGCAAGGATGAGAACATTCCTCCGGATTATAACGTCACAGTTCGCACAGAAATGATCAAAGCCTATCAGGAAATGCTAAAGAATCAAACTCGCGTAGAGGAATAACCGGATATAAATCATACCGACCGGGTAAGGCCCGGTCGGTATTTTCTTTCCGTATGGGAAGGACGATTACCCCTTCAGCTCCGTATATCTGCCGTCCTTCCGCGGGGGAGCCTTGGCTTCCCCGTCGGCCCAGCCCAGACAGAGGCCCAGGGTAAAGATCTCCCCTTCGCCGATCCCCAGCTTCTCCCGCCAGGGGGCGGCGGCAGGGGAACGCATGAAATCCCGGATGCAGCCGATCATCACCGTGCTCAGGCCAAGGGACTGGGCGGCCAGGCACATATTCTCCGCCACGATGCCGGTATCCATCTCCGTATAGGGAAAATCCTTGGGTCCAAAGAGGAAGAAGAACACCGGGGATTCATAATCAAAGGGCAGAGGCCGGATCGTCCTTCCGCCGGCAGCGGTAAAGTCCTCCCGGAACTGCCGGCGAAGAGCCGGATCCCGGACACAGACGATTTTGATCTCCTGCTCGTTCCGGGCCGTCGGCGCCCAGAGACCGGCTTCCACAACGGCCAGGATCAGATCCTCCGGAACAGGATCTGTTTTATACTTGCGGATGCTTCTGCGCTCCAGGATATCCTTCTGTGTTGCGTTCATGGAAATACCTCCTTAACGATATATTTGAAAGCAGTATATCAGAGGAGAGGAATAAATGCAAGGGCGGCCGACAGATGCAGCCCGTTGTTTCACGTGAAACCATCCGGAAACGGCAGCCTCCGCAATGTGAACGTTTCACGTGAAACAATCAGAAAAAATCCGGGCTCACCGTTGAAATTTCCGGCATGAAGGGATATACTGAGACCATTATGGGAAAGACGATCGCATTATTCAACCAAAAGGGCGGCGTGGGAAAGACGACTACCTGCGTGAATCTGTGCTGCGCGCTGCACGACATGGGCCGACGTACGCTGATCGTAGACTGTGATCCCCAGGGTCACAGCACTTCCGGCATGGGAATCAACAAGGCCAATGCCGCGCCAAACACCTACCAGATGCTGCTGGAGGGGGTCCCTGCAGAAAAAGCGATCCACAAAACTCCCTACGGGGACGTGATCCCCTGCAACAAAGACCTTTTTGGATCGGGTCTGCTGCTGGGGGAAAAGGAACGGCGGGAATTCGTCCTCCGGGACGCCCTGGCTCCGATTAAGGAGAAGTACGACTATATCTTTGTGGACTGCCCGGCTTTGCTGGAGCTGCTCACCCTGAACGCCCTCTGCGCGGCGGACACCATTCTGGTGCCGGTTCAATGCGAGTACCTGGCATTGGAAGGTCTGAGCGAGCTGATGGGAACGATCAAAATGGTGCGCAGGACGCTGAATCCGGGTCTGGAGCTGGAAGGCGTCGTGCTGACCATGTTCGACGGCAGGACGAATCTGAGTCTGCAGGTGGCAAACGCGGTAAAAAAGCATATGAAGCAGGCGGTATTTCGTACGGCGATCCCCCGGAACGTCCGGCTCAGCGAGGCGCCCAGCCATGGGATGCCCGTGCTTTGCTATGATAAGAATTCCCGGGGAGCCGAGGCTTATCGGGAACTGGCCAGGGAATTTCTCGCGCGTAATGCCAAGGGAGGAAGCTGAAATGGCGAAAAAAGGACTGGGGAGCGGTCTGGATGCCCTCTTCGGCGGCAATGCCGAGGGAAATGAGGACGCCGGTCTGCTGAATCTGCCCATCGGCAAGGTGGAGCCTGCCGAAGATCAGCCCCGGGAACGGTTCGATCCCGAGGCCCTGGCGGATCTTGCGGATTCCATCCGTCAGCATGGGATCCTGCAGCCCATTGCCGTCCGGGCCTTAGGCGGCGGATATTATCAGATCATTGCCGGGGAGCGCCGCTGGCGGGCAGCAAGGGAAGCCGGACTGGATACGATCCCTGCCCGGGTGGTGGAGGCGGACGACCGCAGCGCCAAGGTGCTTGCCCTGGTGGAGAATCTGCAGAGGCAGGACCTGAACCCGGTGGAACAGGCAAAGGGGCTGAACAGTCTGATCAAAGACTTTGGCCTGACCCAGGAGGCGGCGGCGGAACAGGTGGGCTTTTCCCGACCGGCTGTGGCCAATGCCCTGCGGCTGCTGAGCCTGCCGGAGCCGGTTCTGGCCATGCTGGAGGAGGGAAGCCTTTCCGCAGGCCATGCCAGGGCCCTTCTGGCCCTGGGAGAAGAGGAGCTCATCTGCCGCACCGCGGAGCTGGTGGTCAAGGAAGAGCTGAACGTCCGCCAGACGGAGGAGCTCATCAAACGGAAGAAAACCGTGCCGAAAAAAGCGAAGGAAACCCAGCGCAGCATCTATGTCCGGGACCTGGAGGAACGGCTGGGGAGCCACTGGAACCGGAAGGTGCGCATCGTGGAAGGAAAGCGCCGGGGAAAACTGGAGATCGAATATTACGGCAATGAGGATCTGGACCGTCTTCTGGCGGCCATGAACGCCTCCCTGCCGGATTGAGGAGAGTTCAATACTATGCTGGATATCAGATTCGTGCGGGAGAATCCCGATGCAGTGCGGGAGAATATCCGCAAAAAGTTCCAGGAGCAGAAGCTGCCCCTGGTGGACGAGGTGCTGGCCCTGGATACGGAGCTCCGGGCGGTGAAGACGGAGGCGGACAGTCTCCGGGCCAGACGGAACAGCCTGTCCAAGCAGATCGGCGCGCTCATGGGCCAGGCGAAAAAGGATCCCTCCAAGGCAGCCGAGGCCGAGGCGGTGAAGGCCCAGGTGGCGGAACAGGCGGCCCGCCTGGCGGAGCTGGAAGGGAAGGAACCCGGTCTGGAGGAGGAGCTCACCAAACGGATGATGATGATCCCCCAGATGATCGACCCCAGCGTTCCCATCGGGCCGGACGACAGCCATAACGTGGAGGTCCAGCGCTTCGGGGAGCCTGCGGTGCCGGACTTCCCCGTTCCCTATCATACGGAGATCATGGAATCCCTGGACGGGATCGACCTGGACGCCGCCCGTCGGGTGGCGGGAAACGGCTTCTATTATCTGAAGGGGGATATCGCCCGTCTGCACAGCGCCGTCCTGTCCTATGCCCGGGATTTTATGATCGACAAGGGCTTCACTTATTATATCCCCCCCTTCATGATCCGCTCCAACGTGGTCAACGGGGTCATGTCCTTCAGCGAAATGGACGCCATGATGTACAAGATCGAGGGCGAGGACCTGTACCTCATCGGCACCAGCGAGCACAGCATGATCGGCGCATTTATCGATCAGATCCTGGAGGAAAAGGAGCTGCCCTGCACCCGCACCAGCTATTCCCCCTGCTTCCGGAAGGAAAAGGGGGCCCACGGCATCGAGGAACGGGGCGTCTACCGCATCCACCAGTTTGAGAAGCAGGAGATGATTGTAGTCTGCAAGCCGGAGGAGAGCATGGACTGGTACGAGCGCATGTGGCGGTACAGCGTGGAGCTCTTCCGGAGCATGGAGATCCCCGTGCGGCAGCTGGAGTGCTGCTCCGGCGATCTGGCGGATCTG
>CAMVBX010000134.1 GCA_947165825.1 uncultured Clostridia bacterium
TTCCAGTTCATCTGCATGGGCCTGGGCAGCGGCGCGGTGGTCATGTCCAGCCAGTTCTGGGGACGGAAGGAACGGGAACCCATGCTGGCCACGGCGGCCATGGCCCTGCGGGTGACGGCGGCCATCTGCCTGGTGTTCACCCTGCTGGGGATGGTGTGGCCCCGGCTCCTCCTCCGGGCCTTCACCAACGATCCCGCCGTGGTGGCCCGGGGCGAATCCTATATGCGCCTCATCGGCGTTACCTTTCTTCTCTCCGGTCTGAGCTCCACTGCCACCTACCTGATGCGCAGCGTGGGAAAGGTGCGGATCCCCCTGGTGGGTTCCGCCATCGCCTTCTTCCTGAACCTGTTCTTCAACTGGGTCTTTATCTACGGCAAGCTGGGGGCACCCCGGCTGGAACTGCTGGGCGCCGCAGTGGGAACCGTGATCGCCAGGGCCTTTGAGTTCTTCTTTGTTTTCGGGTATTTCGCCGTGAAGGAGGATTCCTTCGGCTTCCGGCTGAAGCATTTTTTGCTCCCTGGAGGCTTCCTCCGGCGGCAGTATGTGAAATTCAGCCTGCCGGTGCTGTTCAGCGATACCCTGCTGGGCCTGAGCCTCACACTGGTGAGCGTGATTTACGGCCATCTTTCGGCGGAGATCAGCGCAGCCAACTCCATTGCCGGAAGCCTGGTGCGCCTCACCACCGTGGTGAACAACGGCATGTCCGGAGCCAGCGCCATCGTCATCGGCAATACCATCGGCGCGGGGGATATCCCCCTGAGCAAGCGGCAGGGCAACACCTACATCCTTATCTCCTTCCTCTTCGGCCTCATCGTCATCCCGCCGCTCATGGCTCTCACGGGGCCCTATATGGGGCTGTACACCATCCAGCCGGAGACGGAGGCCATCGCCCGGACCATGCTCCGGATCAACTACCTTATGCTCCCCCTCCAGACCGTGGCCTTCGTCATCTCCAAGGGCATCCTCCGGGGCGGCGGAGACACCCGCTTCCTGCTTTTGGCGGATTCCAGCTGCGTCTGGTTTATCTCCCTGCCCCTGGGAGCCCTGGCGGGCTTCGTCTGGCATCTCAGCCCCGGTTGGGTCTACTTCCTCCTGGCTGTGGAATTCCCCCTGAAGGGCATCGTCTGCTTCATCCGCTACTGCACCGGCAAATGGATCCAGGAGGTCCGCTCATCGTAGCTCCTCTCCAAACCCGGTGAATTCTGTGAAAAGAGGTATCCGCATATGCAGCCCCGCAAGGGAGAGCGCGTGCGAGCGCTGCTCCGCTACACCAAGGGATTTCGCATCCCCATCCTGCTGAGCTTTCTGCTCATGGCAGTCGAGCTGATCCTGGGCTTCATCTCGCCCCTGGTCCTGTCGGTGACCATCGATTCCGTCCTGGATACCAAGCCGGTGAACGTGGCCTGGTATTTTTCCTGGTTCGTTCCCGCCGTGGGCGGTGTGGAGGTCATCCGCCGGAACCTGTGGATCATGGCTGCCGCCATGCTGGGCATGACCCTTCTCTCCGGTCTTGTCCGCTTCGCCCGGGCGCGGCTGAACACCCGCTCCGGCGAGGGCTCGGTCCGGCGTCTCCGGGACCGGCTTTACGCCCATATCCAGCGTCTTCCCTTCCGCTGGCATGCCGCCGCCCAGACGGGGGACGTGATCCAGCGGGCCACAACGGACGTGGATACCATCCGCCGGTTCCTCTCCGGCATGCTGCTGGAGTTCGTCCGCACCCTTCTGATGGTTCTGGTGGGCGCGGCGGTGATGTTCACCATCAATACCACCCTGGCCATGATCACCATCGGCATGGTGATCCCGGTGGCTGTGGTGAGCATCCTCTTCCACCTGCGCATCGATAAGCTCTTCACAGTGCAGGAGGAGGCGGAAGGCCGTCTGTTCACCGTCATGCAGGAGAACGTCACCGGCATCCGGGTGGTGCGGGCCTTCGGCCGCTCCGGCTTCGAGCTGGACCGGTTCAACGCCGCCAACGAGGAGAACCGGAAGCAGCTGCTCCGGGTCAACCGCACCTTCGCCGCTCTGTGGGCCGTGCTGGATATCCTCTGCGGCATGGAGTTCGCCGCCGTCCTCATCGTGGGCATTTTCCTGGCGGTGGGAGGGAATCTCACCATCGGCCAGTTCACGGTGTTCCTCAGCTACGTCTATACGTTCTTCTGGCCTATCCGGGGCTTCGGGCGGGTGCTCAGCGAGCTCAGCCGCACCCTTGTCGCCGCCGGACGCCTGGAAGAGATCTTCCAGGCGGAGGAAGAACCGGATCTGGAAAACGGCAGCGCCCCCTCCCTCCGGGGGGATATTGACTTCCGGGACGTGACCTTCTCCTATGGAGAGAACCCGGTGCTGGAACATCTGGATCTGCATATCCCGGGAGGCAGCACCGCCGCCATCCTGGGGGGCACCGGTTCCGGAAAGAGCACCCTGACCCTTTTGCTCCAACGGCTGTATGAGATCGACTCCGGAAGGATCACCATCGGCGGCGCCGATCTGCGGGAGATCCGCAAATCCCATCTGCGCAGCCATATCGGCATCGTACTCCAGGAGCCCTTCCTCTATTCCCGGAGCATCCTGCAGAATATCGACCTCCGCAAACGGGAGCCGGACAGGGCTCTGGCGGAGGCGGCGGCCAGGGACGCCTGCGTCCATGAGGATATCCTGGATTTTGAACAGGGGTATGATACCGTGGTGGGGGAACGGGGCGTCACCCTCTCCGGCGGCCAGAAGCAGCGGGTAGCCATAGCCCGCGCGCTGGCGGGAGACAGCGACATACTGGTTTTTGACGACTCTCTCTCCGCAGTGGATACCCGGACGGACGCCGCCATCCGGGACGCCCTCCGGGCCCGGCGGCAGGGGGTCACGACCCTCATCATCTCCCACCGGGTCACCACGCTGATGGAAGCGGACCGGATCTACGTGCTGAAGGACGGCCGGGTGGCGGAGGAGGGTACCCACGAGGAGCTTATGGCTCTGGAGGGGGGCATATACCGGCGCACCTATGAAATCCAGAGCGCCGCGGTGGAAGAAGGTGATCCCGCATGAACGACCAGGAAAAAGATTACGAAGGCCAGCGCATAGACCCCAAGACCTGGAAAAGCATCCTGCGCTTTGCTGCTCCGAAAAAGAAATACTTCTTCATCATCCTGGGCGGCGGCATGGTCGCCGGGATCATCGACACCCTGATGTCCTTCATGTCCCGCTGGGCCATCGACGGCTTCATGATCCCTGGGACCACGGAGCACGTCGGGCTTTATGCCGCGGCAGCCATCGGCCTCCAGGCCCTGATGGCCGCTCTGACCCTGATCTACTGCCGCTCCTCCGGTTACATGGAGGCCTACCTAAACGCCGAGGTGCGCAAGGCGGCCTATACCCGGCTGCAGAGCATGAGCTTCAGCTATTTCGACAAGACCAGCACCGGGCATCTGATCTCCCGGCTCACCGGGGATATCTCCCGGATCATGGAAATGGTATCCTGGACCTGCATTGATCTGGGCTGGGGGGCCATGGCCGTGGCTGCCAGCCTCATCGCCATGTTCCTGGTGAACCTCAAGCTGGCCCTGATCACCCTGGCGGCCGTTCCGGTGGTGGCGCTGCTCTCCGTCTGGTTCCAGAAAAAGATCCTCAGATACCAGCGGAAGACCAGAAGGCTGAACAGTATGATCACCTCCTCCTTCAACGAAGGGATCATGGGGGCTCAGACCAGCAAGACCCTGAACCGGGAGGCGCTGAACAACGAGGAGTTTGGCGAGGAGACCCGGGATATGTTCAAGGCCTCCATGCGCTCCGCCACCATCTCCGCCGTGTATATGCCCATGGCGAGCCTGGTGATCAGCCTGGCCACCGGATGCATCCTGATCGCGGGCGGCCACGACGTGCAGCGGGGCGCCCTCACCATCGGAACCCTGAATTTCTTCATCAACATCGGCAGCATGATGTTCGAGCCCATCCGGAATTTCGCCGGGATCTTTGCGGATTTCCAGTCCTGCCAGGCTGCCGCGGAACGGGTGGCGGACGTGCTCCAGTGCGTCAGCGAGATCGAGGACAGCCCCGAGGTCATAGAGAAATACGGGGACTTCTTCCATCCCAAAAAGGAAAACTGGGAGCCGATCCGGGGTGACGTGGATTTCGATCACGTGTCCTTCTGGTACCTCCCCGGCGAGCCTGTGCTCACCGATTTCAATCTCCATGTGAAGGCCGGAGAGAATATCGCCCTGGTCGGGGAGACCGGCGGCGGCAAGTCCACCATCGTGAACCTGCTGTGCCGTTTCTATGAGCCCCGGGAGGGCGTCATCCGCATCGACGGAAAGGACTATCGGGAGAGGAGCCAGCTTTGGCTGCAGAGCAGCCTGGGCTACGTGCTCCAGACCCCGCATCTCTTCTCCGGCAGCATTATGGAGAATATCCGTTACGGCCGGCTGGACGCCACGGACGAAGAGGTCCGGGAAGCCGCCCGCCTGGTCGGCGCGGATGAGTTCATCGAGAAACTGGAAAAGGGCTACGATACGGATGCCGGCGAGGGCGGCGGAAACCTATCCACCGGGCAGAAGCAGCTCATTTCCTTCGCCCGGGCTATCCTGGCGAATCCCGCCATTTTCGTGCTGGACGAGGCCACCAGCTCCATCGACACCGTCTCCGAACAGCGCATCCAGGCCGCCGCAGACAAGCTCCTGCAGGGCCGCACCAGCTTTATCATCGCGCACCGGCTCAGCACCGTACGGAACGCGGACCGGATCCTGGTGATCGACGGCGGACGGATCCTGGAAGAGGGCAGCCACAAGGTCCTCATGGCCAAAAAGGGCCGGTACTATGAGCTGTATGAAAACCAGTTCCGGCGGGATCGGCTGCGCCAGTCCCTGGAGGAGCTGGACCGGTAACCCATTTTTCCCGTTAAGGAGCGGATCTGCATGAACGAAAAGCGGGGCAGCGCCCCCCTGGATACGGAGCGGCTGATTCCCACCTATTTCCGCCTGTCCCTGCCGGTGGTGCTGAGCAGCATCGTCACCATTGTCTATAACCTGGCGGACACCTATTTCATTGCCCGTACCGGGAATGCCCTGCTCATCGCCGGCGTATCCCTGTGCGCGCCCATCTTCATGATCCTTATGGCCTTCGGCAATCTTTTCGGCCAGGGCGGCAGCTCCCTGGTCTCCCGCCTGCTGGGGCAGGAGAAGCGGGAAACCGCCGCCAGGGTCAGCGCCTTCTGCTTCTGGATCGCCCTGATCGTCGGCGCAGTGCTGGGGGGACTGCTGCTCCTCCTCCGTGAACCCTTTCTGCTGCTTCTGGGGGCGAGTCCGGACACCCTCCCCTACGCCAAAGCCTATGGCACCGTCATGCTCCTGGGGGCTCCCCTGGTGGTGCTGAATTTCATCCATATGAATCTGCTGCGCTGCGAGGGAATGTCCGGCCTTTCCATGGCGGGTTCCGTGCTGGGCAGCGTGGTCAACGTCATTCTGGATCCCCTGCTCATCCCCGGTCTCGGAGCGCAGGGCGCGGCCCTGGCCACCCTGGCGGGCTACTTCTGTACGGATCTCTTCCACCTGCTCGCTGTTCTGCGTCGGAGCAAGGCGCTCTCCGTCCGCTTCGTGCTGGGGATCGAATGGCCGCTGCTGAAGGATATCCTGTTTATCGGCGTCACTGCCGCCATCACCAACATTGCCGGAAGCGTCTGCACCATCCTGCTGAATCAGAAGCTCCTGGTCTATGGAGACGTGCACATCGCCGCCATGGGCATTGCCCACAAGGTCACCATGATCGTGCAGATGATCCTCATCGGCTTCTCCTTCGGCGGCGTACCCCTGTTCGGCTTTCTCTCCGGCGCCGGAGAACGGGAAAAGATCCGGAGGCTGCTCCGTTTCTGCCTGGTTTTTCTCTGCGCCGTCACCCTGAGCATGACGCTGGCCATCTGTCTCACTGCGGATCCTCTTCTCCGGCTCCTCACTCCGGACGGCGAGCTGGTGCGTCTGGGCATCCCCATGCTGCGCTGGCAGACCGCGGGGAGCGTGTTCGCCGGCCTGGTCTTGCTCATGACCTGCCTCTGTCAGGCAGCGGGAAAAGGACTCCCCGCGCTGATCCTCTCCCTGAGCCGCCAGGGCGTCATCTTCGTCCTGGTCCTGTTGGCGGCTGCCGCTGTCGGCGGCTATACGGGGGTCCTGCTTTCCCAGTTCGCCGCAGACCTTCTCAGCGCTCTTCTGGCCCTGGGGATCCTGTGGAAGTGTTTTTCCCAGAGGGAAAGCTGACCGGTGGGCAAAACCGAGGGGAGGCGCGGCCTGTGGGCCGCGCCTCCGCGTGTCGACAAAGTCGATACGCTTCGACCGGGACCCACTTCGTTGGGCTCCCGGTC
>CAMVBX010000135.1 GCA_947165825.1 uncultured Clostridia bacterium
ATGCGCGATACCAAACTTCGCCACACCCCGATATGAGATTCAACAGCCTATTCATTATAGAGAGTTTTGCACCCGGTGTCAAGGAAAATCTGCGCTCTTTATCGGAAGAATTGCGGCAAGGCGCAATTTCCCCGGCCGGCGGGAAAAACCGTCCCCGTACCGGTTTCCGGTACGGGGACAGACAACTCCGGGTCTCAATCCTCTTCGGGCGGGGGCAGGAGCTCCACCTCCAGGGTTTCCACCCGCCGGGCTTCCGCCTCCGTTACGGTGACGGAGAACCGGTCCCAGGTGAAATGATCCCCCTTCTGGGGGAACCGGTCCAGCATCTCGATGGCCCAGCCGCCCATGGTGCTGTATTCGCTTTCGAAGTGTTCGGGGCGGTAGTCGATGGAATCGAAGAAATCCTCGATGGTCGTGCCGCCGTCCACGATATACACGTTATCGGACTTCTGCTCCACGTCCAGCTCGATATCGTCGCTTTCGTCAAAGATATCGCCCACGATCTCCTCCAGGATATCCTCCAGGGTGAGGATGCCCTCGGTGCCGCCGTATTCGTCCACCACGATGGCCATCATCAGGTGTTTGCGCCGGAATTCCGAGAGGATGGAGGAGATATTCCGGGTCTTGTGCACGTATACCGGGGGAGAGAGCAGATCCTCCAACCGGATCTCCGACGGGGGAGTGGTGATCGCAGCCTTCAGCAGCTTTTTGGTGGAGAGAATGCCCAGGATGGTATCGATGGTGTCCCGATAAACGGGAATGCGGGAGTAGCTCAGCAGATCTTCGTCCTTCAGAAGGTCCTCCACGCTGTCCTCCACATCGATGGCCGTCACGTCCACCCGGGGAATGAAGATGTCCGCCGCGGTAACGTCGCTGAACTCGATGGCAGACTTGATGAGCTCGCTTTCCTGCTCCGTGAATACGCCCTCGTCCTCGATGGTTTCCAGGATGCTGACCAGCTCGTCGTCCGTCACCTCCGGCTCCGGTTCTTCGGAGGTCCAGTACCGGGAAAGACGGTCCACGATCCGGGTGACCAGAGCGGTCACGGGCTTGAACAGGAGCATGAAAAAGCGCAGGGGGTAGGTATAGATCCGCACCAGGCGGTCTGCCTGGCTGGTTCCCGCGATCTTGGGGATGATCTCCCCGAAAATCAGCAGGACCAGGGTGCTGGCTATGGGGGCGACGGTCTCGCCGCCGGCTCCGTACACGTCGGCCAGCAGGGCGGTCATGGCGGAGGAAAAGGCGATATTCACCAGATTGTTGCCCACCAGGATGGTGGACAGGAAGCCGGTAAAATGCTCGGAAATCCACATGGCCCGGGACGCACGCTTGCTGCCGTTTTCCGCATCGTTCTGCAGACGAAGCTTGTTGGCGGTGGCATAGGCGATCTCGGAGCTGGAGAAAAAGGCGCTGAGCAGGACCAGCAGGACCATCAGCAGGTAGAGAAGGGTGATCATGTGCCCGCCTCCTTCTGCTGCGGCCTGGCGGGCCGGTCATCCTCGTCGTAGATCTCGCCGACCAGCTCCTCCAGGATGTCCTCCATGGTGACGAAGCCCAGGGCGATGCCTTCGCTGTCCACCACCATGGCCATATGGGTGTGCCGCCGGCCCAGTCCTTCGAACAGGGCGTTGAGCTTGGTATCCGGGCTCACGTTATAGGTGAGGTTCATGAGGGAACTGATCTCGATCGGCTCCCCGTGGAGGATCCGCCAAAGGCAGTCCCGCGTCTGCAGCACGCCCACGATCCGGTCCGGGGTTCCGGCATATACCGGAAGACGGGAATACTTTTCCTTCAGGATGAGCTCCTTCAGCTTCTCCGGTTCCTCGGAAATGGAGACCGCCACCATGTTTTTCAGCGGAGTCATCACCTGGTCCACCGAGGTATCGGAAAAATCGATGGCAGATTTGATCAGCGCGGTCTCCGCAGGCTCCATCAGTCCCTCTTCGCCGATGTTATCGATCATGGTGGAGAATTCATCCTCGGTGATGCTGGGCAGATCCGCCGTCTCCGGCAGGAGCCGCTTCACGATCCAGCCCAGCCCGGTGAGCAGGGCGGTCAGGGGAGTGAGGATCAGCATCAGCACCGAAAGCGGGGCCGAGCAGACCAGGGCATAGGCATCGCTGTTCGCCCGGGCAAAGTTTTTGGGAATGGTCTCCGCAAAGAAAAAGATCAGCAGGGTGAGGACAACGGTAGAGACCACCGCGCCGACGGTGCCCATGTGCCGGATGAACAGGATGGCCGCGAAGGAAGAAGCAAAAACGTAGCAGACGTTCGTACCGATGAGGATGGTGGATAAGGCTTTGTCGAACCGGTCCAGGATCCGTACGACGCGCTTAGCCCGACGCTCGCCCTCCTCCGCCCGTTTCCGCATGCGGACTTTGTTGCAGTAGGAAAGAGCGGTCTCGCTGCCGGCAAAACAGCCGCCCAGCAGGATGAGCGCCAGGACCAGTATACTTCGGGGTATGTCGTCCATGAGGGTAAATCAACTCCCGTGCCCGGCCGGAGGCGACGGCAATGCTCCAGCAGGGGAAAAATGTATAAACATAATCAATATAGCAGTACTGCCGCCGTATTGCAAGCCGGACAGACGTTTTTCCGCCCTTTTGACGGAGATAAAAGATCGGGAAGGGGATACCCCTTCCCGAAAAACGCGGTTTCAGATGGTTCTTGCCACCTCAAAGGCCTGGAAGGTGGCGTCCCGGATATCTCCGGACTGATTGGCGTCGCCGATGATGAAGAAGCTGGTCTCCGGACAGAGATGGGCGAAGCCCAGGGCAGCCTTCCGCCGGGGCCTGAGACCCACTGCCAGGAGAACGGTGTCCGCCGGGATGGTTTTCTGCTCCCCGGTCTTGACGTTTTCCGTCAGGATGCAGTCGTCCCAGATCTCCAGCAACTTCCAGCCCAGCAGGCGTTCCACGCCGTATTCCTCGCTCATGCTCAGCAGATCGGAGGCGGCGCCGGTGCGGAACAGATCCACCCGCTCCGCCATCTCCACCACCGTGACCTTTTTGCCTTCCTTCGCCAGGTTGATGGAGGCCTCGGTGCCCACGGAGGAACCGCCGATAATCACTACGTTCTGCCCGCATTCCGCCCGGCCGTTTTCCGCGTCCGGTGCCCAGTGCACATGGGGCTTGTCCGCACCGGGGACCCGGGGCAGGATGGGATCCGCCCCCAGGGCGGCGATGACGGCGTCATAGCCTTCCTTCGCCAGCAGCTCCGGGGTGGCCTCGGTATTCATCAGGATCCGGGCGCCGCAGTTGGCGGCGAAATCTTCCATATACCGGACGTAGTCCCGCAGGTCGGCCTTGAAATCCGCCTTGACGGCATCCCGAACATGGCCGCCGATCTTGTCGCCCTTTTCGTACAGAGTCACATCGTGCCCCCGCTGCAGCAGCCATTTGACGGATTCCACGCCGGCGGGGCCGCCGCCGATCACCGCCACCTTCTTCTTCACCGGGGCGGGGGGAAGGCAGCCCTGGGGATACTCTTTGAAGCGGCCCCACATGGGGTTCACGCTGCAGAGCTTGTTGGTGTGGGGGCTGGCCATACGGAAGCAGGAGCAGCGGAGACAGGGCATATGCTGCCATTCCTTCCCCTCGGCATACTTCCGGGGCATGTCATAGTCCGCGTGGAGGGCGCGGTTAATGGCCACCAGGTCCGCCTTGCCGGAGGAGATGATTTCCTCCGCCTGGCCTGGATCCTTGATGCCGCCCACCACGGCCACCGTCAGGTTCGGAAAGGCCTGCTTCACCGCGGCGGAGAAATGCACGTTCAGCTGCTGAGGCATGGTGTAATTGGAGACGAGATACCGGAGATAGTAGGGTTCGCCGTACAGGTCATGGATACCCGCAGAGACGTGGAGGATATCCACTTTATCCTGAATATACTTGATGAATTCCAGGGTCTCCGGAAAGTGCATCTGGTCCGGGGCGTGCTCGTCCGCGCTGAGCCGGTACTCGATGACAAAGTCATTGCCCACCGCGCCCCGGACGGCCTCCAGGATCTCGTTGGCGAAGCGGGCCCGATTCCGCAGGGAGCCGCCGTACTCGTCCGTGCGCGTGTTGTATTTAGGACTGGCGAACTGGGCGATGAGGTTGCCGTGGGCCCCGTGGATCATGCACATCTTCATCCCCGCCTGCTTGCAGAAGCGGGCGGCCCGGGCGTACTTCTCCACCGTCTCCCGGATCTTCTCCCTGGACATCTCAATGGTGGGGATGGGATCCCGCCCCAGCATCTTCGCCCTGCGCTCCTCCGCTACGGTGATGTAGGAGGAGGCGCTGTAGGGCGCATGGCCCACGTTTTCGTAGGCGGTGTCCTTGCCGTTGTGGGTGAGCTCGAAGGAGCCGTGGGCCCCGTAGATCTCGCACATTTCGCTGAATTTCCGGGCGGGCATGACGCAGCCGGGATCGGAGAGCTGCAGCTGGCCGGCTTCATCGCTGCTCTCGGTGATGTCGATGCTGCAGTTGCCCACGTTGCAGACGGCGACGCCCCCCCGGGCATACTGCCGGAAATACTCCACAAACTGATCCGTCACAAAACCCCGCTCGTCGCCGGAGAAGAAGCATCCGGGAGGGGCCTGCTCCAGATGGTTTTTGTACAGAACGCCCCGGATCTCAAAGGGCTCGAATACGTGAGGATATCTTGAAGCCATATCGTCCTTCCTTTCTGTTAAGCCATTTCTGCGGCGGCCCGCTTGCCTGTGAGGTATCCGAAGGTGAGGCAGGCGCCGTAATTCTGGCCGGGGATGCGGAAATTGTAGCAATGGGCGTACATATCGCCCACCATGGAGCCGACGCAGTACAGACCGGGTATAGGCTCATCCTGCGCGTCGCAGATCTGCATCTTCCAGTTGGTGCGGGGACCGCCCATGACGGAGAAGAAGAAACGGTCGCTCAGACTGCAGCCGTAGAAGGGGGCCTCCCGGATCTCCTGCAGGTATTTGGGCTTCTTGTGGAAATCCGTATCCTTTCCGTTCCGGCAGAGCGCGTTATACCGGCGGATCGTGGCCAGGGTCTCCTCCATGGGCAGGCCCAGGCCTTCGATGACGCCTTCCAGCGTATCGGCTCTGACCAGCATCCCCCGGTCCGCCATGGCGTTCCAGTTTTCCAGCACCGTTTCAGGCGGCGTATCCGGGCCGTCCCGCTGGCCGCCGTGGGCCCGGAACCGGATCTCCCGGGCATAGTTGGCGCCCCAGATGGCAAAGGCCTGTCCCTTGGGCTCGCGAAGGGTGGTGAGGGCGGTATAGGCTCCGTTCATATCCTCGTTGCAGTACCGTTCCCCCCGATTGTTCAGACGCAGACCCCGATGGGAGCCATAGGGCAGGTTTGTGCCCAGACGGCTGCCCTGGATCATCACGGCGCAGGGCCAGGTGCGCTGCCAGGCGGCCCCTGCCCAGATGGCCATCTGGTGGCCTTCGCCCTTGAAGAGCCCCTTCATGGAGAAGCCCACGTCATAGTTATCTCCCCCTGCGGTGAAGAAGGGCGCGTACTGGGGGCAGTATTTGGCCATCATTTCCGGATTGGCGGAGAAATCTCCCGTCGCCAGGATCACCGCCCGGGAGACCTTTACGCGGAGATAGGTCCCGTCCTTCTGCTGGACGATCACGCCGGAGATCCGTCCGCCGGTTTTCTCCAGCCGCCTGGCGGGGCTGGAGCGCAGAACCCGTCCCCCGGCGGCCAGGAAGGCCTCCTCCAGAGCGTTGAGGGCCAGGGTGATGCCGGTGCCCGCCCGGGCAATGCCGCTGCCCACAAAGGCATGGGTGCCGGGAGGCTGATAGGTGGGGCTGTGGTGGTCGTCCTCGTTGGCGTCCTCCAGCACCACGCCGCAGCCTGCGGCCTGGAGGATATCGATGAGCCAGTTCATGGCTTCCTCGCTCCGGTCCAGCAGAGTATACCATTTGCGCTGGTCTACCAGGAAGGAATTGGAGGAGAATTCCTCCAGGAAAAAGTCGTCCAGGTTCTGCCGGGGGAGTCCCTTGGCTTCCATTACCTTGCTGTATGCCGCGAAAACGCTGCCGCCGCGGCCGACCGGCCGGGCGGAGGCGGAGACGATCAGGGTGTCCGCCCCGGCCTGACGGGCAGTCATGGCCGCACAGAGACCGGCGAGACCTTCGCCCACTACGACCACGTCGGCTTCCAGGGCGCCGGAGATCCTGTCCTCCGGGATGGGAGGCGGCTCGACCTCGAAGGAGGCGGGCATCAGGGGACTGGCGTTGGGTATGGTATTCAGCATGGATATTCCCCTTCCTTGTGCATCAGTGGGTCTGGTAATAATTCTTGGCGTAGTTCTCGTAAACGTCGTTGACCACGTCCATCTTGCTTCTGCCGTTGG
>CAMVBX010000136.1 GCA_947165825.1 uncultured Clostridia bacterium
TAGTAGCTCTTGGCCACCGCGCCGAACATCTGCTGGGGGCTCTTGGCGGTGGAGAGGTTATCCTGCAGCTCAGGGTAATGCCCCTTCAGGAAACGGACCCAGCCGGGGCAGCAGGAGGTGAACAGGGGAAGCTTCGCCGTTCCCTTGTTCTTCAGCCGCTCCAGGAACTCGGTGCCCTCCTCCATGATGGTGAGGTCGGCGGTAAAGTTGGTATCGAATACGTAGTCCGCCCCGATCATCTTCAGGGCCTCGCACAGGCGCTCAACGGTAGCCTGCTCCGGCTTCAGGCCGAAGGGCTCGCCCCAGGCGGCGCGGATGGAGGGGGCGATCTGCACCACGGTGACCTTCCCGGGATCATGGATGGCGTCCATCACCTTCCGGACGTCGTCCCGCTCATGCAGGGCGCCCACGGGGCAATGGGTGATGCACTGGCCGCAGAGGGCGCACTTGGATTCCTCCAGGGTATAGGCTTCGCGCACGTCCACGGTGGTCTTGGCGCCGGTGTTCACCACGTCCCAGATGTTGCTGGCCTGGATCTGGTCGCAGACCTGGATGCAGCGCATGCACTTGATGCACTTGGAATAATCCCGCACCAGGGGAAAGCTCCCCTTCTGCTTCTTGGCGGGGATCTTCTTCTCGAAGGGCACCTCGGTGATGCCCATATCGTTGGCGATGGTCTGGAGCTCGCAGTTGCCGCTGCGGATGCAGGTCGCGCAGTTGGAGTTGTGCTCGGAGAGGATCAGCTGCACGTTGGTGTACCGGGCCTCCCAGGCCTTTTTGGAATTCGTATGGATGACCATGCCCTCGTCCACGGTGTTGTTGCAGGCGGTGAAAAGCCTGTTGTACCCCTCCACCTCCACCACGCAGACCCGGCAGGCGCCGATCTCATTCAGACCTTCCCAATAGCACAGGGTGGGAATCTTGACGCCGGCCATGCGGGCGGCATCCAGGATCCGGGTGCGCTCCGGCACCTGGATGGTTTTTCCGTCGATCGTTACGTTTACCATTTTGCTACCCTGCCTCCCTTGAAGATTCCGTAGCCGAAGTGGTCGCAATGGAGGCAGCGGGAGGACTCCTGATGCGCCTCTTCCTCAGACATACAGTATTCCATAAGTCCGAAATCGCATCTCCGCTCCGCGGCGGGCCGCTCGGTCATGTTCACCCGCCCCATGGGTTCATGGTCGTCGAAGCGGATGCGGGGGATCTCCACCTTGGAGGTGATCTCATGGTGGAAGCCCAGGAACTCGTCGATATTGGCGGCGGCCACCTTTCCGCCGGCAATGGCCCGGATGACCGTAGCAGGACCGGTGACGCAGTCGCCGCCGGAGAAGATGCCGTCCATGCTGGCGATTTCGCCGCTTTCCAGCGCCGCGATGGCGCCGCGCTTCACGGGAACGCCGTAGTCCCCGAATTTCTGGCTCTCGATGCCCTGGCCGATGGCCACGAGCACCAGGTCGCAGGCCATGCGGACCTCATCCTTGGAGGAATTCACCGGGGAAGGCCGCCCGCCGGAGATGGGTCCGACGATCTGGGGCTTGACCCAAAGAGCCGCCACCCTGCCCTCTGCGTCCTTCTCGATGCGGAGCGGCGCATGGAGCTCCACGATCTCGCAGCCGTCGGCAATGGCCCCCTCCACCTCTTCGGGGAGGGCGGTCATGTCCGCCTTGCGGCGGCGGTAGGCGATGCGGACGGATTTCGCTCCGCATCGAACGGCGCTGCGGGCCACGTCCATGGCCACGTTGCCGCCGCCCACCACCACCACGTCCAGGCCGCTGTAATCCGGGTATTCGTTATCCCCGATGGCCCGGAGCATTTCCACGGCGGAGATGACGCCTTTGGCGTCCTCCCCCTCGATGCCGATCTTCCGATCCGTGTGGGCGCCGATGGCGATATAAACGGCGTCGTTCTCCTTCCGGAGCTGTTCCATGGTGATGTCCGTTCCCACGGAGACGCTGCAAACCGCCTTGAAGCCGGCCTTCATCAGCCCTTCGATCTCATGATCCAGGGCCTCCCGGGGGAGGCGGTAGCTGGGAATGCCGTACCGGAGCATGCCGCCCAGCTGCCTGCGCTGCTCATAGACGGTCACGCTGTGGCCCATCAGGGAGAGGTAATAGGCTGCGCTGAGTCCGGAGGGGCCGCCGCCGATGACCGCCACCTTCTTGCCGGTGGCGGGGGCGCACTCGGGCGTGGGGATCTCCCCTTCGTGCTCCACGGCAAAGCGCTTCAGGCCGCGGATATTGATGGGATCGTCCACCATGGTCCGGCGGCATCGCACCTCGCAGGGATGCTCGCAGATCAGGCCGCAGGTGGCCGGCAGGGGATTATCCTTCCGGATAAGCTGCACCGCGTCGCCGTAACGCCCCTCGAAGATCAGGGAGATGTAACCGGGGATGTCCACATGGGCGGGACACAGGGCTACGCAGGGCACAGGCTGGTTCTGGATGCCCAGGCAGCGGCCATGGAGGATATGCTCCTCATAGTCGTCCCGGAAGCCTTTGATGCCTTTGATGACCATTCGGGCGGCTTCCTGACCGATGGCGCAGTCTGCGGAGGCAAAAATGCTCTCGGCGGTCCTTTGGATCAGGTCCAGGGTATCCAGCTCCGCAGAGCCGTCCAGAACCGTTTCCATCAGATCCTCCAGTTGTCCCAGGCCGACCCGGCACGGAGTACATTTCCCGCAGGATTGAGAATGGCAGATATGCAGGAAGCTTCTGGCCAGGTCTACCGGACACAGGCCAGGTTGGCTTGCCTGGATTCGCCTTTCCGCATCCCGGTAAAGCTCCTCCACCGTCTCCTGAGAGCGGTTCTTGGTCACAATACTCAGTCTGCTCATGTCAATCTCCTACACTTCAGTATTCTTTTGGAGGACGCCCCTCCAGTTGTCATTCTCTTTCGCCTGCGTAAATTGTCATGAAACTGTCATATATTGAATTATAATCGCGGAGCGCGCCAGCGTCAACCGGATTCCTGAACGGATTTGGAAAATTATGAAGTGTTCTGCGCTTTTTTCCGGCTGGGGCGCTGCTTCAACCGGTCTGGCAGCCGGCAGAAAAAACCGAAAGACGGGGCGGCTGCCAAAACCGGCTGTCGCTCCGTCTGAACCTCGCGTTTCCCTGTGCAATTGCCGCAATATCCCGCCGGAGCTATGCCCGGGGTCCTTCCGCTCCCGGTGCGCCGAGTATGTAAAGCTCCTCGCACCAGGCGGGGATGTCTTTCCGGTGGAGAGCCATGAGCAGGGGCCGATCCCCCGCTTCCCGTCGGATATAGTCCGCGGCCTGGGCGGCTGCCGCCGCGTCCAGTCCGGTGAAGGGCTCGTCCAGCAGCACCGCCTCCCCGCCGGGGCGCAGAGCCCGGACCAGGGCCACCCGCCGCCGCTGGCCGCCGGAAAGGGCGGAAACCGGCCTGTGCAGGGCTTCCTCCGGAAGAAGCTGAGCCAGTGCCGCAGCCAGCGCCGCCCTATCCTTCTCCCCCGTGGCAAGGCGAAGATTCTCCACCGCGTCAAGCCCGTCGAAAAGCCGGTCCTCCTGGAACAGGACGCCGAAACGGGGCCGGAGGCCGGAGGACCAGAGCACCTCGCCCCCGTCCGGCTTCTCCAGGCCCAGGACCAGGCGAAGGAGGGTGGTCTTTCCGCTGCCGCTGGGACCGGTGACGCACAGAGGTTTGCCCGGCTCCAGGGTCAGGGAGACCTGCTGCAGAACGGGCGCTTCGCCATAGGCCTTGCTCACGTTCTTTAGGGTGATGGTCATGATTTTTCCCCCCCTCTCTTTTTCATGGGGAGCAGGGCGAGCCTGCCCAGGCCCCAGCTGAGGAGGGCAGTGACGGCGGAGATGGCCAGGACCTTATCCGTTTCCAGATAGATCTTCGCCCGGTACAGGCTGTTGCCCAGGCTACCCACGGGCTGGCCGATGACCTCGGCGGCCACCCCGGATTTCCAGGCCATGCCCACCGCCAGTTCCAGGGCCCCCAGTAGCTGAGGGCGGAGCTGGGGCAGATAGATGCCCCGCAGCCGGGCGGGATACTTCATCCGGTAGACCTCCGCCAGCTCCAGGAGCCTGGGATCCGTGCCCCGGAGGCCCTCCAGGGTATTGAGATAGAGGATGGGAAGGACCACCGCCGCGGTGACATACAGGCTCAGCCCCCGGCTGCCCGCCCAGATGAGCACCAGCACCACGAAGGAGACCACGGGAACCGCCTTCATAACGCCGATCACCGGGCTCAGCAGATCCCGGAGAAAGGGCCTGGCATAGCTGAGCAGACCCAGGCCGAAGCCCAGAGCCGCGCCCAGAAGGAAGCCGCCCAGGATATGGAGCAGGGATCCCCCCACCCCACGGCGGAATTCCGCCGTGGGCAGCATTTGGATCAGGGCCAGGAGAGTCTCCCATGGGCCCACCAGCAGCACGGGGTTATGCACCAGCAGCGTAAGCGCCTGCCACGCCGCCAGCCAGAACAGGGCAATGCCCAGGCGCTTCAGCATGACTCAGGCCCCGGGGGCGGCATGATAGAAACCGCCGTCCGGCACTTCGCCCCCGACGGAGGCAGGATCCGCCTGGAACAGGACCTCCAGATAGCCCTTCAGCGCCGTTTCCATCTCCGCGCCGGTGAGGCAGGCCACGCCGCACTTGGGCAGGGCCTTCCGGGCCACCGGCTCCTTCTCGATGATGCCGTATTCCGCGACCAGCTTCGCCGTTCCCTCCGCGTCGGAGGCGGCCTTGGCCGCGCTTTCCGCATGGGCCTGCAGGAAGCGCTCCACCGCCTGGGGATGCTCCTGCAGGAAGGCCTTGCGCACCACCGTGACCCCCGTGACCATTTTCGAGCCGCCGGAAACGGCGTCCCAGCTCTCGCTGAGGGAAAAGGCCTCCTTCAGTTCCCCGTTCTGCACCATGGCCACCGTGGCAAAGGGCTGAGGCAGCACGGCGATACGGGCGGGATCCGCCGCCAGGAGCGCGGCGACCTCTGCGGCTTCCGACCGGAACTCCAGGGAGCAGTCCGTCACCCCGGCCTTGTCCAGCAGATACCGGAGGCTGTATTCCGGCGTGGTGCCCTGGCCGGTGAGGTACACGGTCTTCCCCGCCAGGTCCTTCACGGAGGCGATTCCCTCCGCCCCTGTGACGCAGTACAGCACCCCCAGGGTGTTCACGTCGATGACCTCGATACCCTTCTGGGTCTTCTTGTTGTACAGAACGGCGGCCAGGTTGGCCGGGATCAGGGCGATGTCCACGTCTCCGGCCACCAGGGAGGCGGCCAGCTCCGAGGCGTCCGTCACCATGGTGAAGGTATAGGTATCCGTCAGTTCGCCGCCTTCCGCGGCTTTCCGCAGGTTCACCAGGCCCATGCTGGTGGGGCCCTTCAGGGAGCCGACCCGGATGGAGGCAGCCGCCTCCGGGGCGGGCTTTTTGACGCAGGCCAGGCAGCTCAGCAGCAGGAGCAGCGCCAGCGCAAAGATCAGGATCCGTTTCATGGAAAAAACTCTCCTTTCGATTTCCGCTTTTATAATCCTCCGGTGCTTCGTACCGAACATCCGACGGGTATTCCTTTGCCGGAGCGCTTCCTTCCGGCGGTGCTTTCCGTTAAGCAGAAAAAGCCGCCGTCCCCCATGGTTTGACAAGAGGCACAGCGGCAGTACGCCCGTTCTGCTGCAACCTGTCTTTCGCCTCAAGTTTCGTTTCGGCGTCAGGGGGTCGATAAGCGATCGGCGGTATTCGGTTTTCGGTCCGACCTTGGCGTATGTGGCTTTGGCGGTGATGCCCTTGATCCGGCCCAGGGCCCCGGCGAGGGAATTGATCTCATCATTCGGCGCATCGATGGCGATGCAAATGATGCTGATGCCCTTCTGCCGGTAAGGGATACCCAGCCGCCCGATAATGGACCGCCTGTAGCGGTGAAGCAGCTCGTTCAGTTCGTTGACGGCATCCTCGTTTTCCACGATGATGCTGAGCACGGCTACCCGGGTCTCCATTTCATCACCTCTTTTTTTATTATATCCCCTTTGCCCGGGATTGGCAAGCGGCGGGCGGTTTTTGTCCCCGGATCCTTCCGGGGAGGACCCCGGGGCGCAGACTGTAGACAAAGTACCAAAGCCTCGCAGAGTTCGCGCCCGCAGGCGCGAAAAGATGGGATCATCTTCGGGCGGAATTCATTTCTGCCCGAAGATACAGCTCGCGGAGCGTACTGTGCGAGGTCGTCGTCGCAAGGCTCATTGCTCCGCTTTACCCCAAAGGGGCAAAGCTCCGAT
>CAMVBX010000137.1 GCA_947165825.1 uncultured Clostridia bacterium
CTGTTCCAGAAGGTCTCGGTGGTCCCCGTGCCATTAAAAAAGTTGGGGGTCAGCAGCCTTTGGAAGCGGATGCAGTCCGCCTTCTCCAGGGGGCTGCCCATGGTGACGATGCCCTTCAGCCCGGTGAGGTCCGCTGGGTGCTTCTCCTGCCGCAGAGCCAACTGCCGCAGGGCGGAGGGCACCCCGATGAGGAAGGTGATCCCGTACTTTTCCACGCAGTCCATGCAGGCCTTGGCGCTGAACATCCGCAGGATCACCAGGCTTGCCCCGGCGTAGAGGGTGGGGGTGACGCCCCCGGAGTGGAGGCCGCCCCGGTGGAACCAGGGGGTCATATTCATGGTCACGTCCAGAGGGGTGAGGGGAAAGTGCATGATGGTGTCATGGGCGGAGAGGACTTCATTCACGTTGCACAGAGGCACGCCCTTGGGCGTTCCGGTGGTGCCGGAGGTGCCCAGCCGGGTCACTTCCGCGTACATGTCCGGGGTGAAATCCGCCTCCGGCGCTTCCTCGGAGTATGCCGCCAGCAGGCTGTCGAAGTCCCGGTGCCCCTCCGGGAGAAGGGGATGGAGGCCCCGGTAATCCACGGCGGCGATGAGAGCGGGCTTGTGGCGGCTGAGGGCCAGGGCCTTGTGGGCCATGTCCTTCACGTCCCAGTCGTAGATATAGGCCTTGGGTTTGTCCCGGTCCAGAAGCCGGGCGGTCTCCCCGGGAGAGAGATTGAAATTGACCGGCTCGTTCACCGCTCCCAGCTTTTGCGGCGCGATATAGCAATAGACGAACTGGGGGGAGTTGTAAAGCTGATACAGCACCACGTCCCCGCTCCCCACGCCATAGGAGCGCAGAGCGTTGGCCAGGCGGTTGGTCTCCCGGTCCAGGCGAAGATAGCTCCACCGCTCGTTCCGCATGGGGTCGATCACGGCGGTCTTGTCCGGGCTGCGGCCCACATTCCGCCGGAAGCCCGCCAGCCAGGTGAAGCTGCGCTCGAAGACCCGGCGGAAACCCTCCGCATCATAGGTGTAGTTCATTCTGCCCGCCCCACGATCAGGGAAGAATTCTGCCCGCCGAAGCCGAAGGCATTGGACATGGCTACCCGGATATTCGCCTTCCGTCCGATCTCGGTCACCAGGGGGAGCGGGCAGGCTTCATCCGGGGCCGTAAAGCCCAGGTTGGGCGGCAGCATACCGGTCTCCAGGGCCTTTACGCAGGCAATCAGCTCCGTTATGCCCCCCGCACCCATCATATGGCCGGTGGCGCCCTTGGTGGAGCTGACGGGAGGGATCCCCTCCCCGAAAACGGAGCGGATGGCCGCGGCCTCCGCTTTGTCCCCCTTGAGGGTAGCCGTACCATGGGCGTTGATATAGCCGATCTCCTCCGGACTCAGGCCGGCCTCACGCAGGGCAAGACGCATACAGGCAGCAGCCTGCGCCCCGTCCTGCCGGGGCGTGACCGGGTGATACGCATCCGTATTGTTCCCCCAGCCCAGAAGCTTTGCCCGCAAACGGGCGCCCCGCGCCGCGGCATGGGCCTCCGTCTCCAGCACCAATGCGCCTCCTCCTTCTCCCAGCACGAAGCCGGAGCGATCCGCGCTGAAGGGGCGGCTTTCCCCGGAGGGAGAAAGAGCCCGGGTCTTATGAAGGCTCCAGATGGCAGGCGGACAGATGGCGCCTTCTCCCGCCATGACCACCACGGCGTCGGCCATACCGCTTTTCAGCAGCAGCGCCCCCATCGTCACCGCGTCCCCGCCGGAGGAGCAGGCGGTACCCACCGTCAGGCTTGGTCCCCGGATGCCCCGGCGAATGGCAAACTGGGCCGCCGCCATATTGCCCATGTATTTGGTCAAGAGCTTGGGATCCCCCGCCTTGCCGGTCTCGTCCTGGATCTGCTGGGTGCGGGCCAGGTAGTCTATTCCATGAAGGGCGGTGCCCATCACGATGCCCACCCGGTCGGAATCGGTGATCAAGCCGCTTTCCTCCACGGCCATGACCGCGGCGGCGATGGCATAGCGGGCAAAGAGCGCCGTATCCAGCACCAGCGGATTGGGCATGAACTCCTTGGGATTGAAGTCCCGCACTTCCCCGGCCCAGCGGATGGGCAGCTGGGAAGCGTCAAACTTCCGGATCTCTCCAATGCCGCATCTGCCGGAGATCAGGCCTTCCCAGAAGGCCTCCGTACCGATGCCCAGGGGGGTCACCGCCCCGGTGCCGGTAATCACGATATTTCTGTTTTCCATGCTTCAGTCTCCGATTCTCCGGAAAGCCAGACAGGCATTATGGCCGCCAAAGCCCAGAGAGGTGCTGATCGCCGCGTCGAAATCGGTCTTCCGGGCGGTGAGGGGGACGTAGTCCAGGTCGCAGTCCGGATCCGGCTCAGTGAGACCGATGGTGGGCGGCGCGATCCCCTCCCGGAGGGCCAGCACGCTGACCACGGCCTCCGCCGCACCGGCGGCGCCCAGCATATGGCCGGTCATGGACTTGGTGGAGCTGATGAGCAGCTTTCTGGCCCGCTCCTCCCCGAAGGCCTTTTTCAGCGCCAGGGTCTCTGCCTTGTCGTTCATGGGCGTACCGGTACCGTGCGCGTTCACATAGATGCGGTCCGTGTCCAAGCCCGTTTCCGCCCAGGCGTCCGCAATGGCCCTGGCCCCGCCCTCCGCTTCCGGGTGGGGGGCGGTCATATGGTAGGCATCGCAGGTGGAGCCGTACCCCGCAAGCTCGGCATAGATCTTCGCGCCCCGGGCCTTTGCCCGCTCATATTCCTCCAATACCAGCACGCCGGCGCCTTCCCCCATGACGAAGCCGGTCCTGCGCTGATCGAAGGGCAGGGACGCGGCCAGGGGATCCTCGGAAAAGCTCAGGGCCTGCATGCTGCTGAATCCGGCCGCCGCCAGGGCGTTCACCGTGGCTTCCGCACCTCCGGCGATCATGGCGTCGGCATAGCCGTGGCGGATGAGGCGCATCGCCTCTCCGATGGCGTTGGAGCCGGAGGCGCAGGCGGTCACCGCCGGCATGGCAGGTCCTTTGCAGGAAAACCGCATGGCGATCATGCCGGAGGCCATGTTGGCGATCATCATGGGGATAAAATAGGGGCTCACTCTTTTGGGCCCCCGCTCCATGAGCTTCTGATGCTCGCTCATAAAGGTCGCGATGCCGCCGATGCCTGTTCCGATATACACCCCGATACGCTCCGGCGCCGCGGTGCCGATCACGCCGCTGTCCTCCACGGCCTGACAGGCTGCGCCTACGGCAAACTGCGTATACAGGTCGGAATGGAGCACGTCCAGCTTCTCCATATACTGCCGGGGGTTAAAGTCCCGCACCTCGGCAGCGACCTTCACTTTGTACTCTGCGGTATCGAAGCGGGTGATGGGGGCAATGCCGCAGACACCCGCCTTAATGTTCTCCCAGAAAGCCGGCACGGTGTTTCCCAAGGGGCTGACGATGCCCATGCCGGTAACAACAACTCGTTTCATTCCTTGCCTCCGTTGACCTGCTCCACCAGCCGGGAGAGGGTCTCACAATATTCCGGCATCCGTTTCTTGAGATTCACGGGCTTGCGGGTCACCGCATCGATGAAGCAGTGCTCGCTGTTTCCCGTGACGATGAGGGTATCGTCCTCTCCCCGGACCTCGTATTCGTACCGGAGACGGATCCCGTTGAAAAAGCGGGGAAAGGCATAAATGCTGACCTGATCCCCGTATTTGGCCGCGCGCTTATAGTCACAGGATACGTGCACCACCGGCATGAGCACGCCCTGCGCCTCGATCTGCCGGTAGTCGATCCCGTAATCCCGCACCACGTCGTCCCTGGCCTCCTCAAACCACCGGATATAATTGGAGTGGTGGACGATGCCCATCTGATCGGTTTCATAGTATGCCACCCGGTGGGCACAGGGCTTCAGGCTCATGCTTCCCGCTCCTTTCCGATGCGGCGGAAACGCTGATACCGCGCCTCCAGCAGCGCTTGCACGTCCATCGCCAGCAGCCCGGCCAGTTCGGCGCTGAGTTCATGCCGCAGGCTCTCGTAGAATTCCGGCTTCCCCAGTCCCTCTTCGGGGATGATCCGCTCGATCATTCCGCCCGCCAGGGCGTCCTGGGCGGTGAGCTTCAGCTGCTGGGCCGCCTCCGGGGCCCGCTTGGCATCCTTCCAGAGAATGCTCGCGCAGCCCTCCGGGGAAATGACGCTGTAAATGGCGTCCTCCAGCATCCAGACCCGGTCCGCAACCGCCAGGGCAAGGGCGCCGCCGCTGCCCCCCTCCCCGATCAGCAGGGAGATCACCGGGGTCCGAAGGGTCATCATCTCCATGAGGTTTTCCGCGATGGCCTGACCCTGGCCCCGCTCCTCCGCGCCGATGCCGCAATAGGCCCCGGAGGTGTCAATGAGGCAGATCACCGGGCGGTGAAACTTTTCCGCCTGCTTCATCAGCCTGAGCGCCTTGCGGTAGCCCTCGGGCTGAGGCGCGCCGAAGCTTCGGAGCATCCGCTCCCGGATGCTGTGGCCCTTTTCGATGGCGATCACTGTGACGTTTTTCCCTTCCAGCTCGGCCAGCCCCCCCACCACGGAGGCATCGTCGCCGAACCGCCGGTCCCCGTGAAGCTCGAAGAAGTCCGTAAAGACGCCATGGAGGAAATCCAGGCCGGTGGGCCGTCGGTTGGAGCGGGCCAGTTTTACCGTTTCATAGGCGCTTCGGTTCATGCGTCCTCGCCTCCCTCCGCAGCATGGACCCTCAGCAGTCGGGCGATGAGCGCTCTCTGCTCACTTCGGGGTACGATGGCGTCCACGAACCCGTGCTCCAGCAGGAATTCCGCCGTCTGAAAGCCCTTGGGCAGGGCCTTCCGGGTGGTCTGTTCAATGACTCTGGCCCCGGCGAAGCCCACCGTGGCCCCCGGCTCCGCCAGGATGATGTCCCCTTCCATGGCGAAGCTGGCGGTAACGCCGCCGGTCGTCGGGTCCGTAAGTACTGTGAGGTAAAACAGGCCCGCATCGGAATGCCGCTTCACCGCGCCGCTGGTTTTGGCCATCTGCATCAGGGAATAAAGTCCCTCCTGCATCCGTGCTCCGCCGGAAACCGTGAATCCCACGACGCTGAGGCGGTGCTCCAGAGCGTATTCAAAGAGGCGGGTGATCCGTTCCCCCACGGCGGAGCCCATACTGCCCATCATAAAATAGGGCTCCATCAGGAAAAGGCAGCAGGGCTGACCTTCGATCCGTACCGTTCCGCAGAGAACGGCTTCCTCCTCCCGGCTGGAGGTGCGGGTCATCTCCAGCTTATCGGCGTAGCCCGGAAATTCCAGGGGATCGCCGCTGCCGACTTCGCCGAACAGCTCGGTGAAGCTGTCCTTATCCGCCAGGTACCGGAGCCTGGCCCGGACCCCCATGCGGAAGTGATAGCCGCAGGAACAGACGTTCCGGTTTGCCCAAAGGCGGCTGAGGGGAACGGCTTTATGGCAGTTGGGACAGGTTTTTTCCGGCTCCCGCTCATCGCTCTGCACCGGGGCCGCGCTGCGTCCCCCCTGCTCCAGCTCGTTCCTGGGCTGAAAAATAAACTTCGGAAAGGGCATTTACCGTCCCTCCATCAGGGTGAGGTCATAGCTGCCGCTCATGAACGGCTCACCGGAAATGATGCGCAGCTGTTCTTCAATGTTGGTGGGGATCCCATCGATCACCAGTTCGCAGAGGGCAGCCTTCAATTTGCGGACGGCCTCCTCCCGCGAGCGGGCATAGACGATCAGCTTCCCGATCAGCGGATCGTAATACGGGCTGACCTCCACTCCCTGCACCAGGTAGGTATCAAAACGGACAAAGTGCCCGCCGGGGACGTGGAGCATGCTCAGTCTGCCGGGGGCAAGAGCGTTGATGCGGCATTCCATGGCGCTGCCCTCCATGACGATCTGCTCCTGCCGAAAGCGGAGCGGCACCCCCGCGGCGGTGCGGATCTGCCATTTCACCAGATCCAGCATGGTCAGCATCTCCGTCACCGGATGCTCCACCTGCAGACGCACGTTCATCTCCATGAACCAGAAGCTGCCCGCCTTGTCCAGCAGGAATTCCATGGTTCCCACCCCGGTATAGCCGATCTGGCGCACGGCGTCCCGCACCCCCTCCATCAGGGTTTCCCGCTGCTCCCGGCTGACTCCGGGGGAGGGGGATTCCTCGATCAGCTTCTGGTGCCGCCGCTGCACGGAGCAGT
>CAMVBX010000138.1 GCA_947165825.1 uncultured Clostridia bacterium
TGTACTGCCACTGGTAGGTAAGACCGGAGCCGGAGGCCACGACCTTAAAGGTGGCAGTGGAGCCGAGAGCGGCCGTCACGGAAGAGGGGTGTGTGGTGATGGCGGGCCCGGCAGCCACGGTCAGGGTGGCGGCGTTGCTGATGGTGGTTCCCGCCTGGTTGGCGACCTTGCAGCGGAACTGATAGCCATTATGCCGCGCGGCGACATTGGTCTGGCTGAAGGCAGCGGAGGTGCCGCCGCTGGCTTGGACGTCGTTCCAAGCAGATTCACCGGGCTTCTTGTACTGCCACTGGTAGCTTGTCGCTCCCGTGGCCGTCACCTTGAACGTTGCCGTGCTCCCAGCACTCACCGTCACATTCGCCGGCTGGGCAGTGATCGCCGGACCCTGCGCGGCCACCCCGGAAACCGTGACTGCACTGCTTGTGAGCTGCGGCACATTGCCGGTATCCTCGCTCACGCGGGCGAAGACCTTGCAGGTATACTTGCCCTCTGCAGTGGGCGTGTAAGTGAAGGTGTTCTGTGTGGTGTATGCCTTCGTCTGCTCGACCACGGTACCATTCTGGTTGTAGATGCGGAACTGGAATTCCAGATCTCCGTTGTTGCCCTGGGCAATGGCCGTCCAGGTGATGGACTCACCAACAGCGGCAGTGGATTTGTCCGAAGAGATGCTCTTCAGTGCAAGGGGGATGAGCTCCACGGCCCGGGCAGAAATGCCCTTGGGATCATAGGCGCTCCAGCCGCTGTTGCTCCGGTAGACCTGCACCGTGTAGGTATAGAGCACGCCGGCGGTGGTGTTGAGATCGGTAAAGCTGAGCTTGGCGGTCTGGAGCAGGGGCGCGAAGCTCCCGGAGCCGGACTTCCGCAGGACCTGGTACAGCTCCGCATCCGCGGCGGCGCTCCAGGTGACGGTGATCTTTCCGGGCTTTACCTCAATGTCCTCCAGAACCGGGATCTCCGGCAGCACCGGATCGTCTCCCGTATGCTGGGAGGTATTGGCAAGGGCCGTATTCCCCGCCTTGATCTCCACGGCCCTCCACTGCTCCCGGGTGCCGGGATAATAGATATTGGAGAGCTTGCTGCAGCCGTTGAAGGCATAAGCCTCCACAGTGGTCAGGCTGAGGGGCAGATAGACATTCTCCATCATGACGCAGTTGCTGAAAGCATATGCGGGAATGACCTTCACGCCCTCGGAGATCTTCACGGTCTTCAGGCCATAGCAGTTTTCAAAGAGATTGGCGCCAAGCAGCGCCGCCCCGGGCAGCGTGACCTCCTCCAGCCGGGTGCACCCGGCATAGGCGCCGCTGCCGATGGAGGTCACCCCTGCCGGGATCGCCGCCGCTGACAGGGCGCTGCAACCGCTGAAGGCGTAGTTTCCAATGGCGGTGAGCCCCGCCGGGAGCGTCACGCCGGACAGCATACTGCATTCGGCGAAGAGATAGTCGCCCAGGCTCTTCACGTTGGCCGGGATGATCATGCTGATGAGTCTGGAGCAGCCCTGGAAAGCCCGGCTGCCGATATAAGTCACCCCCGACGGGATGGACACGCTCTGCAGCGCGGTGCAGCCGCGGAAGGCCTCGTTCCCGATGGCGGTCAGCCCCGCGGGAAGGCTGACGCCGGTCAGGCCTGTGCAGCCCTTGAACAGGCCCTCGCTGACCACGGTGAGGGCAGAGGGCAGGGGAAAATACCCCGTGAGCATCGCGCAGTTTTCAAAGGCGTAGCTGCCGATGCTGCTGATCCAGTTGGGCAGGTTGATCTGCACATTGAGGTCGCCCCGCTGGATGATCTTCGGCAGATTGATGCAGCCGGAGAACGCATGGCTGCCGATCCGCTCGATGTTGTAAGGAAGCTCCACGTGCATCAGGTTGGTACAGTCCCAGAAGGCATAATCGCCGATGCTGGTCACGCCGTCCTGAAACTGTACGTTTTTGACGCTGATCCGCTGATTATACCAGGGGGCGGGAGTATACGGGTCGTAATTCGACATCTCTCCGCTGCCCTGAATGTACAGGAGTCCCTCCTCGTTCAGGACCCAGGTGAGGTTCGGGCCGCATGTCCCGCCGCCGCCGCTGGCTGCGGAAACCCCCATGGGCAGCAGCGCCAGGACCAGCACCAGCGCCAGGCACAGGCTCAGTACTTTCTTTGCTGATTTCATATGCTTTCCTTTCCGGAGCCGGGCGTTCAACCCTGAATTCTCCTGTCTTGGGATATGGGTATGATCCTTATTTACGGTTTCAGTATACCACAGCGACTCCCCCGAGGGGGCAATTGCCCATCCGGCAAGAATCCGCCGGTCCGGATCCCGGAATGGCGGGGAATCGGTTATTCCGCCAGGTCGGCGGCCAGAGCCTCCAGGGCTTCCCGGCTCCCGGCATCCAACGCGGAACGGATGGTCACCTGGGGCTCCGCCCAGGCGAGGTTCTTGCAGCCCTCCAGCTTTTCCCGGAGGGTCTTGGCTGCGCAGGGGGCCCAGCTGCCGTTTTCCAGGATGCCCACTTTCCGGTTCTGGAAGCCATGCTCCGCCAGTTCCTCCGCGAACTGCCGCATCCGGGGGTATACGCCCCCGTTATAGCTGGTGCTGGCCAGCACCAGGCGGTCATACCGGAAGGCCTCCGCCACCGCTTCCGCCAGGTCGGACCGGGCCAGATCCATCACCCGGACCTTCTGCCCCTTCTCCCCAAGCTTCTCCCCCAGGAGCTCCGCCGCCGCCCGGGTATGTCCGTAGACGGAGGTATAGGCGATGAGGATTCCCTTCTCCTCCGGCCGGTAAGCGCTCCAGGTATCGTACAGGGCCAGATATTGCCCCAGGTCCTCCTTCAGCACGGGCCCGTGAAGGGGACAGATGGCGGCGATCTCCAGCCCCGCGGCCTTTTTCAGCAGGGCCTGCACCGGCGCACCGAATTTGCCCACGATGCCGATGTAGTACCGCCGGGCTTCATCGGTCCAGGGTTCTTCCGTATCCCAGGCGCCGAACTTGCCGAAGGCGTCCGCGGAGAACAGGACCTTGTCCCCATCGTCGTAGGTGAGGGTGACCTCCGGCCAGTGGACCATGGGGGCGGGCAGGAAATGCAGGCTTCGGCTTCCCAGCTCCAGGACGGTATCCGCCTTCAGCTCCAGCCGGTTTTCCGGCTCCGCGCCGTAAAAATTCTTCAGCATGGGAAGGGCCTTGGGGGTGGCCGCCAGGGTGACCCGGGGATACTTCTCCAGAAAGCGGAGGATGCTGCCGGAATGGTCCGGCTCCACATGCTGGATGATGAGATAATCCGGTTCCCGGTCCCCCAGGGCGGCGGCGACCTTTTCCATCCATTCCCCGGCAAAGCGGGCGTCCACCGTATCCATCACCGCGCATTTTTCATCCAGAATCACATAGGAATTGTAGCTCATGCCTCTGGGCACGGCGTACTGCCCCTCGAACAGATCGATGGCATGGTCATGTACGCCCACCCAAAGGATGCTGTCGGTCAATTTCATGGTCAATCCTCCTTTTACTAGCACAGGCATCTGCAGAACCGGATGAACAGATTGAACGCGCAGATGCCCGCCACCAGCTTCCCGATGCCGGAGAGGGCGGGGGCATGGCTGGTGCTGCGGTATCGCTGATCCGCCCACTGGATCCGGGACAGGAACTGCTGGTATTCCGGGTTGAAGGGATCCATCTGCACCGCCATTCGGGCGTAGCGCAGGGCTGTGACTTGGTTATTCAGGCCGTAATGGGCCACAGCCGCCAGATAGTACCACTCCGGCCCCCGGATGGCGGGGTCGATCTGCTCCAGCACCCGGATGGTCTCCCGGAACTGACGGCTCTGGTTGAAAGCCCGGGCGGAGCGGAGCCGGGGATCGCTTTCCACGTCCGCGCTGTTCTGCCGGCCGGAAGCGGTCCGGTAACCCCAGCCCCCGAAGGGATCTCCTCCGGCGAAGGGATCCCGGTAGGTCTGCCGCTGCGCCTGGGCCTGGGCCGCCGAACCGCCGGCGTTCTGCCAGGCCTCGGGATTCTTGATCTGGTCGTAAGCCGCGTTGATCTCCTTCATTTTCCGAGCTGCTTCCTCGTCTCCCGGGTGCAGGTCCGGATGGTACTGCTGCGCAAGCTTGCGGTAGGCGGACTTGACCTCCTCGTCGCTGGCCGACCGGGACAGGCCCAGTACCTGATAGGGATCGTTCATCGTTCCGGATTCCTTTCCGTGATCTTCTCTTGCTCAGGTGCTGCGGGTGAAGCGCTCGCCGCACTGGCGGCAGGTGATCTGCACCTTTCCCTTATGCCGGGGCACCCGCAGCCAGGTCCGGCAGGAGGGGCAGCGGTAAAACCGATACTCTTTCCGCTGGCGGAAACGGCCCAGGGCGCCTTCGAACCGTCCCCGGATATTCCGGGTGAGGCGGAGGTACGCCTGGTTCTCCGCCTGTCTCCGGGCCAGGTTCCGGGAGAAGCTCCGGAATATGCCCCAGAAGAAGCAGAGCAGACCCAGGACCCAGAACACGCTGCTCAGCCCTGTGCCCCGGATGAGCAGGGAGAGGAGCAGAAAGACCATCGTGACAATGGAGAGGAAGCGGCACAGCTGATCCGTGCCGTTTCTGCCCGCCATTATTCCGGTAATCCATTGGCGAAATCTCATGCGGATCGTCCTTTCCGGCTGTACACCGCGTCTCTCCGGAGGCGCGGCGTCCTTCATTCCGGATATTATACCGGGAGAATATGAATAGTTCATGAATATCCCGCGTTTTTGCGGGAAAAAGGTTGGGAAACCGTTCCTTGAAGGGAAGGCAGTGGTTTTTTATTATACCAGAGGCAGAGAATATTGTCCAGTTTTCCCCCGGGGAGGAAAAACCTTTCCCGTTCATACGGAGTTCATAAGCCTGTGGGAAAATGGGACAATTTCCGGGAAAGGATCGTGCCGCTATGCTGGTTTTGCAGAAAATCACCAAGGATTATACCATGGGAGATACCCATGTCCACGCGCTGAAGGGGGTATCCCTGGCCTTCCGGGAGCATGAATTTGTCGCCATTCTCGGCCCCTCCGGCTGCGGAAAAACCACGCTGCTGAATCTCATCGGCGGGCTGGACCGGTATACCACCGGGGATCTGCGCATCAGCGGCAGGAGCACCGCCGGGTTCCGGGACCGGGATTGGGATAACTACCGGAACCACTCCGTGGGCTTTGTTTTTCAGAATTACAACCTGATCCCCCACCAGAGCGTGCTGGGAAACGTGGAGCTGGCCCTCACCCTGTCCGGGGTGAGCAAGGGGGAACGGCAGCGCCGGGCAAAGGAGGCCCTGGAGAAGGTCGGACTGGGGGATCAGCTCACCAAGCGGCCCAACCAGATGTCCGGCGGCCAGATGCAGCGGGCAGCCATCGCCCGGGCCCTGGTGAACGATCCCAGCATCCTACTGGCGGATGAGCCCACCGGCGCCCTGGATACGGAGAACAGCGTCCAGGTCATGGAACTGCTGAAGGAGGTCAGCCGGACCCGGCTGGTGATCATGGTCACCCATAACCCGGAGCTGGCGGAAAAATACGCCACCCGCATCGTCCGTCTGCTGGACGGAAAGGTGACGGATGACTCCGATCCCCTCACCCCGGAGGAGGAGGAACGGGAGCGCCGGGAAAAGGAAACGGGGAAGCGGCCCGTCATGGGCTTCCTCACCGCCCTGACCCTATCCCGGAACAATCTCCTCACCAAGAAGGCCAGGACCATCCTCACCGCCTTTGCCGGGAGCATCGGCATCATCGGCATCGCCCTGATTCTCTCCCTGTCCAACGGGATCCAGAATTACATCGACCGGGTGCAGGAGGATACCCTCAGCACCTATCCCCTCACCATCACCGGGGAGACGGTGGATATGAGCAGCATGCTCACCGCCCTGGGGGAGAAGCGCAGCGAGAACGCGGACCATGCCCTGGACAAGATCTATGCCAACACCGTTTTTTCCGACCTGGCGGACAATATGATGAACATGTCCTTCCGGAAAAACGACCTGGGTTCCTTTCTGGAGGCGCTGAAGGCGGATCCCGGGGTGATGGAACATGTGAGCAGCATGCGGGTGGGCTACGGCGTCACCCTGCCGATATATGCCCTCCATGGGGAAGCGGACGTCTGGCAGCTGAACCCCAGCCCCGTGATG
>CAMVBX010000139.1 GCA_947165825.1 uncultured Clostridia bacterium
CGGCGAGCGCACGTTCTAAAGGGTGAAAGTCCCGAGACCGCCCGGCAGCGGGAAGTGCATAGCCAAGGCCAAGGGTGTCCACCGCGAGGTGGAATCTGAAGTGATGCAGGTGGTAGATATTTCAGTGCGTCTTTAGATGCTTGCCGGTCATTTGCCCTTCTAGGGCTACTCAAGCCTCCGGCTTAGCCGGATGCTATGACTTCGCGTTTTTCTCGGATGAAAAAGTCCTTGACAAATCCCTTGCCATTTTCGGGCGGAATTCATTTCTGCCCGAAAATCCTGCTCACGGAGCGGACTGTGCGAGCGAAGCGAGTGCGGGGAGCGAAGTGCAGCTTTTTCAACTCAGAGCCCAGCGAAGCGGGTCTGATTTGAAGCGTGTCGACAAAGTCGACACGCTCTGCCGCCTGCCGGAAATCCGGACAGGCGGCCTTTTCCGTGCTGTTTTCTCCGGTTCACACGCCGAAGAAGGCGCCGACGCGGTCCACCACGTCACCCGCGGTGCGGATGAGCTTTGCGGCGGCGTGACTCTTTTTCCTGGGCTTCATCAGCATGCCCATACCCAGGCCCACCGCCAGGCCTGCGCCCATTCCTTTCCAGAATCCGGAACCCATTTGCGGATCCCTCCTTTTCCACGGATAGGATGCCCCGGGATCGGTCCGGCAAACTGGAAATGGAAGGGATCTGCGCCCGGACATTTATCTTGCGTTTTTCCGGAAGATTGGATACAATAGAAAAGATCCTACGATCATACCGGGACGGCGGCGCCGTTCCCCGGAATACGGACGGGAGGCATGGCAACATGAAGCGCTTTCTGAAATATCTGGCGGCGGTGATGGTCCTTGCCGCTTTGGCTTACGTGGTCTATCATTACCGGCAGGAGCTCACGGATCTGGTCCTGCAGCTGAAGGACAAGGGCCTGGCCCTGAAGACAAAGCTCTGCACCCGCCGGGAAGAGCAGAACGATTTCGCGGATCTGTAAGCGGCCATGAGCGTTGCTGTAAGAAGCCGGTATCTCCGGCTGCTGATCCCCGCCATCCTGGTGCTGCTGGCCCTGGCTGCTCTGCTCTGGACCCTGGGCGGGTCCGGCTGTGTTTACCGCTTCCGCAAGCCTGTGGAGGCGGATACCCTGCATCTGGCGGATCTGAACGGGAGCTACGTCACCGTGCCCGCAGATACCCTGGGGGCGCAGACCTTCGCCTTTATGGGCTATACGAACGAAAATGAGGAGACCGTCATCGAGGAGCGCTTCTGCTACCTGATCGTGGACGGGAAATACCTCACCGTCCGGGTCACCAAGGCGGACGTGGCGGAGCTGAACAAGTATGAGGACGGAGAGCAGATGGTGGCCGACGGGACCATCGGCAGTATGCTGGAGCTGCGGTTTGCCAAGCTGGAGGGCACCGTGGTCCCCGGAGCGGATACCAATACCCGGGATATGCTCATCCAATGGATCACCAACCAGAACATCAAAACCGACCGGGATGGGGTCACCACGGACAAGGCCACCGGCGCGGACGTGAGCCGGTATGCCGAAACCGGGAACTACAGCGCCTATCTGAACGACGTGATCCTGCCCTACCATATGACCATAGGCTACTGGGGCAGCCATACCCGCGCCGGGGCGCAGACGCTGGCGGTTCTTGCCGTGATCTGCGTGCTCCTGGCCCTGGCGATCCTGGTTTCCATTTTCCTGGGGATCTGGGAGAAGCCCTATCGTCAGGCCCTGCGGAAATGGGGCCGCAAGGCCCTGGGGTCGGATTTCGCCCGGGGTGAGCGGTTCGGACGGAAGAAGAATCTCCTCCTGGGAGACGAATACATCTGGTGGCTGCGCACGTTTTCCACCCGGGTCATGCCCGTGGCGGACGTGCTCTGGGTCTATCCCCGGAGCCGCAGGCTGGAAGGGGGCAAAAAGGACTGGTCCCTGGGCCTGCGCTCCGAAAACGAGCAATGGGGCGTGCGCCTGGGCGAGCTGAGCACCGTGCACCGGGCCATGGAGGCCATCCGGGATAAGGGGCATCCTCTGGCCATGGGCTATGATAAGGATAAGCAGAAGCTTTTCGAGAAGGATCTGATTCAGTTCAAGGCCAAGATCCGGAACGGAACCATCTGACCGGAAAGATAGAATATAGATAGCAATAAGGTAGAAAAAGTCTGAGCGCTGCGGGAGCTTCCGCAGCGCTCAGACTGTAGACAAACCCGAAAATGGAACGAAAACGGGAAGGAAGATAGCGCGAAAGAAACCCAGGAGGGGTGTCTTTCGCGTTCAATCAGAAGTTTTTCGAACAATTTCTACCGTATTTCCTGTTCGAAAAACTTGCTTCAGCGGGGCGACAAGACTTTGTCGACACGCTGAGCGCTGCGGGAGCTTCCGCAGCGCTTTTTTCATGTCCGCAGAGGATGGAACAGAAAATGCAAAATTAGGTATTGCATGAATATTACTGTGCATGTATAATGCAATACAAGAGAGGAGTTGACCTTATGTCCAGTACCACCAATATCTGCATCCGGGTCGATACGGAGCTGAAGGCCCAGGCCGAGACCCTGTTCAATGAGCTGGGGATGAATCTGACCACCGCCGTTACGGTGTTTCTCCGCCAGGCGGTGCGGGAGAGCCGGATCCCCTTCGAGATCAAATGGGACCGTCCGAACCGGGAGACGGCTGCGGCCATGCGGGAAGCAGCGAATATCGCCCGGGATCCGGAGGCCAAAGGTTATGAGGACCCGAACGAGCTGTTTATGAATCTGGAAAGCAAATAAACAGGGGCCAGGGATTAGACGACGAGAATTCCGGGGCTCAGCAATTGGCAGCCGGCATTTTGGCTTCCCCTTGAGAAAACACCGTTGCCGTTCCCGCAAGGCGGATGACGGACGAGGGGAGCTTTTCAGCCTAAACGCAGCGGACAAAGGGAGCCCTGCAGCTGATGCATTTCATACCAAGAAAAGGAATGTACGCCAATGAAATACATCGTGAAACCCACCGCCCAGTTCGAGCGGGACTATCAGAGGGCCATGCAGGAGGGCCGGGATATGGAACCGCTGAAAGCGGTGATCGCCGCTTTGGCGGCGGGACAGACCCTGCCCGGAGAAAACCGGGACCGTTCCCTCTCCGGCCGTTGGGCCGGGTACCGGGAATGTCAGGCTTCCCCGGACCTGCAGCTGATCTACCGGATCGACGGGGATATCCTGGTTCTCACCCTGACCCGCACCGGGACCCTGACCGAACTCTACGGCAAAGGAGGAACTGCCATGAAAAAGTCCACCTCCCTGCGTATGCTTCTCCGCAGCCCGGTGAAGACCGCCGTCACCCTGCTGCTCATCGCGGCGGCGTCCTTTCTGTTCCTCTATAATCTTTTGGATTATTCCATGACCAAGCGGGAGTACGACCGAAACTATGGACAGTATTACGGGGTATTCAGCGTTCTGCATCCGGAGGATCGGGAGGTGCGGGGGTCAGGCATGACCTTTTTCCTCTCCGACATAGACGGGAACCCGGCTTATGCGGGCAGCTTTCCCTACGAACAGTATCACCAGCGCAGCTTGAGCGGAGACGAGCTGGCCTTCCTCTCCGGTCTGCCCTATGTGAGCAGGACGGAGAAACGATACATGACCGGCGGCCTTGCGGATTTCCCCCGGCTGACGGAATACAACAGCGACCTGAAATACAGGCGGTTTGAAAATACCTTCCGGGTGGTCTTCGAGGCCACCTACGACGGGATGACTCCGGATCTCCGCAAACTGGACCTTGCCACGCTCAACGGAAGCAGTGTGGAGCTGGGGATCCGTCTGACGGACGTGAAGGTGCTGGCGGGGAACGAGGAGGACCTTAAGCAGTCCAGAGCCTATATGGACAGAAGGACCCTGTCCGCGGCGGTCAACGCCTTGCTTCCGGATCGGGAGGCTGAACCTACCCTGAGCACGTTCTTTACCGTTGCCCAAGTATACGCCTGCGTGGACAACCCCATTACGACGGAGGATATCCTGGCTCTGGAGCAGGGACAGCGCTATGTGTTCGTCGCCTCCGTTGACCCCTTCGCCTCCGGCATGTCCGGCATCCAGGAGGAGGGCAGGTATACTTACCTGGGGGACGATTCCCTCTATGGCACCTGGAGCTGCATCACCCCCCTGGCGGGAGAACCGGAGAACTATCTGGAGACGGAGGAGTTTGCCGGACTCCGGCAGATGATGGAGATCATCGAAAGGGATCGGAATACCCTGGACGTGAACTACCTGGAGGATATGCAGAGCCTCCAGCGGTACCAGGAGAAGCAGCTCCTGCCCGCCCTTGGACGGATGCTCACCCCGGAGGACAGTGCGGAACACCGTCCCGTCTGCGTCGTTTCGGAGAACCTGGCCAAGACCCGGGGGCTGGAGCTGGGGGATACCCTGCATCTGGAGCTGGGGGACAGGCTCCTGGAGCAGAATGCGTACTTCGGTGCCGTGGCCTACAGCCCCATGCGCTATGCGGAGCGCTGGACCGGACAGGACTTTACTATCGTGGGCACCTTTACGGAGGGCAGCTGGTATTACGGGGATAACGCGGTGTTCGTTCCTCTCTCCTTTCTGCCGGAAACGGCGGATACGGCAAACCATGAATTCAAGCCCAAGGAAGTGAGCTTCGTCATCGGGGACGCGGACAGCATCATTCCCTTCCGGGACGAGATCCTGCCCAGGCTCGCGGATGTGGGGCTGGAGTATACGTTTTTTGACGGAAACTGGCCCGCGGTGCGGGAACAGATGGAACAGGCGGGGAACCTGAGCCTGGTGAAGCTGCTGGCCTTCGCCTTCTCCGCGGTCCTGGTGATGCTGCTTACCGTCTATCTGTACATCCTGCGGAAGAAGAGGGAATACGCCGTCATGCGGGCCCTGGGCTGTCCCGCCCGGCAGGCTCGGGGAGCGCTCCTGTTCCCCCTCCTGGTCCTGGCTTTCCCGGCAGTACTTCTGGGAAGCATCGGCGCGGTGATCTATACCCGGCAGGCGGCGGAGGCGAACGCGGCGGAGTTTGCCGCCCTGGGCCTGACCATGGACAGCTCCATTCCCGGATTCATCCTGGCTGCCGGCTTTGCGGGAAGCCTTCTGCTCCTGTTGGCCCTGGCCTTTCTGGCCCTGCTGCGGTTGGCAAAGACGCCGCCCCTGGAGCTGCTGCAGGGGAGCAGTAACCGGAAAGCGCCCCGGAAACAGACGGCCCTGCCCCCGGAGCCGGGGGAGACCATGGTCTATGCGCAATTGCCGGAGCTGCCGGAGCCCGTATACCGGCCCCATACCGCCTTGCGCCACGCCCTGCGCTATATGGGCAGACATCTCCGCCGCACGCCGACAAAATCCCTGCTGGCGGTGTTCCTGGCCCTGGCGCTGGCCTTTTCCATGGGCTTCTTTACCCTGCTGCGCAGCACCTACCGGGAACTGTATCAGAACATCGAGATCCACCCCCGGTTCCTCAACGGCTTCACGGATAATCGGGCCCGGGAGGTGGAAAAGTGCGGCTACGTTCAGGATCCCTACTACCTATACCAAAACGACGGCTGCGAATCCAACTTCGTGGACGATACCCTGATCCTTACCAACAATATTTCCCGGGTCACCGAAGCGGAGATCACCTGGCGGGAGGGCAAGGGGCCGGAGATGTTCGGACAGAACGCGGCCTTTTGTGTGATCACCCGGGACCTGGCGGAGGAGCTGGGATACGAGCCGGGCTCCCGGCTGGAGATCTGTAAGTACGGTTATCTCAATACGCTGCAGTCCAGCTATCCGGAGCTGACCTACGATCAGCTGGTGGAACAGGTCTACCATAAGGCCACCCATAAGTTCACCATTGCGGGCATCGTGGAGGAGGAGGGAATGAAGGTCTATGCACCCGTGGCCGCAAGAGAGCATTTCGGCAGCATGTTCTCGGACTATATCCCCCTGGATCTGGCGGAATACACCTTGCTCGACTACCACAAGGCCACGGAATTCCGATCCTATGTCTTCCGGGTCCTAGCGGGCAGGCCAGGCTCCTTCTCCATGGAGACCGCCGAGGCGGACCGGGTGTATCAGACCTACCGGCTCCTGGAGCTGCTGTACCCCATCGCCTTTGCCCTGGCTCTGG
>CAMVBX010000140.1 GCA_947165825.1 uncultured Clostridia bacterium
GAGGGCGAAAAGCAGACCCTTTCGGATCTGCTGGACAAGATCCTGAGCTGACGGCGGTTTTCGCCGTCCGAAAAACCTCCGGGCGGCCGTTTGACGGCCGCCCGGATCCTTCATTCCCACGTCAGCTCCGCAGGGACGGTCCAGCTCCCGTCTCCCCGGTATTCCGCCGCATAGACGGCACAGTTTCCGATGTTCTTTGACCAGTAGCTTCCGCCGGAATCCGGGGTCAGGTATTCCAGGATCCCCTTCATGGCGATGGCATGGGTGGACACCAGGATATTGCCTTCCCTCCTGCAGCGGTCTTCCAGAAATGCGCCGGCTCTCCGCACCACGTGATCCAGCGGTTCCATTCCCTCAGGGGCGGGATTATGGACAAAATCCCGGAAAAAGACGAGCACCTCCGGGGCCAGGTCCCGGAGTCCCATCCCCTCGTACGGACCGTATTCCATTTCGATCAGCCGCTCATCCAGGATGGGCTCCAGCTCCGGAACGACGATTTTCGCCGTGCGGACTGCGCGGATCAGCGGGCTGGAATAGACGGCGTCGAAGGATATCCCCTTCAGCCGTTCCGCCGCCTCCTTCGCCTGCCGGATCCCGGTCTCATTCAACGGATGATCGCTCCTGCCCTGGAGGACGCCCCGGGTATTCAGTTCGGTCTGGCCATGGCGAATCACATAGATCATTCTAATCCCTCATTGCCGCAAATCAAATCCGAACCGGGTTCGGCAGCGCATACCCGCCGGTCTCCCGGTCATGGGACCCGCCGCCGGTTCCCGGCGTTACCGCCCGGTGAGCCTCGCGGCCAGGGAACGCTGCGCCTTCATCGCTCCCGTGGGGCAGAATTCCTGACAGCAGAAGCAGCGGATGCAGGCCCTCCGGTCGATCCTGGCCCTTCCGCCTTGGATCTTGATCGCCGAGGCGGGACAATCCTGCGCGCATTTCCCGCAGCCGACACAGCCCCGATCCGGCACCGGGCGGGAACGGAACAGCACATACATGCCGCGCTTGGCGAGCTTCCGCAGCCCCCGGTCGTCCTCCGACCGGGCAAACCAGGAGGCCGTCGCCCCGGAGCGCCGGAAGTCCTTCAGCGCATAGGGCTCTGCCATTCTCAGGATCTCCGGATCCTCCTCCGGCAGCAGTCCCCGACGCTTCGCCGCTTCCAGATAAGGGATCTCCCGTTCCTTCACCCCCAGCAGAGCGGCGCACAGCCTGTCCATCCGATAGGGATCCCGACAGGCAAGCAGCAGCCCGAGTCGGCGGGGTTCGCCCATGGTGGGACCGTTGCCCTCCATAATCTCCACCGCGTCGCAGAGGCAGAGGCGGGGCTTCACGTATTCATTGAGATCCACCAGCAGGTCCGCAAAGCGCATGGGATCCTCATAACGGTAGTGATACTCGCTCTTATGGGTACCCGGGATCACGCCATAGAGGTTTTTGACCCCGGCGGTCATCCCCATCATCCCATGGGACTTGAGCTTGCAGAAATTGATGACCGCGTCGCAGGAGCGGAGCCAGTCCACATAGGCAAAGCGCTTGAGGCTTTTCCCCTCCGGATATTCTGCCTCCGTGTAGCCGAAATCCTCGTTGAGGGTGCCTCCCGCCCGGACGCACAGCTGCAGCCCGGTCGCTTCATACAGGCGATGCATCAGCGGCGCGATGAAGGGTCCGCCCGGGCTGTCCCCCAGCACCACCTCAGCTCCCCGCTCCGTCAGCAGCTTCGTCAGCTCCGCCGCCGGGACGGGGTGGGTCGTGGCCGCGGCTTCCGGTTTTTTTGCCGCGCAGAGGTTGAGCTTGATGCCGATGCGCATTCCGGGCTTCACCCAATCCAGTCCGCCCGTTTCCCGGATCACCGCCTCCAGCGCCCGGCGCACCGACGCCGGATCATAATCCCGGCAGGGGGCCAATGCCGGGCGTGCCGTTCTTTCTTCTTCCATCATCGCCTGTTTCTCTCTTCCGTCCGGTTCGGCTGCCGGCGCTCCGGGTCCCTTGTCCCCCTTCTCCGCCGGGCCGTCGGAAAGAGTATACCATGCGCAGCCCGACCAGACAACAGGGGAAGCCCGGCGGAGATCCCCGGGCGCAATACGATGGACTTTTCTTCGGGTTTATGCTATCCTGTAACCAAACAAATTGATCAAGAAAGGAACAAGCATTATGGTACCGATCACAGACGAAGAAAGAAACGGACCGCTTTACAAGTATTTCATGCGGGATATGGTCGAGCCCGATCCCGCGAAGTATGCCCAGACCCAGGATCCCGTGGATTTCCCGGAGGAGGAGAGCGCGCTCCATCTGGACAATCTCTTCGATCCCGGGTATATGCCGGTGGAGCTGGGCTACGGCTACCTCCCGGACGGCTGCGCCATTCTCGCCAATCTGACCGAGTTCCCCGGCGCCACCGTGGAGATGTTCGATTTCTGGTTTGCCTGGCATCCCATCGAGCCCATGCGCTACAAGATCTGGAATCGGGATCAGCACTATTACTGCAAGACCATGAATCCGGAAATTGCCCTCAACAAATCCCTCTCTCTGCGGGAGCGTCTGTGGAATACCACCCACGATATTGAAGAGGACTGCAACATGGGCAAGCAGCCGCTCAAGATCCGGTTCTGCAATCCCGCCGACATCGGCTTCAGCAAGGAAAAGCTGGCGAAGTTCGACGGAACGATCGTTTGCTCGGCCGCCGGCAATATGGTGCACTTTTTCCGGCCCACGGCGAACGGCTGCGAGCTGCGCACCCGGTTCTTCTTCGGGTATAAGTGCGAAAACGGCAAAATGGTCAAGGCTCTGCCCGACGGCATGAAATTCCCGACCCTTGCGCCGGTAAAAGCCCTTCTCCACCATAACATCAAAGAGTTCACGAACCTGGCCGCCATTCTTCCGGAGGTTTACGCCGAGTTCCATGACGAGTTTGTGAACTGACCGAAACCGCAGCAGCGCAGAGGCATCGGGCTCCCACGGACCTGATGCCTCTGTTTGCGCCGAAGGGGCTCCTCTGTTCTTTCTCATGCAAATATGATATGATGGGTATAAAGGCAGATTCTTCCCATTGGAGGGGCTTATATGACATTGCAGTCGATATTTGAACAAAGCCGGGAACGTCTGACGTCCGCAGTCAGCGGCACGGATACGGTTTCCGCGATCCGGATACTGACCGCTGAGCTGGACCGCATCCTGTATACTTTCAACGATCAGGAGGAGAACGACCGGGTCAGAGAGGCGGCAGGCTCCATGATCCAGGTCGCGAAGGCCGCCTGCGCATTGGTGGACAGCTCCGGGGAAGCGACGGTCTACGGAAGGACCGAATACGGCAAAGCCGCTCCCGTCAAAGGGAAGCTGCCGAAGCCGGCTCTCCTGCTCCTGATCCTCGGTTTGATCGCCGCCGCCGTCACATTGGTCGGCATACAGCTTCTGGCCGGGGCTGCGGCAGCGGGTTCGGCGGATTGGCAGTCTGCCGGATTGCCGCCGCGCTGGGTGCTGGCGGGCGTGCCGCTGCTGGCCATGGCTGCGCTTTTTTTCGCCGGCCTGCTGTTCCGGCGCAGGAAAGCGGGCGGAAAGGAAACCCTGTATGCCGAAACGAAGCTCGATGCCGACAAGGTATGCAGCCGTCTGCTGTCCATGATCCTGGTCATGGACAAATGCCTGGAGGATATCCGGAACGCAGCCCGGCAGGAGGAGAAAAACCGGCTGAAGGAACAGGCTGCCGCCATGGATCCCGCTGAGCTGGAGCTTCTCTCCCGTTTGCTGGAGGATGCCTATGCCAGGAAGGGCACGGATGAGCAGGCGGAGGAGGAGATCGCGCAGATCCGGTTCTACCTGCACAGGAAAAGCGTTGACGTCGTGGACTGGACCGGGGACAAGCCCGGTCAGAGCGGATGGTTCGATATGATGCCTGCCTTTTCCGGCGGTACCCTTCGTCCAGCGCTGATCGCAGACGGTGTACTTCTGAAAAAAGGCCTGGCTTCTGCCGGAAGAGGATGATCGATGGAACGTTTTTATGGATTTGATCTGGGCGACGCGGAAAGCGCGGTCACCCGGATCATCAGAAGGGAAAACGATGCTCCCCAGGTGATCCCCGTCCAGGAAGCCGGGAGCTTTATTACGGCTTACGCCATGAAGCGGGACGGGCAGCTCCTCATCGGTGAGGGCGCCTGTTACGATCCGGACGTCCTGGTCAGGAAGCTGCGTTTCAAGAGCCGGTTTCTGACTGACCGAGGCGCGAGGAACGATATCAAGAGCTTCGCCGCGGGAGTCCTGGGCGAACTGCTTTTGTCCGGAGACCTGGTGCGCGGCGATGACCAGTGCTTTTATATCGGCTGCCCCGCCGGATGGAGCAAGGCCGACCGGGAGGAGTACAGAGGGATATTCGAGGAAGCCGGTTATCCCCCGCTGAAAATCGTATCGGAATCAAGAGCCGCCCTGGTGAGCGCCTGCCGGTCGAGACACCTGCAGGTCGGGTACGATATTCTGTCCAAACCGGTGCTGGTGGTGGACATTGGTTCCTCCACTACCGATTTCGCGTATATCATGAGCGGCAGGGAAATCGAGCTGAAAACCGGCGGCGAGGTGGCCCTGGGCGGCGGCATCATGGACGAGATCCTGTTGGAGGAAGCCATCGACGCTTCGCCGGATCCGGCCAGGATCCGCAGAGTATTCTCGGAGAATGAAGCCTGGCGCACCTACTGCGAATTTGCCGCCCGCCGTCTGAAAGAGAAATACTATTCGGACGTGGAATACTGGGAAAAGGAGCCGCTGACGCAGACCGTCAGCATCCGCACGCAGCTCATCCCGATCAGGCTGAAGCTGACCATGAATCCGGAGATCGCGGACAAGCTTCTGCATCAGCGGGTCGACCGTCTGGAGGGGAAATCCTTCCGCAGCGTGTTTACCGACAGTCTCCGGCAGGTGAGGGAGAGCATCTCCGACCCGCAGCCTGAGCTGATCTTCATGACGGGCGGCGTATCCCGTATGCCGGAGCTGAGAGCCTGGTGCAGAGAGATATTTCCCGAGGCGGTCGTCATCTGCGGCAGCGAGCCGGAATTTTCCGTGGCCAAGGGGCTGGCGGAATGCGGTCTCATTGATGAAGAGCTGCGGGATTTCAAGGCGGAGATCGCGCAGCTGATCGAGTCCACCGCCGTGGAGAACGTCGTCAAGAAGCACGTCGGCGAGCTGTACAGGAGCACCGTGGACAGCCTTGTGGATCCGATCCTGGAGCAGGTGGCCATACCGGTCATCGACCGCTGGAGGGAGGGCTCCATAGAACGTCTGGAGGAGATCGACGCCATTCTGGAAAAGGAGATCGACGCCTACCTGCACGCGGAGGAGGGCAGAGAGCTGCTGGCCGGGACGGTGGCCTCCTGGCTGAAAAAGGTTTCTACCGGTCTTGAGGAATTCACCATGCCCATCTGCATCCGCCATCAGGTTCCCTTCACCGCCCTGAACCTGACGTCGTATCTGTCTCTCTCCGATATCGATATCCGCGTGGATGCGGCGAACCTTTTTGCGATCAAGGAGATCACCTGGCTGATCGACGCCATCGTCTCCGTTATCGTGGGCCTGTTGTGCGGCGGCGGCGGACTGGCGCTCATTGCCGCCGGCGTCCAGGGCATTCTCATCGGCTTTGTGGTATCCGCTCTGGTGCTGGCTCTGGGCAGGCGCCAGATGCAGGACGCATTCCTCCGGATGAACCTCCCCAAGCCCATGCGCAAGCTGATGCCCAAGAGCTATCTTCGTTCCCGGGCGGATCGGATAAGCGGAGAGGTCAAGGCCAACCTGTACGCCAAGCTGGAGCAGGAGAAAAACGCCGATATCACGGAGAAGCTGGTGGCGGATATTTCGGGACAGATCGAAACCTGTCTGACCAAAATGGCGGAGATCGTGGAGATCCCCCTGGGCTGAGCTTCCTCCCGCGGGCGCCGTACGCTCCCGCCCCCTGCCCCCAATCCTGCGAAAAACAGAAGGATCCTGTCAGTTTTCTGACAGGATCCCCACACTGTAGACAAACCCGAAAACGGAATGAAAACGGGAAGGAAGATAGCGCGAAAGAAACCCAGGAGGGGTGTCTTTCGCGT
>CAMVBX010000141.1 GCA_947165825.1 uncultured Clostridia bacterium
ATACTACATCTTATGATTATCAGGAAATTTCATCCCTAGATATTGTGTCCTCCTCTTGACACTCTTCTGCTCCGGCGGTATAATGCCGAAAAGAAACCGGGCATTCCGGGTCAGGATCAGGAGGAATCAGCATGTACCGCGTCGTAAAGCGCGATGGCCGCATCGTGGACTTTGAGATCGCCAAGATCGCCAACGCCATGAAGAAGGCCTTCGACGCCACCAATACCAACTATCCCGATGATGTGATCGATTTTCGCTCCATCCGGGTCACGGCGGAGTTCCAGCCCAAGATCAAGGATGAGCTGATCGCCATCGAGGATATTCAGGACAGTGTGGAATCCGTTCTCTCCAAGGGTGGGTATGAGAACGTAGCCAAGGCCTATATCCTGTACCGCAAGCAGCACGAGAAGCTCCGCAACGTAAGCGAGACCGTGCTGGACTACAAAAAGACCGTGGACGATTACCTGGGCATTCAGGACTGGCGGGTAAAGGAAAATTCCACCGTCACCTATTCCGTCGGCGGCCTGATTCTCTCCAACTCCGGCGCCATCACCGCCAACTACTGGCTCAGCGAGGTGTACGACGAGGAGATTGCTGCCGCCCACCGGAACGCGGATATCCATATCCACGATCTGAGCATGCTTACCGGATACTGCGCCGGCTGGAGCCTGCGGCAGCTCATCGCCGAGGGGCTGGGCGGCGTAACCGGCAAGATCACCTCCAAGCCCGCCGGTCACCTCATCACCCTCTGCAACCAGATGGTGAACTTCCTGGGCATCATGCAGAACGAATGGGCGGGCGCCCAGGCCTTCTCCAGCTTCGACACCTACCTGGCCCCCTTCGTGAAGGTGGACAACCTCTCCTACAAGGACGTGAAGCAGGCGGTCCAGGCCTTCATCTTCGGTGTGAACACCCCCTCCCGCTGGGGCACCCAGGCTCCCTTCAGCAATATCACCCTGGACTGGACCGTTCCCGCGGATCTGGCGGAAAACAACTGCATCGTGGGCGGCAAAGAGCTGGATTTCTGCTACAAGGACTGCCAGCGGGAGATGGACATGATCAACAAGGCCTTCATCGAGTGCATGATCGAAGGCGACGCCAACGGCCGGGGCTTCCAGTATCCCATCCCCACCTACTCCATCACCCGGAATTTCGACTGGTCGGATACGGAAAACAACCGTCTCCTCTTCGAGATGACCGCCAAGTACGGCACCCCCTACTTCTCCAACTACATCAACAGCGACATGGAGCCCAGCGACGTGCGCAGCATGTGCTGCCGCCTGCGTCTGGACCTGCGTGAGCTGCGGAAGAAGAGCGGCGGCTTCTTCGGTTCCGGGGAAAGCACCGGCAGCGTGGGCGTGGTCACCATCAATATGCCCCGGATCGCCTATCTGAGCAAGACCGAGGAAGAGTTCTTCGACCGGCTGGACAAGCTCATGGACATCAGCGCCCGCTCGCTGAAGGTGAAGCGGGAAGTGATCACCAAGCTGCTGAACGCCGGTCTTTATCCCTACACCAAGCGCTATCTGGGCACCTTCGACAACCATTTCTCCACCATCGGCCTGGTGGGCATGAACGAAGCCTGCCTCAACGCCAGATGGATCGGCAAGGATATGACCCAGCCCGAGGCCGTGGAGTTCACCAAGCAGGTGCTGAACCACATGCGGGAGCGCCTGAGCGATTATCAGGAGAAGTACGGCGACCTGTACAACCTGGAGGCCACCCCGGCGGAGAGCACCGCCTACCGTCTGGCGAAGCACGACGTGGCGCGCTACCCCGACATCATCACCGCGGCGGAGTGCGGCGGCACCCCCTACTACACCAACAGCTCCCATCTGCCCGTGGGCTACACGGATGATATCTTCTCCGCCCTGGATATCCAGGATGAACTCCAGACTCTCTATACCTCCGGCACCGTGTTCCATGCCTTCCTGGGCGAGAAGCTGCCGGATTGGAAGGCGGCCGCCTCCCTGGTGCGGAAGATCGCGGAGAACTATAAGCTCCCCTATTACACCATGTCTCCCACCTATTCCATCTGCAAGAACGACGGTTACCTGGCAGGGGAGCAGAAGATCTGCCCCAAGTGCGGCGAACCCACAGAGGTTTATTCCCGCATCACCGGGTACTACCGTCCGGTGCAGAACTGGAACGACGGCAAGGCCCAGGAATTCAAGCAGCGCAGGACCTATGATATCGGCCGCTCCCGTTTCCATGGCGTTCGTCATGCCGAGGCTGCCGTACAGACTCCGGAGCCTGCGGTAAAGGCCGGGACACCCGCCCCCGAGGTGGAAAAGCCCAGCCAGGCCATTCTCTTCGCCCGGGTCACCTGCCCCAACTGCCGCATCGCCGAGGCCCAGCTCACCAAGGCCGGCTTCCCCTTTGAGAAGCGCATCGCCGAGGAGAACGTGGATCTGGTGAAGCAGTACGGCGTCAAGGGCGCCCCCACTCTGGTGGTGCTAAGCGGGGACAAGGTGGAGAAGTTCTACGGCGTCCCGGAGATCAAGCAGTTCCTGGCAGGCGCCGCCGCCAGAGTCTGAACCATCGCCTTACCGGGGCCGGACGAGCCGTCCGGCCCCTTTTACTTCGGAGGAGGAGAGAGGATGTACGATATCATCGTGGTGGGCGGCGGTCCCGCGGGTATGACCGCAGCCCTGTATGCCCGCCGCAGCAGCAAGAGCGTTCTGGTGCTGGAGAAAAACGGCTACGGCGGCCAGATCACCTATTCGCCCAAGGTGGAAAATTACCCCGGCACCAAGCAGATGAGCGGGGTGGAGTTTGCGGACCGGCTCCTGGATCAGATCCTGGACCAGGGGGCGGAGACGGAGGTCGAGACTGTCTCCGGCCTGCGCCGGGAAGGGCAGATCTGGCACGTACTCACCCAGGAGGGCGGGAACTACACCGCACGCAGCGTGATCCTGGCCACCGGAGTAAAGCACCGGATGCTGGGACTCCCCGGGGAGACGGATCTGGTGGGCAGCGGCATCTCCTTCTGCGCCGTATGCGACGGGGAGTTTTACCGGGACAGGGCCGTCGTGGTGGTGGGGGGAGGCAACTCAGCCCTCCAGGAAGCCATCCTGCTGGCGGAAACCTGCAGCCGGGTGATCGTAGTCCAGGATCTGGACTACCTCACCGGGGAAGAACGGAGCCAGGAGGTCCTCCGGTCCAAAGCCAACGTCCGCATCATCACCGGCACCAAGGCAGCCGGTTTTGAGACTAAGGACGGAGAACTCACGGGGATCCGCCTTCGCCGCACGGCGGACGGTTCGGAGTGGACCGAAACCTGCGACGGGGTGTTCGTGGCCGTGGGTCTCATCCCGGAGAATGAAGCCTTCGCCGAAGCGGCAGGTTTGAATGAATACGGGTACATCCTCAGCGATGAGCGCTGCCTCACCGCATCCCCCGGCCTCTTCGCCGCCGGGGACTGCCGGGCCAAGGAGCTCAGACAGCTGACCACCGCGGCGGGGGACGGGGCCGTAGCCGCCATCGCCGCATGCCGGTACGTGGACGCTCTATAAGTATGGATAAGGATAAGGTCGTCATCCGCCCCTGCGCCGAGTATACGGAGGAATGCTGCCGGACCTCCCTGCTCTCCGTCCTGGAGCCCCTGGGCGGATTGGATTGGGTCAGGCCGGGAATGAAAATTGCGGTGAAGGCCAACCTCATCACGGCTCTGAAGCCGGAGACCGCCGCCACCACCCATCCCGCTCTGCTGGCCGCCCTGGTGCGGCTGCTTACGGAGCGGGGCGCGGAGGTCCGGGTGGGAGACAGCCCCGGCGGGGTTTTCAGCAAGGCCTATGTGGACCGGGTCTACGCCGTCTGCGGGCTGGAGGCGGTGAAGGCGGCGGGGGGCAGTCTGAACGAGGACTTTTCCGTTAAGGAATGCCGGGATCCGGATCTTTTGGTACTGAAATCCTTTACCTACACCGGATGGCTGGACTGGGCGGACGTGATCCTCAGCTTCAGCAAGCTGAAGGTCCACGCCATGATGAGCATGACCGCCGCCACCAAAAACCTGTTCGGCTGCATCCCCGGCTCCGTGAAGGCGGAATACCATTACCGTTTCCCGGAATACCGGGACTTTGCGGATATGCTGGTGGATCTGAACCTCCATTTCAAGCCCCGGCTCCATATCTGCGATGCCGTCACCGGCATGGAGGGAAACGGGCCCACCAACGGCACGCCCCGGCATCTCGGCGCCCTTCTGGCCTCCGCGGATCCCTTCTGCCTGGATCTGGTCGCCGCCCGGCTCATCGGGATGGAGAAGGAGGACGTGCCCTATCTGGAGGCAGCGCACCGGCGGGGGCTCATTCCCGATACCGCGGCGGAAGTGGAGACGGATGGGGATCTCGAAGCCTTCCGGACACCGGATTTCCAGCATGTGGCCGGACTGCGGGACCTTACCACCCTCATCGGGGGCAATTCCCCCCTGCGGAAGCTGGTCCGGGGCACGGTGCGGCGGATCCTCCAGAGTTCTCCCGCCCTGGAAAAGGAAAGCTGCGTGGGCTGCGGCGTCTGCGCCCGCTCCTGCCCCGCGGGCGCCATTGAGATCCGGGAGAAGAAGGCCCGGATCAACCGGAGGGAATGCATCCGCTGCTTCTGTTGCCAGGAGTTGTGCCCCAAGGGCGCCATGAAGGTCCATCGTCCTCTGGCCGCCCGGATTGCAGGCAGACTGTAATCCATACGCAGACCCGCTGTGCCGGAGGCGCACGAGGGATTGATGAACGTTTCCCAGCGCCATACTTTCGATTGGAGGAATGGAAATGGCAAAGTTCAAGGCGTTTCTGCAGCGCAAAAACATTGTGTTTTCCGCCAGGCGGTACGGGATCGACGCCCTGGGTGCCATGGCCCAGGGGCTCTTCGCCTCCCTGCTCATCGGCACGATCCTCAACACCCTGGGGACACAGCTGCATATCGGGTTTCTCACCCAGGCTCTCGTGACCATCGGCAGCGGAGAAAAGGAAGTGAGCTATACCATGGGCGGTCTGGCCTCCGCCATGGTGGGACCGGCCATGGCCGTGGCCATCGGATATGCCCTGCAGGCCCCGCCGCTGGTGCTCTTCACCCTGGTCCCCGTAGGCTTCGCCACCAACGCCCTGGGGGGCGCGGGCGGACCTTTGGCCGTACTGGTGGTGGCCATTATCGCCGCCGAAGTGGGCAAGGCTGTGAGCAAGGAAACCAAGGTGGATATCCTGGTGACCCCCATCGTCACCCTGCTGGTGGGGGTGGGCATCGCCTGCCTCATCGCGAGGCCCATCGGCACTGCGGCTTCCTGGTTCGGCAGTCTGATCCGGCTGGCCACGGAGCTGCACCCCTTCACCATGGGCATCGTGGTTTCCGTTCTGGTAGGCGTCGCCCTCACCCTGCCCATCTCCAGCGCCGCCATTTGCCAGGCCCTGACCCTCACCGGCCTGGCCGGCGGTGCCGCCGTGGCGGGCTGCTGCGCCCAGATGGTGGGCTTCGCCTTCATGAGCTTCAAGGAAAACCGCTGGGGCGGTCTGGTGAGCCAGGGTCTGGGTACCAGTATGCTCCAGATGGGGAATATCGTAAAGAATCCCAAGGTCTGGATCCCCCCCACCCTGTGCTCCGCCATCACCGGCCCCATCGCCACCTGCATCTTCCGGATGCAGATGAACGGGGCGGCGGTGAACTCCGGTATGGGCACATGCGGCCTCTGCGGCCCCATCGGCGTATGGACCGGCTGGGCCTCCGACGTGGCCTCCGGGGCGAAGGCTGCGATCACCGCCATGGACTGGATCGGTCTGGCCCTGGTGGCTGTGGTCATCCCGGCCATCCTCACTCCCCTCCTGGCCTGGCCTTTGCGGAAATGGGGCTGGATCAAGGATGGGGATCTGAAGCTGGACTGATTCTCCTCTGACCCGGGGCGGAATGCCCCGGGTTTTGATTTTTCCTCTTGACAAATCCGGGATATGCGCTATAATGGCACATGTTCCGCGGGCGTAGCTCATTTGGCAGAGCGCCACCTTGCCAAGGTGGAGGTAGCGAGT
>CAMVBX010000142.1 GCA_947165825.1 uncultured Clostridia bacterium
GGCGGGGCTCCGCCCCTGCACCCCGGTGCGGCGGGCGCTGAAGCGAAGGGGGCAAAGGCGCGGCGGGGACAAAGCGGGTGGTATATGCGCATCTGCGCCGCTGACTATACTGCGGGTATCGCTCGTTTGCTTTTCGCGGTGCCCTTCGCCGCACCGGCGCCGGTATTCGACCTATCCCGCAGGCGGCTGAATCCCCGCATATGCTGCCTTGTCCCGTTGTTCCGCGCAGAACTCCCGTCCCCCCCCCTTCCCCGGGAAGGAGGATCCAATGGGGGGAAACCGCCGCGCGGTTTCTCCCTTGGCCGTCGGGGAAGGATTCCAAAGGAAACCGCCTCGGAATAGGTTTCCTTTGGCGGCTTTCTTTTCCGCAAAAGAAAGCTGGCCGCCGGAGGCATCCCCCCGGCAGGGTCCCCGCCGGCGAGGTGCCCCCGCCCAAAACGAAAAGCAAGGAGGATTCATCATGAACGCATTGACTCTGGAAAACGTCAGCTACACTTACCCCGGAGGCGCGGCCCCGGTGGTGAAGAACGCGACCTACGGCTTTGAAGCTGGGAAGCTGTATGCCGTAGTCGGTCCCAGCGGCAGCGGGAAAAGCACCCTGCTGAGCATGCTGGCAGGGCTGGATATGCCCGGGGAAGGGGACGTAGTACTCGGTGAAGATAACCTGAAATCCCTGGATCTGGACAAGTACCGCCGGGAGGGGGTCAGCATCATCTTCCAGGCCTTTTGTCTTCTGCCTCTGCTGACTGTCAGGGAAAACGTCTGTCTCCCCATGGAGATGCAGGGCATTCCGGAGAACCAGGCCCGAGTCAGAGCGGCGGAAGCCTTGGTGAAGGTCGGCATTGAGGAAAGCAAGCACAAGCGTTTTCCCTCTGCCCTCTCCGGTGGTGAGCAGCAGCGGGTAGCCATTGCCCGGAGCCTTTGCAGCGGTGCACCGGTCCTTCTGGCGGACGAGCCCACGGGTAACCTGGACGGAGAGAATACGAGGATCGTCATGGAGATCCTCCGCCGTCTGGCCCATGAGGAAGGCCGCTGCGTCATCGTGGTCACCCACGACCCGGAGGTGGCGGATACCGCTGACCTGGTCCTGCGCATGAAGGACGGCGTGCTGACGGCAGAATAGTCCTGCGATCACGTCCTGCGCGCCTGCGCACAGGGATCGGCTTCGCCGGAGCTGCGCAGCGGAGCAGACAGAATAACGGCGCGAAGGGAAAACCTTTCGCGCCGTTGGGTTGTGATTTCCTATGTCCCGCAGGACGATTCAGGATGCCGCCGATTCAGTCGTACTCTCCGCGGCCCTTTACCCGGAAATACTCGATCATCTCCGCCGTGAGGGCAAAGCCGTCGTCCCGGTTGGGGATCTCCTCCCGGGGGACCCATTCCGCCACGCTGAGCTCATCCCCGTCCACCCGGATGGTCTCGTCTCCGTCCAGATCGCAGAAGAAGCCGAAGAGGAGAGAATCGGACAAAGACCAGGGCTGGCTCTTGTAAAAGCGCAGGTTCTTTACCCGGACGCCGGTTTCCTCAAATACCTCCCGGGCGACGGTCTCCTCGATGGTCTCCCCGATCTCGGCGAAGCCCGCCACCAGGGCATAGAAGGGCACGTTGGGCCGTCCCTTGTACTTGGTGAGCAGGAGCTTGTCCCCGCTGCGGACCCCCACGATCACCACGGGATTGATCCGGGGATAGACGGTGCTTCGGCAATGGGGGCACTGCATGGCCCGCTCCCTTTCGGAATGGACCATTGGCCGGCCGCAGCGGCCGCAGAAGCGGTTCAGACCGTACCATTCCCCCAGCTGACAGGCAGTCAGGGCGGCGAAAGCCAGCTCCTTGGGCTTCAAACGCATGAGGGTGAAAACCGGCACATAGTCCCAGCCCTCCCAGGCGGGAGCGGCCTTCGGACCGCCGTCCTCCTCCAGGGCCAGGAAATAATCGGTGCTGTCCACGGTGAAAAGGTACCGGAATACGCCGTTCCTATCCTCCAGCTCCCCGTAGGCGGGGAAGCGGAGAGCGCCCATGGCAGTTTTGCAGAACAGGCTCCGGTTTTTCACAAAGGCCACGGGGCTGTCCGCCGCCGGAGTCCTGCCCGGTTCAAAGTGGTTATGGTAGACGTGCGGCTGGATTTCCTGGATCATTTTTCTTCCAGCTCCTCCAGCAGGGCCTCCACAGCGGAGGTGACGCAGCGGGTGCAGTATTTCTTCTTCTCCACAGGGTCCTCGCGCTTGATATCCCGGCAGTATACGGAGCCGTTTGCTTCCTTGAACCGCTCCGCCAGACGCTGCACCCGGGCATAGTGGGCTTCCTTGCCCTCCAGATCCCCGGGGGCAAAGTCCCCCTTCAAAAGACCCAGGGCGATGCAGATCCCGTTCAGGGCGCCGCAGAGCTCGCCCATGCCCCCCACGCCGCCGCCGAAGGAGGCAGCCAGCTTCGCCGCCTGCTCCTGCTCCAGCCCGCAGGCCGGGGCAAAGGCGAGCAGGGCGGATTGGGCGCAGTGGTATCCGCTGCTGAAGGCCAATTGGGCCCGCTTCAGACAGCCTTCCCGATCCAGCTTATCTGTGACCATCAGAAAATCGCCTTCCCCTCCGCAACCAGCCGGTCGTAGTTCTTCCGGGTGGCCTCATAGAGCTTTTTCCGCAGCCGGGGTTCCCGCACGTCCAGCAGGATGCGGTTGTCCGCGCCGGATTTCTGCATGAAGTCCGCCACGGCGGCGTCCAGCTCCTCGTCCGTGGCGTCCGGCGCCACCTTGGGGGAGTCGGTAAAGATGAACTTGTCCCCGTACATCTGCTTCAGCTTCCATTTGTCGTTCAGCGGCTGGCCGCCCCAGGAATCCTCCCCGGCTTCGATGAACAGGGGAACGAAGCCCTCCACAAAGCCGCAGCAGTGCAGGTCCCAGTACATGCCCAGGCTGTGGACATGGTCCACCAGCTCCTTCACATAGGGCAGGAGCATTTCCCGGGCGGTATCCACGCTGAAGAATTCCGCCCGCTGGGAGCCCCAGTCATCGTTGAAGTTCACGATGTCCGCATTGAACCACTTCTTGGCCAGGGTATAGAACTTCTTATGTACGTCCGTCACCTTCCGCAGGAAGCGGTGCACCGCCTCCTTCTGCTCGTCGTCGATCAGGGCCACGGCGGCCTCGGAAAAATCCAGAATCGCGATGAGCCGCTCGAAGAGGCAGCCGGGGACGGCGATATAGGTGCAGCGCTCCGGGCTGAGTTTATCCTTGTTCCGCTCGTAGCAGCCCGCCCAGTCCCAGGTATCCGGGTCGGGGATGGTGACGTATTTCTCCCATTCGGTGATATCCGGGCAGATGGGATTGCCGGGCTTCACCATGGCGCCGCCCACCACCTCCACAAAGACCCACTCCACACCGTAGCCGTCCTTGATGGGGGTATCGGCGGGCATGTCCTTCCGGGGAGAACGGGCGACGTTTTCCGGGTCGCAGTCCAGCATCAGGTGGGTATTGTCGATCCCCGGAAAGGGGGCCCACATGGGGGTTTTGCCCTGATACAGGAGCAGGGTATTTTCCTTCGGGGTGATGGGCGTCGTGTAAACGTCCATGGGGGGCCCGAACATGGCGGGCAGCTGTCCCCGGGGCTGCAGCTCCTCCGGGGAGTACTTGGAATCTCTTGCCATAATTACCTCCGTCGCCCGCCGCAGGCGGGCAAATCAATATACTATCTTAATTCTATATTATACGTTCCGAAAGCGCCAAAGTCAACGGAGAACGCAATCCGTCATCGGGAACAAATTCCCCCGTTGGAATGCACAAGTCTTCACAGCTGGATTTGTTCAATACGGAGAATCGAAGGGAAACCTCTTGAATTTGACGCGGCGTGAAATGCTACGCTTTGGCTGCAAAGGAGGGATTTTTATGGAAACGAGAAACCGCAGCAGGATCCTCCGCGTGCTGATGCCCATCCTGGGCCTGGCCCTGGTCTTTTCCGCCCTGGGGCTGTACCGGTACTATGCCCAGGTACCGAAGACCCTGAAGGAGTATTACACCCGCCTCTATCCTCAAAACCGGTACGCGGAGGACATAGACCGCATCCGGTACGACTATCCCATGCTGCAGGCAAAAGCCAGGACGGTGCTGATCGTCACCCCGGAGGGGGACCTCACCCCCGGGGCGGGAAAGGGCTACTCCCGGAGATCGGACTACGCAGGGACGGACCTGCGGGTGAAGTACCGGGCCTGGGATCCCCGGACCTACCGCCTGGTGAAGGTCCTGCGTGTCCTCAAGGGGGACGCGGAACCCGGGGACGTGGTGGGGGTGTGGGAGTACTGCGCCCTCACGGAGGAGGAGCACCTGCTCCTCCGGTATACGGAAAGCGACTGGCCCATGGTGAAGGGCTGTGTCTACCTGCTGTTTTTGAATGACGAGGTATCCCGGGAGGATACCCGGGACGTGCGGACCGTATGCGGGGCCAACGGCTGGTTCGACCTCACCCATTTGAGCCTGAACGATCCCAAATTCCTGGACATCCTGTACGCCGCCCTCCGGGATATGGATCTGCGCCCCGGGATCGGTCCCTTCCTCACCCCATGGACGGACCGGCGTTTCCCCCTGCCGGCCGCGGCGACGAGTAGGCAGCAGACTTGACAAAACACGCCCGCCTCTCGATTAACGACATGGATAAACGATATTGAAGTGGGGATGGACGGGAAATAAGCAAAAAACCCTTGACATTGACGCGACGTCAAATTATATGCTGGGGCCGAAAGGCGGTTTTTTGGCGGGGGAAAGCCGGATGATCCGGATCGCCTCAGGCCGATCGATTCAATATAGAAGGAGGATGGGATCCGTGAAAAACAAAAGGCTCGCGTATTTCCTGGGGGGCGCGGCCCTTCTGGTCCTGGCACTGCTTTTCCTGTTCCTGCTGCTGCCCCGGCTGCAGAAGGGCCCGATCCGGATCAAAACCGCCCTCAAGCCCGACGAGGTCGTCAGGGAGGTGAAGCTGAGCTCCGGTATCCTGTATTTCAAAACGGAGACGGAGGTTTATGCGGAGTTGTCCGAGGAGGAGAGAAACGCCTCCAAGCCGAAACCGAAGGACTATCTTCCGGAAAGCGTCAGGAGCTTTGCCGTGAATGAAGAGGATATTTCCCGCGTGCTGAATCTCGATCCGGCCCAATGGCGCGTTCCGGATCGCTTTGCCCCCGACTACGGGCATTTCGCTTGGAGCGTCAGCCTCAGCAGTACGGAGGAGGCGGATCATGTTTACAGCGACGATGTCCTGTATTCCCAGGCCTACCGGAGCAACGAGGGCACTTTCGTATATATCGAGGTCGCCCTGCCAGGAAAACGCTGGATACGCAGTGGCGAGCTCTCCGCGGACGGCCCGTCGGTCCAGCATGTGAAGTCGGTCTACGGGGAAATGAATTCCCGGATCGGGGATATGCCGCTCTCCGTTCTGAATCATGAGTACGCCATATGGGACAGGCTATTTGAAGCCTATTTCATCGTCGGGAACGCAGCCTATTTCGTCCGGTCCAACGGCATGACCCAGCAGGAATTCATTGCGCTGCTCATCTCCCTCTATGAAGTCCCGCGTCCGGTGACGGAGGACGCCCTCAGCGCCCTGCAGGCCATTGCGCAGAACAGCATGCCCCGGGAGGCCCAGGGCGCGACCCTGTGCTTCTACCGGGAACCGACGAATATCACGGAAACGACTCCCGCCAAAGCGGCCACAATATGGCTGCCCCGGAAACACCGCGCGGGCATACCGGAGATCGAAGAACTGAAGCGCATCGTGGACGGCGTAGACGAATGGACCCTGGGCCTTGTCCGGGATGAGGATCTGACTGCGGACGGGTATCTGGGCCTGTGGGATAGGGAATACGATCAAACCTTCTACTTTTCTTACAACGGCAATTATCTCTTCTACACCGTCCTCTCCATGGACCCGGAGACGGGGAAGCTGGAGGCGGCGCATTACTTTGCCCCGATCTCCCGGGAGGATATGGCGTTTATCCGCAGCATACAGGATTCAAAAAACG
>CAMVBX010000143.1 GCA_947165825.1 uncultured Clostridia bacterium
ACGGACCGGGAGGAGCGGATCTCCGCCATTCTGAAATGGCTGCAGAATGCCGCGGCCCTGCCGGCGCTTCCCCGGCGGGTGGAGGCCTACGATATCTCCAACCTGGGGAACGACGACATCGTCGCCTCCATGACCGTGTTCACGGATACCCGCCCCCTGAAGCGGGACTATCGCCGGTTCAAAATGAAGACCGTCACCGGGGCGGACGACTATGCCAGCATGCGGGAAACCCTCACCCGCCGCCTGACGGAATACCGGGAGGGGAACGAGAAGTTTTCCGTCCTGCCGGATCTGTTCCTCATCGACGGGGGCAGCGTCCATGCCCGCACCGCCCTGGAGGTGCTCCGGGAATTCGACCTGGATATCCCGGTGCTGGGCATGGTGAAGGACGACAAGCACCGCACCCGGGCCCTGGCGGAGCCGGGAGGCGGGGAGATCGGCCTGGAAGGAAATCCCGCCGCCTTCGCCTGGATCGGTCGGGTGCAGGAGGAGACCCACCGCTTCGCCATCACCTACCAGCGGAGTCTCCGGTCCAAGCGGATCGGCTCGAAGCTGGACAGCATCCCCGGCGTGGGGGAAAAGCGGCGGAACGATCTGCTGAAGGCCTTCAAATCCGTGAAGGCCGTCTCCGGGGCCACGGAGGAGGAGCTGGCGAAGATCGTGCCCAAAAACACGGCGGCGGCAGTATACCGCCATTTTCACGAGGAAACCGGCGCAGCCGGAGAGGAGGAAGAAGCTTGAGAGTCATCACCGGTACGGCCCGGGGGCGGAAGCTCCTAGAGCCCGCGGGTATGGATATCCGCCCCACCACGGATCAGGTGAAGGAGGCGGTGTTCAATATCCTGCAGGGAGACGTGGAGGGCAGAGCCGTTCTGGACCTCTTTGCCGGTACGGGACAGCTGGGGATCGAAGCCCTTTCCCGGGGAGCGGAAAGCTGCACCTTTGTGGACGAAAGCCGGGAGGCGGTCCGTCTGGTCAAGGCCAATCTGGAGAAATGCGGGCTCCGGGGCTCGGTCTTTCAGGGAGACGCCCTGCGCTTTCTGGAAAGCCGGGAGACCTACGGCCTCATTTTCGTCGATCCCCCCTACCGCAGCGGATTGTACGGGGAGATCCTGCAGGGGATAAAACATTTTGACAAACTCCAGACCGGTGGTATAATGGTGGTTGAAACTCCGGCGGAGCTGGAGCCGGACTCTCCCGGGCTTCCCTACGTGAAGCTCAGGAGCTATCGTTATGGAAAAGTCCGGATCACCACCTTTACAAGAAATGAGGATGAAGCGTGATCACTGCGATCTATACCGGCAGCTTTGACCCCATCACCCTGGGCCATCTGAACATGATCAAGCGGGCCTCCCGTGTGTTCGACAAGCTCATCGTCTGCATCATGGTCAACAAGGACAAAAAGCCCCTCTTCACCCAGGAGGAACGGCTCAGGCAGGTGCGCCTGGTCACCCGGCGTTTCCCCAATGTGGAGGTGGACGAGTCCGACCTTCTGGTGGCGGATTACGCCCGTCTCAAGGGGGCCAAGGTCATCGTCCGCGGCCTGCGGGCGGTATCCGACTACGAAAAGGAATGTCAGATGGCCCTGATGAACAAGCGGCTCTACCCGGAGCTGGAGACCTTCTTTCTGGCCGCCAGCGAAAAGTACATGTACCTGAGCTCCAGCGCGGTCAAGGAACTGGCCATGTTCGGCGCAGACCTGTCCGCCTTTGCTCCCCGGGAGATCATCGGGGAGATCGAAGCCAAATACAAGGAAGAAAGGACGGATTCTGACCATGGCAAGCGGGATCAATGAACTCATCGACCAGCTGGATACCCTCATCAAGGACGCCTGGTCCCTGCCCCTGAGCACGGAAAAATGTATCCTGGACCGGAGCAACGCCCTGGCCCTTCTGGAGGAGATCAAGAATCAGCTCCCCGCCGAGGTGGCGGAAGCCAAGCGCCTTATCAGCGGAAAAGCGGAATTTCTCCGCACGACCCGGGAAGAGGTGGAGCAGCTTCGCCAGCAAGCCGCCGACGAATGCCGGCGCATGGTGGAGCAGGAGAACGTGGTGCTGGAAGCCCGGAAGCGGGCCCAGGAGATCATCTCTGCGGCGGAGGGCAAAGCCGCCGATCTGCGCAGTGCCTCCACCAAGTATACGGACGATCTGCTGCGGCGCACGGAGGAAAGCATCGTGCAGTCCCTGAACGCCATCCGCCAGTCCCGCACCAGTTTCCGGGATGCCTCCGGCTGGGAGAACTAAATAAGCAAAGAAGAGAACGATTCAATGAAAAAGTGTATTCTGACTATCGCCGCCGTCGTCCTGATCATTGCCATTCTGGCTTTCTCCGTATTCTTCGGCCTTGACCTGGGCCCCCTGCGCATCGATCCCATGCAGGACGGGATCACCCTGGGCCTGGACCTGGTGGGCGGCTCCGAGATCACCTATGAAGCCATGGTGCCCGAAGGCATGAACGACGAGGATCTGTCCAAGTCCATGGACGCGGTGCAGGCCATGCTCCGGGAACGGCTGAATTCCCTGGGCTACACCGAAGCCAGCGTCTACCTCAACGGCAGACGGGGCGTCACCGTGGAGATCCCCAACGTAACCAACCCCGAGCAGGCGGTCCAGATGCTGGGTGCAACAGCCGTGATCCAGTTCGTGGACTATGAGAACAACGTGATCATCGATGGGCGGGATATCGAATCCGCCACCGCCGCCTATCTCCCCTCCGGAACCGGCGGCATATACGAATACTGCGTCACCCTGAAGCTCACGCCGGAAGGCCGCGCCAAGTTCCGGGACGGCACCAAGGCGGTGGCCAACCTGCTCAACGAGGATACGCGCTACGTCGCTATCGTCCTGGATGACAAGGTCATCAGCGCCCCCTCCGTGAAGGCGGAGTATGCCGAAACCGGCATCGATACGGATGAGCCGCTGATCCAGCTGGGCAGCGACGCCAACATGGATTACGCCAAGTACCTGGCCAGCATCATCAACTCCGGCGCTCTGCCCTTTGAGCTGAAGGACACGAAGCTCCAGGCCGTGGGCGCCTCCCTGGGCGAGCGGAGCCTGGAAACCGCCGTCATCGCCGGCCTCATCGGCGTCGTCATCGTCATGATCTTCATGCTGGTGGTCTACCGGATCCCCGGCATTGTGGCGGACCTCTCCCTCATCCTGTATATCGCCCTGTTCTGCGTGGTCATGTCTGCCATGCACCTGAACCTGAGCCTGCCCGGCATTGCGGGCATCATCCTCACCATCGGCATGGCGGTGGACGCCAACGTGGTCATCTATGAGCGCATACGGGAGGAACTGATCGCGGGAAAAACCCTGCGCAGCGCCATCGACGCAGGCTATAAGCGTGCGTTCAGCGCCATTCTGGACTCCAACATCACCACCATGATCGCGGGCTTCGTTCTGCTTTGGAAGGGCACCGGCACCATCCTGGGCTTCGCCAAGACCCTGCTCATCGGCGTCGTACTCAGTATGATCTGCATGCTGGTGGTCACCCGGATCATCCTGAAGGCCTTCTCCGCCCTGCGGAAATACAATCCCTGGCAGTACGGTCTTTCCAGGAAATACGATCCCAAGGATCCGGAGCCCAGCTACGGCAAGCTGCGGCGTTTCGTCAGCAAGGGCAAGCTCTTCGCCCTGATCTCCATTCTTCTGTGCGCCACCGCCATCGTGGCCCTGGTGCTTCTCCCCTTCGGGGTGAGCCTCTTCAACCTGGATATCGACTTCGTGGGCGGCGTTACGATCCAGTACAGCATCGGCCGGGAGGTTGACGCCCAGGTCTCCGCCGACGTGGCGGGCATGGTGGCGGACGCCACCGGCGTGCGGCCCAGCTCCGTGGTGCGGACGGGCAACGACGGCAGGAGCGTTACCATCAAGATCCAGGAGCTTACCACCCAGCAGCGGGACGCCATCGGCACCGGTCTGGCGGAGCTCTACGGGGCGGATGACGTGGTGCTGGAGAGCTCGGACTTCGTCTCCGCCTCCGTGGGACGGGACATCACCGAAGCGGCCTTCATCGCCTCCCTTCTGGCGGCGGCGCTGATCCTGATCTATATCAGCATCCGGTTCGAGATCCGCTCCGGCCTGGCGGCGGTGATCTGCCTCATCCACGACCTGCTGGTGATGCTCAGCTGCTACGTGATCTTCCGCATCTCCCTGAACATGAACTTCATCGCCGCGGCCCTCACCATCATCGGCTACTCCATCAACGCCACCATCGTCATCTTCGACCGCATCCGGGAGGAGGTCAAGCGTACCGGCGGCCATGAGGACTTCGCCGCGGTGGTGGACCGCAGCATCAGCCGCACCCTGCGGCGCAGCCTGGGCACCACCTTCACCACCCTGATGCCCATCGTACTGCTGCTGATCCTGGGGGTCAGCTCCATCCGGAATTTCGCCTTCCCCATCATGATCGGCGTCATCTCCGGCTGCTACAGCTCCACCTGCGTGGCGGGTCCCCTGTGGAACCTGCTGAAGGGGAAAAAGGCAGTAAAGATCAAATAAGCACCGAACAGACGTGCGCCGGGTGGTCCTGGGACCGCCCGGCGCTGCCGTTTTATTGGAGGAATCCTATGCTCAACATTCTGTTTTCATCGGAGAACCTGGATTTTGCCCAGGTCTCGGAGGAGCTGCTGCAGGATTATCTGGTCCTGGTCAACGACTTCGAGGGTGTAGGCCGGTTCATCGGCAGAGGGGATAAGCTGACTTCCCCGGAAAAGGAGCTGCAATGGATCCGGGAGAAGCAGGAGGAAAAGGCCGCCCTCTATTCCCTGATGGAGAGGAAGAGCGGCGATTTTATCGGGAACATCGAGCTCATGGATCTGACGGACACCGAAGCGGAGCTGGGCATTGCTATTACGGCGGCGAAGCAGGAGATAGGCTACGGCACCGAGGCCGTCCGCAGAATCCTGGACTACGGTTTCCGGGAGCTGGGGTTGAAGCGGATCTTTCTGAAAACCGATCCCGGCAACACCCGGGCGATCCATGTGTACGAGAAATGCGGCTTCCGGGCGTATGACCGATCGGAGGCTCACGTGTATATGGAGCTGGACCGGCGGAAAAATGCCGGCATATCCCTGCGGGAGCTCACCGCCGAGGATATCCCCGCCCTGATGCCCCTGTACCTGGACTGGTACAACGGGCACGAGGGGGGCTGCTGGACAGAGGAAACGGCGGCAAAACGCATTCGCCAGGTCCTGACCATCCAGGACGCCTACGGTCTGCTCCTGGAGGAGGCCGGCCAGCCCATCGGTTTCGCCATGGGGTATTTCAAACCGTACGACGACCTGACCGGCTATACTTTGGAGGAGATCGTCATTGCCGGAGACCGGCAGGGAGCGGGTCTGGGCAGCCGGCTTCTGGGAGAGCTGGAGGCACGGGTCAAGGCCCGGGGCGCGGCCTGCGTGGAACTCCAGGCCGTGGCTGACGAAATGCATGAGCATTACTACGGCAAGGCCGGATATCGAAACGCGAAGAACTTCGTCATGAAGGTAAAGTGGCTGACGTGAGTTCTCCTGTCCGGCGCAGAATGGACTGATCAGAAAACAGGAAGGAGAGAAACCATGGATAATCAGACCGGGTACGCGACCCAGGAACTGCTGGAAACTCTGGTGAAGGGGCAGCGCAAAGCTCTGCGCCATTCCCGCATCGTCACGGCGATCTGTCTGCTGCTGGCGGCGGCGGTGGTCCTGGCGGCCTTGCTGGCTGTCCCCCGGGCTTCGGCTGCGCTGAGCCGGGCGGAGGAGGCTTTCTCGGAGCTGGAAGGGGCTATGGGCAGCCTGAACCGTCTGGACGCCGCCCTCTCCACCGTGGAAAGCGCCATGGGCAAGCTGGACAGCCTCATCGAAACGGTCTCCGCCTTCAGCCAGACTGCGCAGCAGCTGGATC
>CAMVBX010000144.1 GCA_947165825.1 uncultured Clostridia bacterium
CCGCGCTCTTTCCCCGGTTTCTCTCGCGTGAGAGAAACCGGGCCGCCGGAGGCATACCATACTAGAGGCAATGGAACGAATCTATCGGAAAACGTCACGCCCCCGGCAGAGACCCTTCGAAACGGCGGCATAGTCCCTCATCCACCGCAAGCGGTCCCCCTTCTCGCTGCGGCTCATTCCGCGCGCGAGGGCCCCGCGCCGGGACGTGTGCGTACCTCGGTCAGGCGCGGCTCTGACGTGCCGCCGGCACGTCATTCACTCCCGTGCCCCTGCTTCGCAGCCCTCGGGAGAAGGCAGGCTTTTCGTCGTATCTGCAGTCTGAACCGGCCACAGGGACACCCCCCCATGGCCGGTTCGTCATTTCTCATTCCGTTTTATCCGGTGATGTACTCCCTTACCCGCTCCGCGTCTTTCCCGATCTGTTCCTTCAGCTCCTCCAGGGAGCCGAACTTCCGCTCCGGGCGCAGGAAATCCAGGAACTCCAGCCGGATCCGGCGGCCGTAGAGATCCGCGGAATAATCCAGGATGTTGCTCTCCACCGTCACCCGGTCGGAATCGTCCACCGTTGGCCGGACGCCGATGTTGGTGACGGCGTATTTCGGCTCCGTCTCCCCTTCGATCTCCAGGCGGCCCGCATAGACCCCGTGGGCGGGGACCAGGACGCCGGGGGCGAAGACCAGATTTGCGGTGGGAAAACCGATGGTGCTGCCCAGGTGCCGCCCATGGCAGACCTCCCCGGTGAGCACATGGGGATGGCCCAGGAGACGGTTGGCCTCCGATAGCCTGCCCTCCGTCAGAAGGGCCCGGATACGGGTGGAACTGACGGCATCCCCGTCCAGCCGGACCTCCGGCATCACGTCGCAGCCCAGGCCCTCCCCCTCGCAGTATTCCCGCAGCCGCCGGGGGTTGCCCTCTCCCCGCCAGCCGAAGGTGAAATCATGGCCGCAGACCAGATGGACTGCCCCGTATTCCTCCCGGATCCAGGTGAGGAAGTCCTGCCAGGGCATCTGCATCAGGGTCCGGTCGAAGTGGAGCTGGAGCACGCTTTCAATGCCGAACAGACGGCGGATCAGCTCCCGCCGATCCGCCGGAGAATTGATGAGGGCTACGTTCTGGCCGCTCACCAGGGTATCCGGATGGACGTCGAAGGTGAGCACCGCCGCCTCCGCATCCCGCTGCTCCGCCCGCTCCCGGCAGCGCCGGAGCAGGGTGGCATGCCCTTCATGCACTCCATCGAAAAAGCCCAGGGCCAGAATTCTCTGCTGCTTCATTGCCGAACCTCGAAAAAACTCTTGATGATCTTCGCCCGCCCGGAATCCAGGGCGGCCAGGGCCAGAAATTCCCCATCCGGCCCATACAGGCGGTACTCCCCCGCCTCCCCTTCCAGGGGGATATCGTTACCGCAAAGCACCCGCCGGGTCCGCTCCCCGTCCAGGGTGATGGCCGGACGGTCCGCAAACAGGCTGTCCAGGGGCAGAAGACAGGCTTCCCCCTTTTCCGTCACCGTCTCCAGGGAGACGGTTTCCTCCAGCCGGAAGGGGCCCGCCCGCAGCCGGCGCAGACTGCTCATGGCGCCGCCGCAGCCCAGGGTCTGACCCAGGTCGTGGCAGAGGGTGCGGATATAGGTGCCCTTGGAGCAGAGGATCCGGAAGCGGTATTCCTCCCCGGACCAGCCCAGGGGCTCCGCTTCATAAATCGTGATATGCCGGGGTTTCCGGGCCACGTCCTTCCCCGCCCGGGCGTAGGCATACAGGGCCTTGCCCCCCACCTTCACGGCGGAATACATGGGGGGCAGCTGCTCCCGCTCCCCCGCGAGATCCAGGATCGCGGCCCGGAGGTCTTCCTCCGTTACGCTGACCGGCTTTTCCTCCAGGATCTGCCCGGTGGTATCCTGGGTATCCGTGACGATCCCCAGACGGAGACCTGCCTCATATTCCTTATCCGCCGCCTCCAAGAACTCCACCGCCCGGGTGGCCCGGCCCACGAACACCGGCAACACGCCGGTGGCCATGGGGTCCAGGGTGCCCCCGTGGCCGATGCGCCGTTCCCCCAGGAGCCTCCGCAGCTTCGCCACCGCGTCATGGGAGGTCCATCCCGCGGGCTTGTCCAGATTCAGGATTCCGGTCATTCTTTTTCTTTCCAGTGCTTTTCCACGGCGGCCCGGACCACGGCCTTGGCCTCCTCCAGGCTGCCTTCAATGGTCCCGCCTGCGGCCATGCCATGACCGCCGCCGCCGAACTCGGCGCAGATGCGGGAGGCATTCTCATACTCCCCGGTGCGGACGGAGACCTTCCAGGTATGCTCCCCTACCTGCCGGATGGTGCAGCTGGTCTCCACCCCTTCCACGGAGCCCGCCACCACGGCGATATCCTCCATATCGCTTTCGGTTACGCCGATGCGTTCCAGCTCCTCCAGGGTGATGACGCCGATGCAGGCCTCCCCGTCCATGAAATACTCCAGACCGCTGATGATGCTGGCCTCCAGGGCCAGGCGGGTGCGGTTCTTCTTCATAAACAGGCGGCGGTTCAGGTCAATGGGCGCCCCTGCCTCCAGCAGGGCGGCCCCCACCCGCAGGGTGCCCGGATTGGTATTCTTGTACCGGAAGCAGCCCGTGTCGGTGGTGACGGCGATGTACAGCAGGGTGGCGGTTTCCTTGTCCACGCCCCCCAGCAGCTCCATGAGCAGAAGGTAGATGATCTCCCCGCAGGCGGCCCGCTCCCCCATCAGAAGGGTCTCTCCGGCGTAGCCCGTATTGGAGGGATGGTGGTCGATGGCCAGCTCCACCCTGCCCGTATAGGTCTCTCGGGCGTTCACCTGCAGGATGCCCTCGTCCGCCAGGTCCACGGTGATCACATGCTCCGGCACATAACCCGCCGGGGCGTAATACTCCCGCAGATAGGGGATATACCGGTCCGTTGCCTGGGGATTTTCCAGGATATAGGCGGTCTTCCCCAGGATCCTCAGCCCCCGGCACAGGGCGGCGGCGGAACCCAGGGCGTCCCCGTCCGGCCGATGGTGGGAGAGGATGAGGAAGCCGCTGCGCTGCCGCAGCCAGGCGGCACAATCACTGATCCTCATCTTCCCCGTTCTTCCTTTCCAGGTCCCGGATGACCTCGCTGAGCCGCTGGCCCCGCTCCATGGACAGGTCCCGCTCAAAGAGGAGCTCCGGGGTATACCGGAGGGTGAGCACGCTGCCCAGCTCCCGGCGGAGCCAGGGAGCGATGGATTTGAGGCCCTTGCGCAGTTCCTTTTCGTCCACTTCCCCCAGTACGCTGTAATACACCTTCGCATACCGCAGATCACCGGTGGTCTCCACCCCGGTGATGGTGAAAAGGCCCTGCTGCAGCCGGGGGTCCTTTGCCCTGCGCATGAGGGCGGAGAGCTCCCGCTGCAGATCCTCGTCGATGCGGGAAATGCGATTGCTTGCCATAGTGATTATCCTTTCCCGGCGTCCTTCACGCCGCCGAAGCGGCGGTCCCGACTGCCGAAGGCCGCGATGGCCGCGTCGATCTCAGCCGGTCCGAAATCCGGCCAGAGGGTATCCGTAAACCAGTATTCCGCATAGGCGGACTGCCATAGCAGGAAATTGGAGGTGCGCTGCTCCCCGCCGGAGCGGATGATGATATCCGGATCTGGGATACCCGCGGAGTCCAGGTAGGCGGAGAAGCCCGCCTCGTCCAGGTCGGCGGGAGCCTTCCCGGCGGCATAGTCCGCGGCGTAGCGCCGGGCGGCCCGAAGGATCTCATCCCGGCCGCCGTAGTTGAAGCAGACGTTCACCTGCATCCCCTGCACCTTCCGGCCCACCTCCAGAGCCCGGTCCGCCAGGGCCCGGAGCTGGGGGGGCAGACGGCTCAGATCCCCCAGGAGGACCAGCTTCATCCGTTCCTGCTCCATGGTGTCGATGGCCTCCCGCAGATACTTGTCCAGGAGCTTCAGGATGGCCTCCACTTCCTCCCGGGAGCGCTTCCAGTTCTCCGTGGAAAAGGCATACACGGTGAAATACTCCACCCCGATATCCCGGCAGTACCGGGAGATGCGGCGGAAGGTCTCCGATCCGGCGGAGTGGCCGGCCGGTCTGGGCAGCCCCCGCTTCGTGGCCCAGCGGCCGTTTCCGTCCATGATGACGGCAATATGCCGCGGCACGGCTGTGCGCGGCTGAATGGCCGGACTGCCCTCCGGGCCGTCCGGCCTTTTCCTTCTGAACAGAGCCATGATCAGATTTCGCTGAGCTCCTTTTCCTTCTTCTCCACCAGCTGCTCGATCTGCTTGACGTAATCATCCGTCAGCTTCTGGATGTCCTTCTCCGCGTTCTTCTGATCGTCCTCGGTGATCTCGGATTTCTTCTTCTGGGCCTTGAAGTCCTCCATGGCGTCCCGGCGGATATTGCGGATGGCGGTCTTGCTCTCCTCCCCGTACTTGCGGACCTGCTTGATCAGATCCTTGCGGCGCTCCTCCGTGAGCTGGGGGAAGAGGAGGCGGATGAGCCGCCCGTCATTCTGGGGGTTGATGCCCAGGTCGCTCTGCTGAATCGCCTTTTCGATAAGCTTCATGGTGCTCCCGTCCCAGGGCTGGATGGTGAGGGTCCGGGGATCGGGAGAGGCGATGCTGGCAATCTGGTTGATGGGGGTGGGGGTGCCGTAATAATCCACCCGGATCTGGTCCAGCACCGCGGCGTTGGCCCGGCCGGCGCGCACCGCCGCGAAGTTGGTCTGCATGACCTCGATGGTCTTTTCCATTTTTTCGGTGTACTGTACGTAATCGCTCTTGTTCATGTTGGCGCCTCCTTTATTCCCTGCTGCCGCCTTTGCGGCAGGATCGTTCTTCCTTATCTGACTACCGTGCCGATGGCTTCCCCGGAGACGGCCCGGAGGAGATTCTCGGGATCCTTCAGGCCGAAGACGTGGAGCTTCAGCTTATTCTCCATGGCCAGCTGGGTAGCGGCGGCGTCCATGGCCTTCAGGTCCTTCTCCAGGATCTCCCGATAGGTGATGGCGCTGTACCGCTTGGCGTTGGGATCCAGTTTGGGATCCGCGGAGTAGATGGCGTCGATGTTCTTCCCCAGGAGCAGCACGTCCGCATCCACCTCCAGGGCCCGGAGCACGGCGCCGGTATCCGTGGTGAAATAGGGTTCTCCGGTGCCGCCGGCAAAGAGGACCACCCGGCCCTTTTCCAGATGCCGCACCGCCCGGTCCCGGTTGATGGGCTCCGCCAGCTTGTCCGTTCCCAACGCGGACTGGATCCGGGCTTCCACCCCCTGCTTCTCCAGCCCGTCCAGCAGGGCCAGACAGTTCATGGTGATGGCCAGCATCCCCATGTAATCCGCCCGGCTGCGGACCATTTTATCGCCACCATCCTGGGCGCCCCGCCAGTAGTTCCCGCCGCCGCAGACGATGGCCACCTGGACCCCCAGATCCACGACGCTCTTCACCGCTTTGCACAGCTTTTCCACGAAGCCGAAATCGATCCCCTTGTGCAGGGATCCGGCCAGGGCTTCTCCGCTCATCTTGATGAGTACGCGGTGGTATTTTGCCTCCAAGCTTACCGCTCCTTCCCTCTGCTGTCGCATGAGAGTATATTTTACACTAATTTTACCGGGAAAGAAAGGGGGAAAAGAGAAAAATATGCCGGTTGGGCAGCACCGGGTTCCCGCCCGCGGTCTGCCTTCCCCCTGGGGGAAAGTGGCTCCGGCGTCTCACGGAAGCCGGAGACGGATGAGGGATGAGCCGTCGCAGCGTTGCCCTCTGACGGGGGATTGCCTCCGGCGGCCCGGTTTCTCTTGCGCGAGAGAAACCGGGGAAAGAGCGCGG
>CAMVBX010000145.1 GCA_947165825.1 uncultured Clostridia bacterium
CACATGCGTATGATGCGAGGCTCAATCATCTCCATGATCTTCCAGGATCCCATGACCGCGCTGAATCCCATCATGACCGTGGGAAACCAGATTGCGGAGGCAATTCGCAATCACGCCTCGGATAAAATGACGAAGGAACAGGTGAACCGCCGGGTCGAGGAGGTTCTGGAGCTGGTGGGAATCCCCGCCGAGCGAAAGAACAATTATCCCCTGCAGTTCTCCGGCGGGATGAAGCAGCGGGTGGTCATTGCCATAGCCCTGGCCTGCCGCCCGGACATCCTGATCGCGGACGAGCCCACCACCGCCCTGGATGTGACCATCCAGGCCCAGGTCCTTGCCCTGATCTCCAGACTCAAGGAACAGCTGGGAACCTCGATGATCATGATTTCCCATGATCTGGGGGTTGTGGTTCGCACCTGCGACGACGTGGCCATCATGTACGCGGGCGAAATCATCGAATACGGCTCGGTGGAGCAGATCTACGGCCCCGGGGACCATCATCCCTATACGGTGGGCCTGTTCGGCGCGATTCCGGATCTCAAAAGCAAGGCCAGGCGCCTGTCGCCCATTGACGGTCTGATGCCGGATCCCTCCAATCTGCCCACAGGCTGTAAGTTTTCTCCCAGGTGCCCCCACTGCACGGAAGCCTGCCGGCAGCAGGAGCCGCCGGAGACGGAGCGGGACGGACACATCATCAGATGCCATTTGTTCGGAGGGGAGAAGGTATGAATCAGCACGATACTGTCCCGGTGATTGAGACCGTGGACCTGAAGAAATATTATAAGGTGCGGAAGGGCTTCCTTCACGCGGTGGACGGCGTCAACCTCCGGATCCTTCAGGGCCAGACCCTGGGCGTGGTGGGAGAATCCGGCTGCGGGAAAAGCACCCTGGGCCGCACGGTAATCGGCCTGCATGAGCCCACGGAGGGGAAGGTCCTGTTCCGGGGCCGGGATATGGCAAGTCTCACCCGGAAACAAAACCGTCAGCTCCACACCAGAATGAGCATGATCTTCCAGGATCCCTATTCCTCTCTGAATCCCCGCATGTGCGTGGCGGATCTGATTGCGGACCCGATGGTGATCAACCACACCTGCTCCAATCGACAGGAACGCTACAAGCGGGTAGCGGAGCTGATGGACACCGTCGGCCTGGCCAAACGGATTGCCGGCGCTTACCCCCATGAGCTGGACGGCGGCCGCCGGCAGAGAATCGGCATTGCCCGGGCCCTGGCCCTGGATCCGGACTTCATTGTCTGCGACGAGCCGGTTTCCGCCCTGGACGTCTCCATCCAGGCCCAGATCCTGAACCTGCTGATGGATCTGCAGGATGAGATGGGACTGACCTACATGTTCGTCACCCACGATCTGGGCGTGGTCAAGCATATCAGCACCAACATCATGGTGACTTATCTGGGCAAATGCGTGGAATTGGGTACCAGCGACCAGATTTTTGAGAACCCCTGCCATCCCTATACCAAAGCCCTCCTGGCCGCCCTCCCGGAGCCGACCCTGGAGGCCAGAAACAGGCAGTTTGAGCTGCTGAAGGGAGAGATCGGCAATCCCATCAATCCCAAGCCGGGCTGCAGATTCGCGTCCCGGTGTCCCAACTGCACCGAGGCATGCCTAAAGGGAGACATCCCGGAGCATGAGGTGGAGCCGGGCCATAAGGTCAGCTGTGTGCTGTTTGCGCCCCAATCAAATGAGGAGACTCTATGAAAAAATACGGTTTGATTCTGGATCGTAATGCCGGAATCGAAGAAAGGCTTCTGGCGGTGGAGGTGTCGCACCTGATCGGCTTCTGTTCTCCGGTGCTGCCTGTTCCCTTTCTCCACAGGCCGGACGAAGCGCCGGAGCCGGAGACGGTCTACCTGCAGATCGGAGCGAAGGGGCCGGACGCGCCCAACGTCATCCGGGTGCCGGAGGGCAAGTCTCCCGGGGAGGTCTGGAAACAGCTTGCCGGGGACCTGCTTCCGAAAACCGGGAAGGAGATTCCCGGGCCGGCGGATTACAGCTCCGCGCTTGCCCACGCACCGAAGTCCACGGCCCGAAAGACCGGCGGACTGGAGCTGCTCTTTGAGAAGGGCTGGCTGCTTCAGGATGAGGACGGAGACGGCCTGCCCGACCGGCTGGACTGCAGCTTTTACTTTGAGACGGAGCCGGACGACGCCCTGTGTCAGGCGGCCTGTATTCTGGCTGCCCGCTTTGGCATGGAGACGACGAGCGCTGCCTGCCCGCTCATCAGCAGACAGCCCCGGGGCAATCTCCTGGTTTTCCGCCGGGCGGAAAGGGCTCCGGCTCTGGAGCTGGAGAAGACTGTGCCCGAGAAGCGAATCCTGCTGACAGGCAGCGGACAGGAGCTGGTTCGCTTTGCCGAGGCCCTGGGCCGGCAGTTTCCCCTGGCGGCGGAGGGCGAGCGGCTCTGCCACGTGACGGAGCATCTGCGCCGGAGCCTGCGGATGCGGCGGGCCGACGGTCAGGCCGCATGGATCCTGAGCCATGGAGCCGATGAGGTCTGCCTCTGCCCCGACGGCGACCTGACGCGCTTTCAGGCCAGATTTCCGGACACCGTCTTTCACACCCGGCGGGATCCGATTCTGGAGGAACGCCGCAGCTGGTCCTTGAAGGGGGAAGAGCAGGAGCTGCGGGAGCTGATGCAGCGGGTTTATCCGCTTTTGCGGCCGGGGGATCGGGTCAGCGTTGTGGGCGCCATCGGGCAGGACAGGCCGGAGCGCCTGGCTTTGCTGGATGAAATCCGGGACCGGGTCCAAAGCGCGGGGGCCGTCCTCACGGAAGGAAGGCTCCGGTGCGCGTTCAAGCAGGGCTTGAGCTGGCTGGAAGAGGAGTTTGCGCCGAAGGCGGCAGCCCTCGGCAGCGTCAGCCGGGTCCGGATCCGCTTTTCTCCCTGGATCCATCGGTGCGTAACGGAGCACGGAGCGGAATTCGACTGGCAGTCGCTGGACCGGAATACGGAAAAGCCGCCCCGCTGGCTCTCGGATCTCTATCCCGCCGACGAGCTGGCGGCGCAGATCCTGGGAATCTCCCGGGACAACGTCATCCTGGAGGCAGGCGAGCTTCCCCCCACTGTCACCTACGAAGCCTCTGCCTGTGACGCCGCAGGAAAGCGACTCCTGCGGGAGGAATGCTCGGTCCATACCTGCGCGGCGCCGTTTCTGTATCAGCTGCCGGACTGTGGGCCGGCGCTGCCCTGTACCGGCTTTCTGAAGGTCTGTGTCAACGAAACCGCCGTTCTGAATCAGCGGATTGCCACGGACGCGGAACGGATCTGGACCCGGTTCCAGGAGGAGCTGCTTCCCTGGGTCGGACAGAAGGCGGCGGAGGCGGCGTTTTCCCCGCTGCGCCAGCCCTTCTTCACACGCCTGGAGCTTCAGATTGGGATCGGCGGCCCGGAACGGGAACTGCCGCAAAGATCGGACCATATCTCTGCCGGCGAGGTGCTGGAGGATGCCCTGCACCAGGTGGGTCAGGCCTATTTCCTGCAGATGGGCAAAAAACACGGAGTCAAAGGGCTGGACGCTCCGGGGCTGATTCTGCCCCGCATCCATGTGCGGCCTGGCCCGCCGACACTGGAGGCGTCCCTGTGGATGCCCTGCGAAAAGGGCGATTGCTTTGCCCCGGCTGAGACAGAATGCGTCTGCGCCGGGGTGGGCTGGGAAAAGGAACGGCTGACGCTGCGTTTTCTTCTTCTGGGTTCCGCGGTGGACAGTGCTCTTGTCCGGGAGCTTGTCCGGCTGACGGATGAGGGCTTTACGGACCTCTCCCGCAAGCTTGCCGGCTGGGGCGCTGTGGGTCTGGAGCAGAAGGGCGAGTGCCTCTGGGCGAAGCTTCCGGAGCCGCCGGAGGCCCTTCCGGACCTTGGGATCCAGGAGATCGACCTGTGGCCGGATCATCCTGTGGGGTATGAGGAGTACCGACGGGTGATGCGGCAGCTGAGCCGGGTCCCGGGCTTGCGGGTGACTGTGGCCGGCAGAAGCTACCAGGGAAGAGAAATCTACGCGGTGGAGCCGGCAGCCCGGGAAATCGGTTGGGTCTCCCGGGTCAAGCGCACCCAGCTTCTTCCCACGGTACTGATCAACGGACGCCATCACGCCAATGAGGTCTCCGCCACCAACGCCATCTTCCACCTGATCCGGGAGCTTTTCACCAACCCGGAATACAGAACCATCTCCGAGGAAATGAACCTGATTCTGCTGCCCATGGAAAACGTGGACGGCGCGGCTCTGCACGAGGAGCTGTGCCGGGAGCATCCCACCTGGCAGCATCAGACCTGTTATACCAATTCCCTGGGCGCGGATCTTATGCCCCATTACTTTGACCATGACACAATCCATACCGAGGCCTTGGCCTTCACCCGAATCGCGGAGGAATGGCTGCCGGACGCGTTTTTGGATCTCCACGGGGTTCCCCACCATGAGATTCCCCAGCAATTCGGTCAGCTTTCCGGCTATCGGGGCCTCTGGCTGCCCCGTGCGCTGCTCTGCGCCTTTTATTTCCACATAGACGATCCGGACTACCCCTCCAATACTGCGTTCTGCCGGGCCTGGCGCAGCCGGATTGACCGGGCCTTTGAGGGCTGCCGGGACTTTGCGCGGGACACCGAAGAATGGAACGGCAGGTTCATGAAGTATTCCTGGCAGGGATTGGACGAGTGCTTTCCCTGCAGTCAGGCGGGCCCTATGCTGGATTACTGGATCCCCTCGCCCTACAATCCCCGGCATCCATATCCGACGGTCAGCCGCCCCTGGATCTTCAGCGGGATGTTTACCGCGGAGGCAGCGGATGAAACCGCGGGGGGCGAGTGGCTGAGCAAATGCGCCGAAGCCCATCTGGTCCATATCAGGACCTCACTGGATTTCCTGCGGCGGGCAAGGGTGGTGGCGGATCGGGAGGTGCTGGCGGAGGGGGGAAAGACCCTGGTCCGGTACCTGCGGCACCGTCCCCTGGTTTCTCCAAAGACCGGCGCGGAAAGAGAATTGTGAGAAAGGCAGGTTGTTACCCATGAAAAAATTCTGTAATGCAGATTATGACGCGCTGCGCAATGTTCAAAACCTCACGGTCTCCCCGGCGGGAACCCATGCCGTATATACCCTGCAGCGGCTGAACCCCGCGGCGGACGCATACCAGACCTGCCTGTGGCTGCTGGATCTGCGCACCGGCGATTCCCGGCGGCTGACCTCCGGAACCCGGGACAACGGCGCGTTCTGGCTGGACGAGACCCACGTCGCTTTTTCCGGGATCCGGGGCGAGCCCGCGGCGGACGCGACGGTGCTGTATGCCATCGACATTACCGGGGGAGAGGCGGAGGAATACCTGCGGATCCCTCGCCCCGGCGCGCAGATTTCCCATCTGGGCGGCAGCCGGTTCCTGGCCAGGATTGATACCGACGTCAACCGGGAGGCGGAAAAGGAGGCCCCCGGCTGGAGATTCTTTGACGAGTATCCCTATATGGGAGACGGGGCCGGCTATGTCAACAAGCACCGCCGAGCTCTTTTCCTCTGGGACAACGAGCAGAAGGAACTGAAGCAGCTGACCGCGCCGCTGATGCAGACCTATATGACCTATTTCAGCGAGGACGTGATCCCAGCGGAGGACGGATTCTTCTTTGTGGGATATGAATATGACCGGGACGCCGCGGGAAAGGCCTGTATCTGCAAGTACCTGTGGCAGACCGGAGAAACCCGGGTCCTTTGCACGGATGACTGCTATGTGTTCTCCTTCGTCCGCTTCGGTGACCGGATT
>CAMVBX010000146.1 GCA_947165825.1 uncultured Clostridia bacterium
TATAAATGCCGTTGCGCTCCATATAAATATAGGGCGCCATCTTGGGGTTCCAGCGCCGGGTCTGGTGGCCGAAGTGGACACCGGCTTCCAGCAGCTGCTTCATGGATACGACTGCCATTTTGCATTCCTCCTGTTTTTGTTTATTACCTCCACGGGGTTCGGCGCAGCCGCCCGGATGGCCGGGAACGGGGCTCCGCTAAGCGTCCGTGTGCGTAATGCCGAATAATTATAGCAAGACCTTCAGGCAAGTGCAAGTCTTTTTTTCGGGTTTTTCCCATCTTTTGTTGACTTCCGCCGCCCCGGGGATATAATTGATGCACCAGAATACCAGAAAGGAATCGTAATATGACAGAGCTGAAAGCCCGCCGGGATATGGATCCGGCGTATCAGTGGGTTTTCACCCCCATCTATCCCGATAAGGCGGCCTGGGAAGCGGAGCTCCTGGCCCTCACCCGGGAGCTGGAGACCGTCGCCGCCCTGAAGGGGACCTTCAAAACCTCCCCCCAGAGCCTGAAGCAGGGACTGGATACCCTTTTTGCCCTGGAGGAACGGCTGGAGAAATGCGTCATCTATGCCATGCTCCATCATTCCGCCGACGGGGGCGACGAGGAATACCAGGCCATGAACGAGCGGGCGGAGAACCTGGCCAACGCCTGCTCCGCCGCCACGAGCTTCCTGGAGCCGGAGATTCTCTCCATCGACCCGGACCAGCTGGCCGCCTGGATGGAATGGCCGGATCTGCAGGTCTACCGCCACCGGCTCCAGGATATCTGCCGGACCCGGTCCCATGTGCTGGATGAGGCCACGGAGGGCCTGCTGGCCCGTCTGTCCCGCCCCGCCTCCGCTCCGGGGAACGCCTTCTCCATGCTCCACGCGGTGGACATGACCTTCCCGAAGATCCGGGACGAGGGGGGGAACGAGGTCACCCTCACCAACGGCAACTTCGCGGTTTTCCGGGAAAGCCGGGATCCCCGGGTACGGGAGGAGGCCTTCCGGAAGTATTTCGGGGCCTTCGAGCAGTTCAAAAACACCCTCACCGCCCTGTATGCAGGCAACGTGCAGATGGATAATTTCCGGGCCGCCGTCCGGCATTACCCCGATGCCTGCACCGCCTCCCTGGACGGGAACAACGTTCCCGTGAGCGTATACGACAGTCTGATCTCCGCGGTACACGACGCCCTGCCGGATATGCGCCGGTACCTGGATATCCGGCGGAAGCGCCTGGGTCTGAAGGAGCTCCACCTGTGCGACCTGTATACCCCCATCGTGGAGAACGTGGAGTTCCCCGTTTCCTTTGCCGAGTCCCGGGACCTGGTCAAGAAGGCGCTTCTGCCCCTGGGGGCGGAGTACCAGACCCTGCTGGACCGGGCCTACGACGAAAAATGGATGGACGTCTACGAGAACCGGGGCAAGGATACGGGCGCCTTCTCCTGCGGCATTTACGGGGTGCACCCCTATGTGCTGCTGAACTACACGAACACCCTGGAGGACGCCTTCACCGTGGCCCATGAGCTGGGCCACTCCATGCACAGCTTCTTCAGCGACCGGGCAAACGACTACGCCAACGCCGGGTACTCCCTTATGGTGGCCGAGGTGGCCTCCACGGTGAACGAGGTCCTGCTGAGCCGGTATCTGCTGAAAACCGAAACGGATCCCCGCCGGAAGGCCTACGTGCTGAACCGGTTCCTGGAGGGCTTCCGCACCACCCTCTTCCGTCAGACCCTGTTCGCGGAGTTCGAGCGGAAGGCCCACGAGATGGACGCCGCCGGGGAGCCCCTCACCGCCTCCGCCCTCTCCCAGGTGTACCACGGACTGAACGCCCTGTACTACGATGGCTGCGTGACGGACGACTACGGGGATATCGAATGGGCCCGCATCCCCCATTTCTACCGTTCCTTCTACGTGTACCAGTACGCTACGGGCTTCAGCAGCGCCGTGGCCATCGCCCGGCATATCCTGGAAACCGGGGACGCCTCCGGCTACCTGCGCTTCCTCACCACCGGCGGCAGCGACTATCCCCTGGAGGAGCTGAAGATCGCCGGGGTGGACCTGACGAGACCGGATACGGTGAAAAACGCCCTGGCCGTCTTTTCCGAAACCCTTACGGAGTTCGAGGAGATCCTGAACAGCCTGTAAGGAAAGCGAAAAGCCCCCGGAGGTAACGCTCCCGGTCCCGGCGGAACCCGTCGCCGTGGCCGGACCTGAGCCGCAGCAGGCGGCTCTCCTTCCCCGCGAGGAAATAAAGTCTCTCGGCTTCAGCCGCCGGGACCAGGTCATCCCCCTCCCCATGGAGGAACAGGATGGGCACCCTGGTCCCGGCGGTCTGTCTTCGGATCAGAAGGCTCTCCTTCCCCGCCATGCTCCGCAGCAGAGCGGAGATTCCCCGGCGCAGGAGCGGGCCTCCGCCGGAAGCGAACCGGGTTCCCAGGGACTCCGGATCGGGAACGGGGCTGTCCGCAGCCACGGCCAGGAGCCCCGGGGGCCCTTCCGCCGCGGCGGCCAGGGCGGCGTTGGCCCCCAGGTCCACCCCGTGGAGGAGGATCGTCGCCTCCGGGCAGCGCTCCCGGATCCGCGCCATCCAGGCCAGCACGTCCGCTCCGTCTCCGGTGCCCAGACCGCGATACCGGCCGCCGCTCCCGCCGCAGCCCCGCAGATCCGGGATCAGGGTGCTCCAGCCCCTGGCGCGGTAGACCTCCCCCAGCCCGGCCAGGCTCTCCCCCGTCTCCCCCCAGCCATGGAGGAGCAGGACCCAGGTCTTTCCCATGCCTGCGGTGCAGGCGGATGCCCGGAGCCGGACGCCGTCTCCGGCGGTGAGGGTCCATTCCTCCCCCGGCGGCGGACTGCCCGCCGGTCCCCGGCCCGCCAGCCCCAGAGCCAGGCTCCGGGATAGCAGGAGCCATGCGGCCAGGGCGCCCAGCAAAGCTCCCGCCGTGAGCGGGAGCAGGCGTCTTCTCAAACGTTTCATGGGGGAATTATGGGCAGAGACGGGAGAGATTATTCCGTGGGGACAGGGAAAACCGAGCCTCGGGCAGGGCGCAGAAACCCCCGCGGATTTCTCCGCGGGGGGCGTTCATCTCTGTCTGCGCTGCGCCGTCAGGGTCAGTCCATATTCAACGCTTCCTCCCCCAGGGTGAGGAAGAGGGAATAGATCCCGTCCACCACCTCGGGGAACCGTTCCGGTGGATAGGGGTCCTCCGCCAGGTAGGGGCAGAGCTCCAGGGTGGCGCAGAATTTTCCGGTCTCCACCCGCACGGTGTTCACCAGGTAGCCGCCCCGGTCCGAAACTTCCTCCGCCCCCATGAGGCCGTAGCCGAAGGCGTTGGACAGCCGCCGGGCGATGGGATAATGGGCGTCGTAGAGGTTCAGGGTATCCGTATCCAGCCAGTAGATCACCTCGCCCCGGATATGGAGGGAGATGAACAGGCGCCAGTCGCTGCTGTCCAGCAGCTTCTGCATGGCTCTGGATTCCGGCTCGCTCATGGGCTCCGGTCCGCACCAACCCGCGTCCCGGGGACTGTCAATCTCGTCCCGGATCCCCCATTTATGGGAGAAATTGGCGTTCAGGTCCACCCCGCGGATATTGGCCTTCCAGTCGGAGAAATCATGATCCTCCCCGTAGCCCATGGCCAGGATGGCATCCGGATCCTTCACCGCCCAGAGGCCCTTCTGGGCCAGCTCGATCCCGTCCGGATTCCCCATGGGGAGGATACGGAACTTCACCTTGTCCAGGATATCCCGGTACCGGATCCCGTTCCATTCCCCGTCCGCCGCATATCCCTGGCAATACTGATCCGTCAGATACATCACCACGTTGGTGGCGATATGCTCGCAGGCGTGCATGGAGGAGATGATCACCACCTCCCGGTCGCCCCGGCCGAAGTCGAAGGCGGGAATGGGGCGGCCTTCCGCCGTCTCTCCCAGGCTGTATACCCGGATGAGCTGGGGATACCGCTCCTCCAGCGCCGTGAGATCCGCCCGGAGCTGGGTATAGTCATAGAGACAGTAGGGGTTCACCACGGATTCCGGAGACAGGCCCGCCGGGCTGAAATCCTTCGTCCCGGATTCCGGCGCCGGCTCAGGCGTTGGCTCCGGTGTAGGCTCCGGCGTAGGCTCCGGCGTGGGCTCCGGCGTGGGAGAGGGGGTTGGCTCCGGTGTCGGGGTATGCGCAGGCGCCGCCGTCACCACAGGGGGAACGGCGGTGGGAGTGGGAGCTTTCTCAGGGGCGGAGGTCCCGGAGGGCGCCGGATCCGCGGACCAGGTGCAGAGCGCCAGAGCGCCCGCGATCACCAGGACCAGGATCAGACAGCCGACCAGGACCTCCGTCAGGCAAGTGCCGCGCGGTCTGTTCTTCACGAATTATGCACAGTAAACCTTTCTGGAGACTTCGTAGAGGATATACGGGGCTTTTTCCGGGGCGAAGCGAAGGTTGCCCAGGGCGTGGGGGTGCTTCCGCACGAAGGATTCGATCACGTCCCGCAGCTCCGTCTCGTCCATATCCTCCCGGATGCCGGTGATGGGCATACCCAGGACGATCTTGTCGCCGTACTTCTCATAGAGCATCTCAAAATCGTTCATGGGCTGGCCGGACCAGGAGTCCACCCCGGCGTCGATCATGGCGGGGACCAGCATCTCATTCTTGCCGCAGGAGTGGAGATCCAGCTTCATGCCGTACTTATGGGCGCTGTCCACCACCCGCTTCAGATAGGGAACGATCATTTCCCGCACGGTGGCCAGGCTGAAGAAGGGAGCCCGCTGGGAACCCCAGTCATCGTGGAAGTTGATCACGTCCGCATCCAGATACTTTTTGTAGTAATACATGTACTCGTCATAGAAAGTCGCCAGCTTGTCGAAGAGGCGATGCACGGCCTCCTGCTGATCCTCGTCGATGAGGGCGAAAGCAGCGTCCTCAAAGTCCACGAAGGAGATCAGCCTCTCAAAGAAGCCGGTGAGGATGGTGACCACCAGGGTCCGGCCGGGCTTGATATAGTTTTCCTTGTTCCGCTTGGCCATGGCTTCCCAGTCCATGAGGTCTTCCACCTTGGGGAAGGTGATGTAGTCCTCCCAGTGGTTCAGGTCCTTGACCTTGGGCTCGCCGGGACGGACCATGGAGCCGCCCACGGTGGGGATATATTCCCATTCCACGCCGAACATATCCGGTCCGCCGGCCTTGCTCAGGTCCAGCTTCTCCGCCTCAAAGACGAAGCCACGGGCGATATTGTCCGGACACATGGGGGTGATCATCTGGGTATCGCCGTTGCCGGGCATCCAGAGGGGGAGCTCCTTGCTCAGGAGCAGCATGTGGTTGTCCCGGGGGCTGATGGGGGTATTGAAGATGGGGGTGGGCTTCATGTTGGGGCCGAAGCCGGGGTTAAAGCCGATGGGTTCCAGCTCCTTGGGGTCAAAAGGTATACGTTTCATCTCTTGCACTCCTTGTTTTCCATATTTTGATTTTGTGTCATCCGTTCACAGCGGGGACGTCCTGCGGCGGGAGTTCCCCTATAAATATGGTATATCATAACACCTTCCGGCGGGATTTACAATAGGGGATGCGGGGGTGGAAACGCGGCCGGAGCTGTCCTTCCGCCCGGTCTGCGCCGCTCTCCGCCGGGGAATGTCTCCGGCGGTCCGGTTTCCTTTTCCCGCTGCTGCTTTTCTCATCCTGGGGAGTCTCGCCCCCGTCCCCCGTTTCCCAAGCCGAAGCCGCCGCTTCGGTTTGGAGAGGAGGAGCAATCGAACGCACGCAAGCA
>CAMVBX010000147.1 GCA_947165825.1 uncultured Clostridia bacterium
CCGGCCCGATCACCGAGGTCCTGGTGAGCGTAGGGAGCCAGGTGAAGTCCGGTCAGCCTCTGGCCAGGCTCAATACGGCTTCGCTGGAATCCGCCCTGGCCTCCGCCAGGGACCAGCTGGAATACTCGGATACCGAGCATGAGCTGAACCGGAAGAAGCGGGAACTCCAGATGGACATCGCCCGGCTGGAACTGGAGGAGCTGAAGAGTTACGGAGTCTCCTCCACCACCAGAAAACTGAAGGAAGCCCAGATCCGCGAGCTGGAGAATCAGATGGAGGAGTTCGAAGGTCTCTGGGCCCTCAACCGGGAGGATATGGTTCGGAGGATCGAGGAGCTGGAAAAGCAGGTCAATGCCGGCGTGCTCGCCGCTCCCTGCGACGGGACGGTCGTCCACTGCGCTGCGGCGGAGGGAAGCTACGCCATGGCCAACAACGCGCTGATCTGGCTTGCCGCTGCGGACACGGCCCGTATCCGCACAGATTACCTCACCGCTGAGCAGGTGAGCCGGGCGACGGAGCTTTACGCCATGGTGGACGGATACCGGGTAGAGGTGGAGTACGTGCCTCTGGCCCGGAAAGAGTACCTGGCCATGAAGGCCTCCGGCGATGTGATGCAGAGCACCTTCCTGGTGAAGGAGGCAAACGGCCATCCGGTGGAAGCCGGCATGGAAGTGGTCCTTTTCCTGACGACGGATCAGGTTGAGGATGCGCTGCTCCTTCCCGCCAACGCCGTTCATCGGGATACCGGCGGCTTTTACGTCTATTGCGTTACCCCGGAAGGCCGGGAACGGCGGACCGTAACCCGGGGAGTCGTGACCGACGCCCTGGTCCAGATCGACCAGGGGCTGGAGGAAGGAGATCAGGTCTATGTGGGGAACTAAAGGAAAGGTTCTGCTCCTGGCTCTGGCCTTTGCGTTCGCGGCGGGCTGCACCGCGAAGCAGACGGAATCGGTGGATATGTCCACCCGTCTGGCGGACAGCGGGATCGCAGAGAAAAAGACGACTTACCAGACCGTCACGGTGGAAAAGCAGGATATGTTCCGCACCCTGAGCATCACCGGCGACGTGACCTACCGCCTGGTGCGGCCTGTTCGTACCGGGAACAGCCAGCTGGTGCTCAAGGAGATCCTGGTGGAGCGGAATCAGCAGGTAAAGGAAGGAGACCCGGTGGCTGTCCTGCAGGGGATCGGCAGCGCTTCCGATATCCGGCAGAAGGAGCTGGAGATCCAGGCTCTGCAGGCCAACATGGAGGAACGCCTGGCCTGGTACGAGGAACAGATCGAGAGCATCCGGGATCAGGCGGCTTATACCCGTGTCCGCCGGGAGATCCGGGAAAAACAGGCGGAAAGCATGGAGACGGACCGGGATCTGTATGCGCTGCAGACCGAAAACCGGCTGAAATCCCTGGAAGCCGGCCTGGAGGAAATGAAGGCGGCCGCAGGGGAGATCACCCTGTATTCGCCGCTGGACGGCTTTGTCCGTTCCGTGAACAGCCGGTATAAAACCGGCGAGCTCATCCCAGCAGGCACCGAGATCTGCTCCATCAACGGGGCGGATTCCATCCTGCTTATGGGCAGCAGCTCCAGCGGTTGCTATGTCTACGGACGGGAGCTCAGCGTGACGGTGGGCCGGGGCGACCGGGCGAAGCAAGTTACGGGTACCATCGTCTCCTCTCCCGAAGTGGTACCCTATCGGTATCGGGGAAGCAATATCTTTGTCCGGGTAGATCCCGGCGCGCTGACCGGGAAAAACACCCAGTCCGCCATGGAGGTGAACTGCCTCATGCTGCGGGATGCCCTGGTGGTCCCCAAGAACGCACTGACCAGCGAAGAGGGGATCTACTACGTCACCATTCTGGAGGGGGATACCCCGAAGAAACGACCGGTCCTTCGCGGTCCGTCAACCGGGACTGTGGTCGCGATCCTCCAGGGCCTCAAGGAGGGCGACCAGGTCGTGGTCAGCTCTTACAACACCTGAGGGAGGCGGAAGAGCATGCTACAATTCGTCTTACGGAAAATGCTGAACAAAAAGTGGCTCATGGCCGCCCTGCTGGTCGGGAATATCCTGCTGGTGGCCATCGCCGCGGGCAACCCCATGTATACCGAAGCTGCGCTGCAGCGGATGCTCACCAATACCTTCTCCAGCTACGTCACCCAGAACGGACGGTACGCCACCACGGCGTATATGCTCAGCAGCGTTCCGGCCAACTCCCGGGAGGGGAGCAGCGCCATACAGTATTATCAGGATGAGCGGGCGATGGCCTATGGCATGCCCGAGCGCCTGGGACTGCGGCAGGAATGGATCGTCGAGAATACCTTCCTGGAACAGGTCCAGATCAAACCCACCCTGCCCCGCTCCAACTTTACCACCAAGGAGGTCCGTCTGGGGTCCCTCACCGGGCTGCCGGAGCATGCGAAGATCGTTTCCGGCCGGATGTATTCGGATGAGGCAAAGGATGGGGTCATCGAGGTCGTCGTCAGTCAGAAGGCGCTCATCAAGCAGAACCTCCTGCTGAACGAGGTCCTGGAGTTGCCGAAGGTGACGGATGCGGACGGGAACCCCTGGAAGATCCAGGTGGTGGGCATCTATGACGCAGCCGATCCGGAGGATCATTACTGGTACAAGAGCCCCAGCAGCTATGAGACCCAGCTCATGATGTCCCAGCAGCTTTATGAGGATATGTTCGGCAGCATGGTGCGTCTGCCCTGCAAATCCATGGGCCTTTGGTTCGTGGTGATGGATTACCATGACGTTACGGTGGATAACGCGGAGTTCCTCTATCAGGAGGCCAAGAAGGATGCCGCCCTCCATAAGGAACGGAACAACACCAGCTTCAACGAGTATTACAGCGGGATCCTGGAACAGTATCTGGTGGATGCTGCCCGGGTCCGGGTCACCCTGCGTATTCTGCAGATCCCCATTTACGCCCTTCTGGCAGCCTTCATCTTCATGGTCTCCGGTCAGATCCTGAGCATGGAACAGAGTGAGATCAGCGTCATCAAAAGCCGCGGCGCCGGCAGACGGCAGATCCTGGGGATCTATCTGCTGCAGAGCGTCCTGGTAGCCGGAGTGAGCCTGGCGGTCGGCCTGCCTCTGAGCGCCGCCATCTGTCAGGTGCTGGGCTCGGCCAACGCATTCCTGGAATTCGTTTCCCGAAAAGCCCTGCAGGTGCGCTATACGGCGGATGTCTGGCTCTACGGCTGCGGTGCGGCGCTGCTGAGCATGCTGGCGATGGTGCTGCCCTCCATCCGCTATGCCCGGCTGAGCATTGTGGCACAGAAGCAGAAGAAGCGGAAGTCGGATAAGCCCTGGTTCCAGCGGTTCTATCTGGATATCCTTCTGCTGGGCGTATCTCTGTACGGCCTGTATACCTTCAACGGGCAGAAGGCCGCCCTGGCCCAGAAGGTGCTGGAAGGGGAGGGACTGGATCCCCTCCTGTACCTGTCCTCTTCGCTTTTCGTGATCGGCGCCGGTCTTGTGGCCCTGCGGATCGTTCCGCTGATTGCCTGGCTGGTGTATACCATCGGCAAAAAGCAATGGTCCCCGGCCATGTATTCCTCCTTCCTCCAGGTGATGCGCACCCGCAGCAGTCAGGGATATATCATTGCCTTCCTGGTGATCACCCTGGCCATCGGCATCTTCAACGCCCAGACGGCCAGGACCATCAACGCCAATGAGGAGAACCGCATCGCCTATATGAACGGGGCGGATATCGTCCTGCAGGAGGCCTGGGAGGACAACCGGGATGAAGCGCAGAATCCGGACGATCTGATCGGCTTCCAGCTTCGGTATACGGAGCCGGACTTCGGGAAGTACAACGCCCTGGAGGGAGCCGAGGTGATCACCAAGGTGTTGTATGACGAGGGATCGTACTGCAGCCTGAAGGAGGGTTCCCGCAGCGTCCCCTGCCTGCTCATGGGCATCAACGTCAAGGAATTCGGCGAATGTGTGGACTTCCAGACGGATCTTCTGCCGGTGCACTGGTACGAGTATCTCAATGCCATGGCGGTAAGCCCCCGGGCGGTTCTGGTATCCACGAACCTGCAGGACTTCGGCTATGAGCTGGGGGACAGTATCTATTACCGCAGCGCGGAGGGAAACCGGTGTCACGGCATCATATACGGCTTTGTGGATTACTGGCCGGGATATAACCCCAAGACCACCATCACCGCCAGCGACGGCACATCCAAGGAGGTCAGCCATTTCCTGGTGGTAGCCCATCTGCGGTACATCCAGAACAGTTGGGGCGTGACCCCCTACCAGATCTGGATGAAAGCCAAGGACTCCACGGATTTTATCTATGATTTCGCCCGGGAGAGAGACGTGCACTTTACCACCTTCCGGGATTCCCGGGCACAGCTCATTGAGCTGAAGAACGACCCGATTTTCCAGGGGACCAACGGCATCCTGACCCTGTGCTTCGTGGTGGTGCTCCTCCTCTGCGCCGTGGGCTTCCTGATCTACTGGATCCTCTCCATCCGGAGCCGGACGCTGCTCATGGGCATCTTCCGGGCCATGGGCATGACTCTGGGGGAGATCGTAGGCATGCTGGCCAACGAGCAGGTGCTCATCTCCGGCGTTTCCATTGCCCTGGGAGTGGGCGTCGGCCTGATCGCGTCAAAGCTCTATGTGCCCCTGGTGCAGCTGGCCTATGCCTCTACGGATACGGTCCTGCCCCTGCAGATCATCTCCGACAGCGGAGATATGGCCCGTCTGCTCTGCCTGGTAGCGGCCATGGTGATCCTGTGCATGGTGATCCTGGGCGTGCTGGTGAAGAAGATCAAGATTTCCCAGGCGCTGAAGCTGGGCGAGGACTAAGGGAGGCGAGAGTATGGATACGGAATGGATCCTCAGCGGAACCGGCATCAAGAAAGGCTACCCCGTGCCCGGCGGCGACCTGTTCTGGGCGCTGAAGGGGGTGGACGTGGAGGTCCCCCGCGGCAAATTGACCATCCTGAAGGGCCGTTCGGGCAGCGGCAAGACCACGCTGATGAATATCCTCAGCGGATTGGACCAGGCTACCGAGGGAACGGTGGTCTTTGACGGAAAAACCATGGGCTCCCTGAGCGAAGCGGCGCGGACGAACCTCCGCCGCCGGGATATCGGCTTCGTGTTCCAGTCTGTCGCCCTGATCCCCATCATGACTGCTGCGGAGAATGTGGACTATGCTCTCCGTCTCGCAGGCTGGAAAGGCGACCGGAAGGAGCGTGTGCAGGAGTGTCTGGAGCTGGTGGGTCTGGGCAAGCGCATGGCCCATCTCCCCAGCGAAATGTCCGGCGGCGAGCAGCAGCGCGTGGCCATCGCCCGGGCCATCGCCCATAAGCCCAAGCTGGTATTTGCGGACGAACCCACGGGAGAGCTGGATACCAATACCGCGCTGCAGGTGGTGAAGATCTTCAAGGAGCTGAACCAGAGCCAGGGGGTGAGCATCGTGATGACCACCCATGACAGGGGATTCATGGAGATCGGGGACAGGGTCTATGCCCTGGAGAACGGAGAGATCGTGGATGGAAACTGAAAACGATGTGATCATCCGGTGTGATAACCTGGTAAAGATCTATAAAACGGATGAGACTGAGGTCATGGCGCTCCAGGGCCTGGACTGTGTGGTGCGCCGGGGCGAGCTGATGGCCATCATCGGCAACAGCGGAAGCGGCAAAAGCACCTTCCTGAATATGCTGGGCGGGCTGGACAGGCCTACTGCC
>CAMVBX010000148.1 GCA_947165825.1 uncultured Clostridia bacterium
CGCGCTATCTTCCTTCCCGTTTTCGTTCCATTTTCGGGTTTGTCTACAGTCTAAAACCGGCCTCCTTCCATCCGGAAGGAGGCCGGTCTGTTTTTGCGGGGTGCAGGTTCAGCAGGCGGCGCAGGCCTTGGGGGTGTATCCGGCTTCGGTGACGGCATCCATGAGGATCTTGTCGGCCACGTCGGCGCTTAGGGTGACGGTGGCCTTGCCCGCATCCAGATCCACGACGGCTTCGCTGACGCCGGGAACGGCGGCCAGAGCTTTCTGTACGTGCTTCTGGCAGTTGCCGCACATCATGCCTTCCACAGTGATAATCTTCTTCATGGTTGTTTCCTCCTTCTCTTCCGGCATGGGTGCCGGCTCGGTATATTTTTCCTCTGCCGGAGCGGAAAACTCCGACAAATCAGGCAGATCGATGGGGCTGCGTTTCCCGTCCCCTCTGCGGCTGCGTATGTTCAGCAGATTCAGACGCAGGGCGTTGGTCACGACGCAGAAGCTGGAGAGGCTCATGGCCGCTGCGCCGATCATGGGGTTCAGGGTCAGACCAAAGGCGGGGATCAGCGCTCCGGCAGCCAGGGGGATCCCGATGCAATTGTAGAAGAATGCCCAGAACAGGTTTTCCTTGATGTTTCGCAGTACCCGGCGGGAAAGCCGGATGGCGCCGGGAATATCCGACGGGGTGGACTTCATCAGCACCACGTCCGCCGCATCCAGGGCCACGTCCGCGCCTGCGCCGATGGCGATGCCGATATCCGCCCGGGTGAGGGCGGGGGCGTCGTTGATGCCGTCTCCCACCATCGCCACCTTCCCGTATTCCTGGAGGCGGCGGATGACGGCTTCCTTATCCCCGGGAAGCACGTCGGAAATCACGCCTTCCACACCGATGCGTGCTGCGATGGCTCCGGCGGAACGCCGGTTGTCCCCGGTCAGAAGGAGCACCCGTATGCCCATTTCCTTCAGTTGAGCGATGGCTTCGGCGCTGTCTTCCTTGACCTCGTCCGCTACCGCGGCGATGCCCAGGGGATGACCGCCCAGGGAGAAGAACAGGGGAGTCTTGCCTTCCTTCGCCAGTTTGGCCCCGACGGTTTCCAGCGCCGGGGGCATCAAGCCCATTTCTTTGAAATAGGCAGCGCTGCCTCCCAGGGCTTCATGTCCGCCCAGGCTGCCCCGGACACCATGCCCCGGCAAAGCCTGAAACTCCTCCACCGGAGGAAGCTGCAGACCCTCCGCCTCCGCACGGTCCCGGATTGCCCGGGCCAGGGGATGCTCGCTGGGGGCTTCCAGGGCGGCGGCGGCGCGCAGCAGCTCCTCCCGGGTGACCCCGGGGGCAGGGACCAGATCCGTCACCTCCGGTTCTCCCTTGGTGACGGTGCCGGTCTTGTCCAGCACCAGGATATCCGTCCGCCCGGCAGCTTCCAGGGCGGCGGCGGTTTTGAACAGGATTCCGTTTTTGGCGCCCTTGCCGCTGCCCACCATAATGGCTACGGGGGTGGCAAGCCCCAGGGCGCAGGGACAACTGATCACCAGAACGCTTACCGCCCGGGCCAGGGCAAAGCCGAAGGCCCTTCCGGCAATCAGCCAGATCACGCAGGTGATCAGAGCCAGGCAGAGGACCACCGGCACGAATACCGCGCTCACCTTGTCCGCCATTTTCGCGATGGGCGCCTTGCCTGCGGCGGCGGTCTCCACCAGATCGATGATCTGCCGGAGCGTGGTGTCCGCGCCCACCCGGACAGCCCGGCATACGAGCGCGCCGTTCTGGTTCAGGGTGGCGGCACTGACCCGGTTGCCGGGAGCCTTATCCACGGGGAGACTCTCCCCGGTGAGGGCCGATTCGTTCACGGCGCTCTCCCCGGAGACCACTTCGCCGTCCACCGGGATGCGTTCCCCGGGCCGGACCAGGAAAAGGTCGTCCACCCGCACCTGCTCTGCCGGGATCTGGATCTCTGCCCCGTCCCGTATGACCCAGGCGGTATCCGGAGCCAGGTCCATGAGGCTGCGGATGGCGTTGGTGGTTTTGCCCTTGCTCCGGGCCTCCAGCAGCTTGCCCACGGTGATGAGGGTGAGGATCATGGCGGCGGATTCAAAGTAGAAATCCGCTTCGCCGCCGGCGTAGGCCAGACGGAACAGCACCGCGGTACTGTAGGCAAAGGCGGCGCCGCTGCCCAAAGCCACCAGGGTATCCATATTGGGCGCCCCATGGGTCAGGCTTTTGAAGCCGCTGATAAAGAAACGCTGATTCACCACCATGACGGCAGCGCTGAGGATCAGCTCATAGATCCCGATGGTGAGCATATTGTGCCGCAGGAACTGCGGTACGGGCCAGCCCCACATATGATGCCCCATGGAAACATACATCAGGGGCAGAAGAAGCACCAGGGAAACGATGAGCCGCCGGAGGATCTTCGGACTCTCCGTGTCCTCCAGGGCTGCCCGTTCCGCCTTTGCGTCCGGCAGGGTATCTCCGCCGGCGGCGGGAGAGGCGCCGTAGCCCGCGTCCGCAACCGCCTGGCAGATGCTTCCGGGGGATTCCTGCGCTTCATCCCAGCTGACCATCATGGAGTTGGTCAGCAGGCTGACGGATACCTCCTGCACCCCTTCCAGGGAGGACACGGCTTTTTCCACATGGGCGACGCAGGCAGCGCAGGTCATGCCTGTAACCTGAAACTTTTCTGTGCGCATGGTTCTCCTTTCCCGGAACGAATGAAATCACAAAGAATATACCATATCCATAGGTTTTTGTACAGTGGAGACGGAATCGAATTCCCGTTTCGGCATTGCTCCTCTTTCGGCTTTCAGGGTCTGCTGCCGCCCAGGATCCTGCGCAGAAGGGGCAGAGCGAAACGGGCACAGAACCCCGTAAACAAACCGGTGAGGATACCGGAGAGCAGCAGGGCGGGGAGATACCACCAGATCCCCGGGGTGCCCAGCACAAACCGGGCGGTAAGCAGCTGTCCCAGGTTATGGGCGACAGCGGCATAGGCACTGAGAGTCCAGACCCGGGTCGCCCGCACGCGCGGCTTCAGCAGGCACATCACAAGAAAAGCCAGGAGGGCGCCGGAAAGACTGTAGAGAAAGCTCATGAGGGTGCCCGCCAGGGCAGCGCCAAGGACCAGGCGCACAGCGAGCACAAGACCGGTCTCCCTCCGTCCGTAGAGATACAGGGTCAGGAGCAGGACAATGTTGGCCAGACCCAGCCGGATCCCCGGCAGGGGAACGATGGGTGGGATGAGCCCCTCCGCCGCCCAGATGCTCAGGGCGATGGCGCTGAACAGCGCAAGAATGCAGAGCTGCTTCGTCTTCATCCCAGCACCCCGTCCGGTCCCGCCTTTCCGCCCGAAAGGATCACCGTGACCCGGTTGGGCAGGCAGACGATGGGCTTCCCGGCGGAGGAGGACCAGCTCTCGTGTACGCAGATCTGATCCGGGCAATCCGCCCGCAGCATCCGCACCCGTCCCCGTTCCACCTCCAGGACGTTGCCCTCGCCGATCTCCAGGGTATAGGACGCCGTCACGTTCCGCAGATCAATCCGCTGAACAAGCTCTCCGTCCCGGTATACCTCCGCTGTCCCGGCGCCTCCGCCGGAGTACAGAAGCAGGAGTACGGATACCGCGGCCAGGAGCAGGATGCCCCCCAGAAGCAGTCTGAGGGAGAATTCCGGTTTGCCGCTCAGGGGAAACACCTCCTTTGCCATTGACGGGGAAAGCGGGGCGGGGTAAACTGATATAGCCGGGAAATCTCTCCGGCACAAAAGGAGTGAAACGGATGCCCGCATATTTCTGGACCTGTGCCGGTCTTTCCCGGAAGGGGGAAAGGCCCGATAACGAGGATAACTATTTCCTGGACGGCACGTATCTCCCGGAGGGGGGAGAGGATACCGCTCCCCGAGCCGTCGGGCTGCGCTCCAGGGGCGTCCTGGCTGTCTTTGACGGCATGGGAGGAGAACAGGCGGGAGAATATGCCAGCTACACCGCCGCAGACCTGCTGCGGAAGCAAAAAAGCGAACTGCTGGGCGTCCGGGACCAGGAGGCCTTCAGAGACGCCGTCCAGCGCTACGTGCGGGAAGTGAACGGGCAGCTTCGCCGCCGGAGCGGAGAGCTGCAGGCCACCATCGGAGCGGCCATGGCGATGCTCCTGCTCCGGGGCAGGGAAGCCATGATCTGCAACCTGGGAGACTGCCGCATCTACTGCCTCCGGGGCGGGAAGCTCAGCCTCCTGACCCGGGACCATACGCTGGCAGCTTTTCTGCAGCGCAGGGGAGACCTGACTCCGGAGGAGGCCCGAACGGACCCCAGGAGGCATGCGCTCATGCGCCATTTGGGCAGCGATCAGGGGGAGAATGCCCTTCAGCCCTTCTTCCGCAGGATGGAACTGGAGCCCGGGGACCGTTTCCTCCTCTGCAGCGACGGAGTGAGCGGAAGCCTGGAGGAGAAGGAGATGATCCGGCTCCTGGGAAAAGGCGCTCCGGCCGCAGCGGCTGAGGCGCTTACGGATGCGGCGATCCGTGGGGGAAGCCGGGATAACCTCACCGCCCTCTGCGTACAGATCCGGCTCCGGCTGTTCTAAATCACGAAGCCGCCGTTCAGGCCGACAACCTGACCGGTGATGAAGCCTGCCCGGTCAGAAGCCAGAAAGGCAGCGAGATTCCCCACGTCCTCCGGCGTGCCCAGGCGTTCCAGCGGAGTTTCCAAACGCAGATCCTCCAGCTCGGCCTCTGTGAAGCCGTCCAGCATACGGGTCCGGATCACTCCGGGGGCGATGCAGTTCACCCGTATGCCCGAAGGAGCCAGCTCCTTGGCCAGAGCTTTGGTCAGACCGATGACCGCCGCCTTGGAAGCGCTGTATGCCGCTTCGCAGGAGCCTCCGGTCTGCCCCCACATGGAGGAGATATTCAGAATGCCTCCCCGCTTTTGGTGAACCATATACGGGATCGCCGCTTTGCAGCAGAGGAATACTGCGTCCGTATTCACCCGGAAAAGCTCCTGCCAGTCCCGGTAGGTCAGATCGGTGAGCAGCCCGTACCGGGAGACCCCCGCATTGTTCACCAGCAGGTCCACGCCGCCGACCAGGCGGAACATGGCGTCCACCTCATCCGGAACTATCAGGTCCGCATATACGGCGGTGCCGCCGATTTCTTTGGCCAGCCGCTCCGCGGCCTCCGCGGAACTGCGGTAGGCGATGGCGACTTGCCAGCCGTCCGCAGCCAGGGCGCGGCAGATGCCGCTGCCGATTCCGCCTGCGCCGCCTGTGACCAGCGCGGTTTTGCCCATAGGGATCCCCTCCTGACCGATTATGGCATCCAGGCCTGTTTTTTATATTCTATCACGTTGGAATTCCGGTGACAATTCAGGAAAGGAAAAGAATCATGGACGATTGGAAGGATAAGCACTATGCCTTTTACTGCAACAGGGAATGCGAATGCTTCCCCTGTCATGAAACGAAGGATCCGGAGAGCTTCAACTGCCTGTTCTGCTGGTGCCCTCTGTACGCACTGGGGGAGAAATGCGGAGGCAATTTCCGCTATACGGAAAAGGGCGTGAAGGATTGCTCCCGCTGCCTGTTCCCCCATGTCCGGGCCAATTACGGGAAGGTCATGGAACGGTTCAGCGAGGTGGCGAAGCTGGCCGCCAGAAAAGAGGAGACGTGAAGGTCGACGTCCCCGGCGACCTCTGCACGCAGGGCTTCTCGCACCCGCACTA
>CAMVBX010000149.1 GCA_947165825.1 uncultured Clostridia bacterium
ATGAGCACTTCATCCGTATGGAGTCTGGGGTTCCCGCCCCCCAGGAGCTCCACCTTCAGCTTCTGGATGGGTGCGATCACGTCCGGGGAGATCAGGTGCACTTCGTCGGGGATGTCTGCCAGGGTTTTCAGGGCGTTCAGCAGAAGGGCGCTGGAAGCGCCCAGGAGCCTGGAGGTCTTTCCCGTGATCACCCGGCCGTCGCACAGCTCAATGGCGGCTGCGGGCTCCCCCGTTTCCTGGGCCCGCTCCCGGGCAGCCGTGACCACCTTCCGGTTCTCCGGCGTGAGCCCTGCCTGCTTCATGATGCTTTCATTCTTCTGCACCACGGTCTTGTCCGTATTGCCCTTGCGATAGGCGCAGGCGGCGTCGAACCAGCGGCGGATGATCTCCTTGTTTGCGGCATGGACCACCGCGTCGTTGTCGATGATGCAGTTTCCGGCCATGTTTACCCCCATGTCCGTGGGGGATTTATAGGGACAATAGCCGTAAATGCTTTCAAAAATGGCCTTCATCAGGGGATAGATCTCCACGTCCCGGTTGTAGTTCACCGTGGTCTCCCCATAGGCCTCCAGATGGAAGGGGTCGATCATATTCACGTCGTTCAGGTCTGTGGTGGCGGCCTCATAGGCCAGGTTCACGGGGTGTTTCAGCGGCAGGTTCCAGATGGGGAAGGTCTCAAACTTGGCGTATCCCGCGCTCACCCCCCGCTGATGCTCATGGTAGAGCTGGCTCAGGCAGGTGGCCATTTTCCCGCTGCCGGGGCCCGGGGCGGTGACCACCACCAGGGGGCGTGTGGTCTCCACGAATTCATTCCGTCCGAAACCGGCTTCGCTCACGATCCCTTCCACATCGAAGGGATAGTTGGGAATGGCATAATGCCGGTAGACCCGAAGCCCCAGACTCTCCAGGTGCTGCTGGAAGGCCTTCGCGCCGGCATGCTGGTCGAACTGGGTGATGACCACGCTGCCCACGTACAGGCCGATGCCCCGGAAGGCGTCGATGAGGCGCAGGAGGTCCAGGTCGTAGGTGATGCCCAGATCCCCCCGCACTTTATTCTTCTCAATATCCCCGGCGTTGATGACCATGACGATCTCCGCCTGGTCCTTCATGGTAAGGAGCATCTTCACCTTGCTGTCCGGCTCGAAGCCGGGAAGCACCCGCGCCGCATGGTTATCGTCGAAGAGCTTGCCCCCGAATTCCAGATAAAGCTTGCCGCCGAACTGACCGATCCGCTCCCGGATATGGGCGGACTGGGTCTCCAGGTACATCGCGTTATCAAAGCCGATCTCGTATTTCATTGCCCCGATCCCCCTCCGGCCGATTTATGCTCTCTGACTCAGGTAGGCGTTGATGAAGCCGTCGATATCCCCGTCCATCACGGCGCCGATATTGCCGTTTTCAAAGCCCGTGCGGGTGTCCTTGGCCAGGGTATAGGGCATGAAGACGTAGGAGCGGATGGCGCTGCCGAAGTCGATTTTCATCTGCACGCCCTTGATATCGCTGATCTTTTCCAGATGCTCGCGCTCCTTGATCTCCGCCAGCTTGGCCCGAAGCATCTCTCTGCAGTTCTCCAGGTTCTGGAAATGGCTGCGTTCCACCTGGCTGGAGACCACGATGCCCGTGGGGATATGGGTGAGCCGCACGGCGGAGGAGGTCTTGTTGACCTTCTGCCCGCCCGCGCCGGAGGAACGGAAGACGTCCATTTTGATGTCCTCGTCCCGCAGCTCGATCTCCCCGGTATCGGTGATTTCCGGCATGACTTCCACGGCTGCGAAGCTGGTCTGCCGGCGGCCGGAAGCGTCAAAGGGGGAGATCCGCACCAGCCGGTGCACGCCATGCTCGCTCTTCAGATAGCCGTAGGCATTCTCGCCCTCGATCTTGATGGAGGCGGATTTGATCCCCGCCTCTTCTCCGTCCAGCCAGTCCAGCAGCTTGTAGGTATAGCCGTGGCGCTCCGCCCAGCGGGTATACATCCGGTAGAGCATCCCGGCCCAGTCCATGGCCTCCGTGCCGCCTGCGCCGGGGTGGAGGGTGAGGATGGCGTTGTTGGCGTCGTACTCGCCGCTGAGCAGGGTGCTGAGGTGGACCGACTCCAGCTTGCTCTCGAAGCGGGCGTATTCCTCCTCCAGCTCCGGCAGCATGCTGTCGTCATTCTCCTCCAGGGCCATGTCGCAGAGGGTGAGGAGATCCTCCCAGCTTCGGTTCAGCTGGTCGTAGTTCTCGCATTTGTGCTGCAGCCGCTTGATCTGCTGCTGCACCTTCTGCGCGTTCTGCACGTCGTTCCAGAAACCGTCCTTACCGGTTTCCGCCTCCAGCTGCGCGATTTCCTCCCGGGCCGCGTCCAGCTTCAGCGCGTCCCGAACCGTGTCCAGCTTGGGGCGCAGAGCATTGAGCTTTGTTTTGTATGCGTCAAATTCGATCATAGAATAATCCTCTTTCAGAATTGTGATTTTGTTGTACGGTCAGTCGGCGCTTTCTCTATATCTTTCCGCCCTTGCTCCCGCCGGAGAAGCCCGCCAGGATGCCGGTCTCGATCTCATGGTGGAAGGCGCCGCGCCGACGCTCCCGCTTCAGGGCCAGCTTCACCAGTTCGTCCAGCAGAGCGGGATAGGGCAGACCCACCGGCTCCCACAGGTAGAAGGAAAGGGAGCCGGGAATGGTGTTGATCTCGTTCACCCAGTACCGGCCGGTCTCGCCGTCCATCAAAAAGTCGATCCGGGCCACGCCGCAGCAGTCCAGCGCCTGGAAAGCCGTCACGGCCGCCTCCTGGATGCTCTTCCTCAGCTCCGGAGAGATGGGCGCGGGCAGAAGCCGCTTCAGCCCCCGCATCCCCTTGGATGCGCCGGTCTTTCCTCCCTTTCCCCCCGAGCCGTATTTATCTTCATAGCTCAGGATCTCGTCTCCCATGACGGGCTCTTCCACCTCCGAAGCCCTGGCGCCCTCCCGGTCGCCCAGGACGGAGCAGTTGAGTTCCCGCAGATGCTGCACCGCCTGCTCGGTCACCACCTCCGGCGCAAAGGAGAAGGCGTAGTCCAGAGCCTCCAGCAGACCCGCCCGGTCATGCGCCAGACGGATACCCACGCTGGAGCCCAGGTCCAGGGGTTTCACGATCATGGGATAGCCCAGTTTCTTCTCCGCCAGGCCGCAGAAAGCCTCCCGGTCCTCCTCCGCTCCCAGACGCAGAGCGTTGAGCACCGGCAGGCCTGCGGAGCGGTACAGGAGCTTCTGGGCATATTTATCCATCCCCACGGCGGAGGGCAGTACGTCGCATCCCACGAAGGGGATCCCCAGGGTGCGGAAAAAGCCCTGAAGCGCTCCGTCCTCCACATTGGTGCCGTGGACGACGGGGAAAGCCACGTCCAGCAGGGCATAGGGTTTCTTTTTCCAGCCAAAGGCCCCCTGCTCCAGCAGCGCCACACGGTCCCCCAGACGCACGGGAAAAACCTGGGTACACTTGGCCATCAGCGCCTTGGGGTTTTGGTATTCCGCAATCCGACCGGCTGCCTCGCCGGTATAGAATTCGCTGTTCCGGCTGATGTATATGGGCAGCACCGTATATTTCTCCCGGTCAAACTGTCCAAAGGCCTGGAGCGCGGAGATCACGGAGACCTCATGCTCCACGCTGTTGCCCCCAAAGAAGAGACCGATCTGGATCTTCATGCAATTGACCTCCTCAATAGTTGTCCGGCAGATCGTTTTCCAGCAGAATGACCCGCTCCCGTCCCGGTTCCAGGGCGTCTGCCGCGGCGACCGCCTCCTGAACCGTATCGAGGACCAGGATGCGATCCTCCGGGAATCCGGCGGAAAGGAGCCCCGCCCGGATGGGCGGCGCCTGCTTACGGCCCACCAGGACGGCATAGTCGCATCTGCCCGCGGCCTGGGCGCCGAAGTCCCGGTTCAGGCTTTCCTGCTTCTCCCCCAGCTCCACCATGCCCGGCGTCACCAGGATCCGCAGGCCGGGAAAGGCAGAAAGGACCTCCAGCGCCGCCTTCGCCCCGGCGGGATTGGAATTGTACGCGTCATCGATGACGGTCCTCCCCCCGCCCCCCAGGAGCTGAAGCCGGTGCGGGACGCTTTCCAGCTGCTGCACCGGCAGCCGGAGCTTCTCCAGCGGGATACCCAGGGTATTGGCCACCGCCATGGCGGCGCAGATATTCTGCACATTATGGGCGCCCAGGAGCCGGGTATGGAATTCCACCCCCCGTAGGGTAAAGCTGCTGCCCCGGGAAGAGACGGTCAGATTCTCCGCCCGATAGTCCCCCCGGACGAGGCCGTAGCCCACGATACGGTGATCGACCTTGCGGCTGCGGATATTTTCGTCGTCCAGGTTGGCGAAAAGGATGCCCTCCTCCGGCAGCGCGTCCGCCAGCTCGAACTTGGTTCGGATGATATTTCCCAGACTGCCGAAGCTCTCCAGATGCTGAGGACCGATGGCGGTAATGACCCCGTACTTCGGATGGACCAGGTCGCAGATCTCCTTGATGTCCCCCACGTTTCGGGCGCCCATTTCGCAGACAAAGATCTGATGCTGGGCCCGGAGCCGCTCCCGGATGGTGCGCACCACGCCCAGGGTGGTATTGTAATTCTCCGGCGTAATTAATACATTGTACTCTGCGCTCAGCAGCTTTTCAAGGAAAAACTTGACGCTGGTCTTGCCGTAGCTGCCGGTGACGCCGATGACCGTCAGGTCCGGGCACTGTTCCAGGATGCGCTTCGCATCCCGGACGTACCAGTTGTCGATGGCCTTCTCCACGGGTTTGTTCAGGGTGTCCGCCAGCAGCAGAAGCCAGGGAGCCCCCGTCAGGCAGAAGGAGCAGAGGAGCGCGCCGAAGCCTCCTCCATCCGGCATGAACAGGAGGAAAACCAGCGCCAGGAGATGGAGGATCGTATAGGTGATGAGCAGCCGCCATACCCGCTTGGTCATCACCAGAGGCTTCTTTGCGGGGGTCCGGGGCAGGTTCAGCCCCAGCACCAGCAGGAACAGCGCGGCCGCCAGGTACGCTCCGATCCGGCCCAGACCCTGGACCAGGGGGGCGGCTCCCAGGGCCCAGATTCCCCGGAGCATGACCTGCTCGATATTGTCCCGCACCCAGCGCTCCTGCACCGGGTGCTTGTAACCGTTCAGCTGAAAAATATGGGCATAGCGCCGGAAGAGAACGAAGCCCGCTCCCAGGAAGCATACGCCGAGGATCACCAGAGCCAGATTCATCTATTCCGCCGCCTTCCCCGTAAAATAGGCATCCAGCACCCGGTTGACGAAGCCGGGCTGCTCCAGATAGGCATAGTGTCCCGCTCCGGGGACCTCCACCAAGCCTGCATCCGGGATCTTCTCCGCAAAGATCTTCCCCATCCACAGGGGGGTATCCGTATCCGCCGTACCCCAGATCAGCAGGCTGGATTCCCGCACCCGGGGCATCAGCTCCCGCAGATCCCGGTTCACCAGCTTCACCAGGGTCTGGCGCATCAGCGGACTGGCTGCCCGGTAGTCCGCGGAACCGTGACTCTGCCGATAGGCTTCCAGGACCCGGGGAAAGGGCTTCAGCAGGGTCCGAACGACCTTGAACAGAGCCTGCTTTCGCTTCTGCTTCGCCGTTTTCTCCGGCACGATGCCTGCGGAATCCAGAAACACCAGCTTTCCCAGCTCCAGGCCGGGATGCGGGGAGGTGCTGAGGCAGAGGATGAT
>CAMVBX010000150.1 GCA_947165825.1 uncultured Clostridia bacterium
CGCCGTCATGCGGGATGCCCAGGTGCACCCGGAGGATCATCAGGATCTGATCGTCCGCATCGCGGGCTACTCCGCCTACTTCACCCATATGTCCACGGCGGACCAGAACGATTACATCAACCGCTTCGAACACAACGTATAAACCCGCTGCCGAAGGGGGCCCGGAGGGAACGCTCCGGGCCCCCGGTTTTTTTGCCCTTGACGATTCACTACAGAATTCTTAAAATGGAAGCAGAATACGTACCGAGGAGGCATACCCATGGAGAAGAAGCTGCAGGATGCGGAACTGAAGGTCATGAACATCATCTGGCGGGAGGGAAGCGTTTCCGCAGCCAAGGTCGCGGCGGAGTGCCGGGATACCATCGGCTGGAACCTGAACACCACCTATACCCTCATCAAGCGCTGTATTGAGAAGGGTGCGCTGGAGCGCAGCGAGCCCGGCTTCATCTGCCGTCCCCTGGTCTCCAAGGAGGAGGCGCAGATGCTGGAGACGAACCGGCTCATCAATAAACTGTTCGACGGCTCGGCGGACAAGCTCTTTGCCGCCCTGCTGGGTCACGCCAAGCTCTCCCGGCAGGAAGTGGATAAACTGAAAAAGCTCATCGACGAGCTGGAGTAAGACCATGCTGCTGACCATGAGCCTCACCGGCGGGGTCCTGATCCTCCTGGCGGCGCTCATCCGGCGGCTTGCCCTGGGAAAGATGCCCAAGGGCGTCTTTCTGCTCCTGTGGGGCGTGGCGCTGGTGCGCCTGCTCGTTCCCTTCCCCGCCCTCTATCCCGTTTCTGTCCCCCTGCCCGCGGCCCTGACCGCCTCCCAGGGGATCGTCCGGACTCGTCCCAATCCCGACCCCAGTCCCACTCCGCCTCCGGCGGAACGGACGGGGATCCCGGCGCCGCCGCTTTATGCTTCCGGGGAAGGCAGCGAGCCCGTTGCCCCGGCGAAGGCCGCTCCCTCCCCCCTGACCCTGCTCTGGCTGGGCGGCGCTGGGGTGACGACCCTGGTCTTTGTCAGCCTGTATCTCTTTGGTCTCCGGCGCTTCCGCGCCGCACGGCCTCTGGCTGACCGTGCCGCGGCGGACTGGCTCCGCCGTCACCCCCTGCGGCGGAAGCTGCGGCTGGGAGTTTTGCCCGGGCTTTCCTCCCCCATGACCCACGGACTGTTCCTCCCGGTGATCCTGCTGCCGGAGGGGTTCGATCCCGCAAGTCCGGAGGCGGTATTCGCCCTGGAGCACGAGTTTGTCCACGTCCGCCGGTTTGACAGCCTGTGGAAGCTCCTGTTCACCCTGGCCCTGGTGGTCCACTGGTTCAATCCCGCCGTATGGCTCCTCTGGTTCCTGGCGGGCCGGGACCTGGAGCTGAGCTGCGACGAGGCGGTTCTCCGCCGTCTGGGGCCGGACCGTCGGCGGGATTACGCCAACGCCCTGGTGGCCATGGAGGAGCGGCGCAGCCGCCTGGCGGGGCTGGGCTTCGGTTACGGCTGCGCGGCGGAGCGGATCCGGGCGATCATGCGCTTCCGGCAGCCGAGTTCGCTCCGGCGGATCCTCAGCGGTCTGCTGGTGCTGATCCTGGCGGCGGGCGCCCTGGGCGGCGTACAGGCGGGAGCCGGTCTGACCGGCAAACGGATCTACCGAAACGGCGGTCTCACCCTCACCGTCCCCGCGGATCTGGCGGAGCTGATCATCGTCCAGGCCCCCGAGCTCCCGGCGGAGCAGCAGGACCCCGGCGGTGACGTGGTTTTCCGGGTGCTGGAAAAGGAATCCTGGGAGGAAGGCCAGGCAAAGCATCCGGGAAAGGAGGGCATGGAGGGTCTCCTCTTTACCATCCTCCGCACCCCGGAGGAAAATGCCGCCGCCTGGGATACGGTATCCGCGGTCTCCCGGGTGCTTCTGGCCAGACGGGGAAGGGAAGCCTTCTATACCCTGCTGACCTCCACCACCAATACCCTGGCTTTCGGTCTGGGCGGTACGGACACCCGGAGCGAACGGTGGGACCGTTGGGTGCGGGTATCCCAGTGGGCCCGGAACGTCCGGGAGGATCTGACCCGGGATAATCCCGACCTCACGGTCTATTCCACCGACTTCAGCCGCCTCCACAGGCTCAGCGGCGCGCTCTATGGGGAGAACGCGGGCGCCTATACCCTGCGCCTGGGCAGTCAGGGGCAGGCGTATCCCCTCACCGCCGGCGCCGGAGCGGAGGAGCTCCTTTGGGACCTGGTGTGGGAGACCGGAGATGAGAAAACCGTATACCGGTTTCTGCCCCCGGAGGAACCGCTGATCCTTTCCCTTCCCGGGGACCCCTACGAGTTCCGGTTCTGGGAAAAGGAGGATCTGATTGACTACTGCCGGGTCGACAGCATTCCCCGGCAATGGGACGACTTCATCACCGCCGATTTTCTGGACGGGCGTTCTGCCGGGGTCTGCGAGCTGGTCCGGGCCCTGTACGATGCGGCGAAGGCCGCGGGCTGAAACCCCGGCGCAGCCCAGGGTGTGAAAACTTCATTCTGCCCTTCGCCCCGGAGCGGATGCTCTGGGGCGGTCTTTTTGCTTTTCCCTCCTTTCCCCGGCGATAATACTTCTGTCTTGACAGCTTTTCGATACTATGGTAGTATGCAGAAAAGACGGCAGTCTTATGGAGGTGCGCCATGAAAAAAACCACCGGCATCCGGATGCTCCTGCGCAGCCCGGTGAAAACCGCCGTCACCCTGGTGCTCATCGCAGCGGCTTCCTTCCTGTTTCTGTATAACCTTCTGGACTACGCCATGACCAAGCGGGAGTATACCCGCACCTACGATTCCTACCATGGGTATTTCAGCGTGGTGGAGGCGGACCGGCCCGGCTACCGGAATCTCTGGGGTACGGCATGCCAGCCTTACTTCTTTGTTTCGGACCCCTCCGTGAACCTGGCTTACCGCGAAGAGAAATACCCCTATTCCGCCTATCATCTGCAGGATCTGACCCGGGAGACGGTGGAGAAGATCTCCTCCCTGCCCTACGTCACCGCCGCCAGTCCCCGGTATTTCACTGCCGGGCAGTCGGAATACCCCCGGATCTTCACCTACTGCCAGAACTACGAATTCGCCTCCTTTGACTTCACCCAGCGCATCATCCTGGAGGGTACCCTGGAAACGGTGGACCGATGCCAGGATATCGCATCCCTGGAGCTTCGGGGAGACGGATACAGCGCGGCCCTGGCCCTGTCCGACGTGCGGGTGGTGGCCGGAGACGACGCGGTGCTCCGGCGCTCCGCTCTGTTCAACGAGCGGGGGACGGTTTACGTGGGCGCTCCGGTGGTGGATGCGGAGGAACCCACGGGGATGCTGTATTTCATGAATCAGATCTACCGCAACGGGAACCGGACCGCCTCCGCCTTTGCCCGGAACTATCTGCGTCCCGAGGACCTGGAAGCCCTGGTTCCGGGACAGAGATACCTTCTGGCCTGTACCATGAAATCCGATGCGGGGATGATGATGAACGGGGTCATTCCGGACTCCTATCTCCTGGAGGGAGACGAGATGGCCATCCTGAGCAGTACCTCCCTGCGGCCGTTCCTCTTCCTGGCGGACGAGGGCATCGCCGGATACTGGCCCTATATCACCACCCTGGAGGGGCAGCCGGAAAACTACCTGGAAACGGCGGCCTTCGCCCCCCTGCGAAAGCTCATGGAGGTCATGGAGGCGGACAACTTCACCCTGGACGTGCATTATACGGAGGACATGGGCACCATCCGCCGGTATCTGGAAAATAAGCTCCTGCTCATCCGGGGGCGGATGCTCACCGCCGAGGATACGGAAAACCGCGCCCCTGTCTGCGTCGTTACGGACGCCTTCGCGGAGGAATACGGCCTCAGCCTGGGGGATACCCTCCATCTGGACCTGGGAGATAAGCTGCTGGAGCAGTATGCGCCCATGGGCGCGGTGGCCTGGTCTCCTCTGCGGTACGCGGAAAACTGGACCGGGCAGGATTTCACCATCGTGGGCACCGTTGCGGAGACCGGGCTGGATAAGCTGTCCGACGAGGACACCTTCTGGGCCTACGGGGATAATGCGGTCTTCGTCCCCCGTTCCTTCCTGCCGGAGACGGCGGATACACAGGGCCACTGCTTCAAGCCCCCGGAGCTGAGCTTCGTCATTCAGGACGCGGACAGCATCCTGCGTTTCTGGAACGAGTGTGTCCCCATCCTGAAGGAAATGGGCTATACCGTGTTCTTCTTTGACGGCAACTGGCCCGCGGTGCAGGAGCAGCTCCATCAGGCGGGAAGTCTGAGCCTGGTGAAGCTCTTCGCCTTCGCCCTTGCGGCCGCTCTCGTGCTCTGGCTTACGGTCTACCTGTATATCCTCCGGAAAAAGAAGGAGTACGCGATCATGCGGGCTCTGGGCTGCCCCGCCCGGCAGGCCGGGAACGCTCTGCTCATTCCCCTCCTGACCCTGGCACTTCCCGCAGTGCTTCTGGGCAGCGTGGGCGCGGTGCTGTACACCCACCGGGCGGCGGAGGTGAACGCGGCGGAGTTCGCCCTTCTGGGCCTCACCATGGACACCTCCATCCCCGGCGGCATCCTGGCGGCGGGCTTCGGGGGCAGCCTCCTGCTGCTGCTGAGCCTGTCTCTGGCGGCCCTGGGCAGGGTGGCAAAAAAGCCGCCCCTGGCGCTTCTTCAGGGGGATGCCAACCGAAATCCGCCCCGGAAAAGCGCGGCGCTTCCGCCGGAGTCCGCGGGGACCCTGGTCGCTGCCGACCTGCCTGCTCTCCCGGAACCGGTTTACCATCCCCATACCGCCCTGCGTCATACCCTGCGCTATGTGGGCAAGCGGCTGCGGCGCACCCCCTTCAAGGCCTTCCTCTCCCTGCTCCTGGCTCTGGTCCTGGCCTTCAGCATCGGCTTCTTCACCCTGCTGCGCCGTACGTATCGGGATCTGTATCAGAACATCGAGATCCACCCCCGGTTCATCGGCGGCTTCTCCTACGCCAAAGCCCTGGAGACGGCCAAAAGCGGATACGTCCGGGATCCCTACTATGAATATTCCAACACCCTGTGCGAATCCAACTTCATCAAGGATACCGTGATCCTCTCCAATGATTTTTCCCGGGTCTGTTCTGCCGAGGTGACCTGGCGGGAGGGCAAGGGGCCCCAGGATCTGACGGGCCGAACCTCCTTCTGTGTGATCTCCCGGGACCTGGCGGAGGAGCTGGACTGCAGCCCGGGCTCGCGTCTGGAGCTGACGAGTTACAACAAGATCAGCTATCTGGCCTTCAGCAACCCTGAGCTGAGCGAAGAAGAGCTGGTGCAGCTCTATCACGAACAGGCTACCGAGATGCGGATCATCGGCATCTCCCAGGAATCGGGGATGAAGGTCTATGCCAGCGTGGCGTTCTGGGAACAGCTGAGCGACGCCCTGGGGGTGACCTCCCTTCCCCTGGACCTGGCGGAGTATACCCTGGAAAACTATCATGAGGCCACGGAGTTCCGCTCCTATGCCTGGCGCATGGCCTCCGGCACCGCCGCCCGCTTCTCCATGGAGACCGGCGAGGCGGACCGGGTATACCAGACCTACCGGCTCCTGGAGCTGCTGTACCCCATC
>CAMVBX010000151.1 GCA_947165825.1 uncultured Clostridia bacterium
GATGCCGGTCATATCCGGCCCGTCGTTCAGGTTGTTCCAGTTCCATTCCCGGCCGCCCAGGAACACGCTGGAGTTCATGTCATTGGAGAGGAAGATCAGGATGGCCTCGGGGAACTTCATGCACATATCGTAGAAGAACTCCTTCATGGCCATTTCGTTCACGTCCCCGGACTGGATGCCATATTTCTTGCAGAGCTTGTCCAGTTCCTTATCCGTCTCGATGAGGTAATCCCGGGTGAAGGTATAGGCGCGGCCGTCATAGGGCTCGTTGTGCTTGGCGTGGCCGGGAATGACCACCTCGGCGCCCAGGGCTTCCAGCTTATTGATGGCGTCGATCCACTTTTTCCGCCCGTTGGCGCTCACTTCGCAGGTGAAGGGATGGGCGTTGGAGAAGAGGACATCGGAGCCGATCACGGTGGAGATGGAGGGAACATACACGATGGTGTTGTACTGCAGATCGCCCCAGACCTGCGGGAAGACGATGATCTCCTCACCCTCCAGCATGATCTTGTTGTCGGCGGGCAGGGGGGTCAGGGCGGGATACCGATCCTTCCGGCAAAGGTTCACCTTGCCGATGATGCTTTCCCAATGCTCGACCTTATCGCCGAACTGGGCGTCGATGGTGGGGATATCCTCGGGCATGGCATAGCAGACGCAGTCCGGGAAGGCTTCCTTCACGTGACCGATGCCCCAGTAATGGTCGGGATGGGCATGGGTGGCAAAGCAGGCCACCAGGTTCAGGTTGCGCTCACAGATCTCCGCGATGACCCGATAGGCATTGGAGCGGGTCCACTGGCAGTCCACCAGAACCGCGTCCTTTTCGCCGAAGATCAAGGTGCTGACTACGTTGAAGCCGGCCTCGTCGGAGGTCATGGCAAGGGTCTGCAGTTTCCCGGGACCATGGGTATTCAAACGGACTTCCATACTCATTGTTCAGCGTCTCCTTTTTATTGAATATTGTTTCAGATCCTTCGTATTGCCGCTTTGGATTCGTGATCCGGCTTCAGTTTACCATAGCCTGCCTGCAAACCGCAAGCCCCATGTTCTCCGATTTTTCCGAAGTGATCGGGCCGGCCCGGAAGCCGGAACGAAAAAAGGCTGGGAAGCGCCGTCCGCCGGTCCTTCACAGCCAGTTCAGTTGTTCCTCGTCCAGAAGGATATCCGTCTTCCGGAGCTTTTCCCAGGAGAAATGCGGGATCAGTTCCGCTGCCGTAAGGGGCTCGAAGCGGTCCAGAAGCCCGCAGGCGTGGGCCAGGAGTCCGATGATCTTCTCCGGGTCGGTCCGCTGCCGCAGAACCCCCAGATCCAGGTCCGCATCCCGCTTGGAGAGTTTTCTGCCCTCCCGGTCCGTCAGCATGGGCACGTGGAAGTATTCCGGCTGGGGATAGCCCAGAAGCCGCTGGAGATAGATCTGCCGGGGTGTCGAGCTGAGCAGGTCGCATCCCCGGACCACCTCCGTAACGCCGAACTCTCCGTCATCCGCGACCACCGCAAGCTGATAGACGAATACCCCGTCCGCCCGGCGGAGAACGAAGTCTCCGCAGGCCTCCTTCAGGTTTTCCGTATAGAGGCCGTATACGCCGTCCGCAAAGGAGATCCGCAGATCCGGCGCCTCCAGCCGCCAGGCCGGGGGCGTTTTATGCCTGGCCCGCTCCTCCTCACTCGCCTCCCGGCAGGAGGCGGGATGGATGGGATGGCCGTCGGAGGCATGGGGGGCGTTGACCAGATTCAGACTGCCCCGGGTGCACCAGCAGGGAAAGACGTTGGCCCGGCTGCGAAGTGTTTCCAGGGCCCGCTCATAGGCAGCGGTTCGGCTGCGCTGGGGCGGCGTCTCCCGGTCCCAATCCAGTCCCAGCCAGCGAAGGTCCTCCCGGATGCGTTCCCCGTTCTCCTCCGTGCACCGGAGGGTATCCAGATCCTCCATGCGCAGCAGGACCTCCCCGCCCCGGCTCCGGACGGAAAGCCAGGCCAGAAGATAGGCGAAGGCGTTGCCCAGATGCATCCTGCCGCTGGGGGTTGGGGCAAAGCGCCCGATCACCTTACCGGTCATGCCGGTTCCTCCGGGATGGCCTGGTACCGCCAGGGGGAAGTCTCGTCCTCCCGCTCCAGCAGGAAGCCCCGTCCGTTTTTCGGCTGCCATTCGTAACGATTCTTCCCTTCTTCGGGAAAGAGGTATGCCAGGATGGCCGCGATTGGCCCGCCATGGGTCACCAGCAGGGTATCCGGTCCCTTTTCCAGCTGCCGCCAGGCTTCCAGCACCCGGGCTTCCATGATGGCGCCGCTCTCTCCTCCCGGGCAAACGTTTGCCGTATTGTCCCCGGTGATCCAGGCCTGGTATTCCGGATCTTCCTTCATGGCTTCATAACGGCGCATCTCGAATACGCCGAAATCCATCTCCCGGAAGGCAGGCAGCGCCGTGCGCTCCACTTCTCCGAACAGGATTGCCAGGGTCTCGTCCGTCCTCCGCATGCCGCTGGTGGCAAAACGCAGTCCCTCCGGGGAGGGATACCGCGCTTTCCGGCGCAGGTCCAGCAGCTCTTCCCGCCCCGCCTCCATCAGGCTGAGGTCCGTGCTGCCGCAGTAGAGCCACTTTTCGTTGGCCTCCGTCCGCCCATGGCGGATGAGCATGCACCGCTTCATTTCAGCTGCTGCGGCAGACCGCAGAACACCCGGGTCACGGTATCCGCGTCCGCGGCAAGGGCGCTGAGGTAGCGGCCCACCGCCTCCCGCCATGCCCGCTGCTCCGCATCCATGGGCACGATACCCGCGCTGATGTCCCGGCAGATGAGCACCGCGTTCTTTTTGAACTTCCGCGTGGGTTCCACGCCTTTGCGGAGACAGCCCAGCACGTATTCCTCCAGATGCCGGACGCAGCGGCAGCCGGGATCCAGCTCGCCGTCCTCCGTGCAGGTGTAAATATCCTTATCCTTCAGGCCGTATTTCTCCCGGGCATAGGTGAGCTTGCCCTGATACGCGCCGCCGATGATCAGATCCATGCTTATCCTCTCCTTTTCAAACCAGGGCCAGCACCAGCAGGCCGCAGAATTCCCCCACCGTCACCGCCAGGCCGGAGATGTCTCCGGACATGCCGCCCAGCTGCTTTCTGCCGTGCAGGATGCACAGCGCCGCACCGGCCGCCGCCGCGGCGGAGCACAGGCCGGAGAGCCCCCACAGGATAAGGGGCAGGGCCAGGGCCGGCACCAGCAGACCGCAGACGACCGCCTTATGCACCGGCAAGACGCCCTTGCGGAAATCCCCGGCATACCCGCTTGTCCCCATGGGCTCCAGCGTCATCACCGCCAGGGCGGAGGGGCACCGGGAGGCCACGGGCAGAAGCAGCAGGAGCAGGACCCTTGCGCCGGAAAGATCCGCCGTCGCCATCAGGGCAAAGGAACCGATGAGGAGCATGGCTACGCAGATCACCGCGAAGGAGCCCACGTGGCTGTCCTTCAGGATCCGCTGCCGTTCCGGCAGATCCCGTCGGGACAGGATGGCATCGCAGCAATCCATGAATCCGTCCAGATGGATAAAGCCGTTCAGCAGATACGGCAGGAAAGCCAGGAGGAGGGGTCCGAAAAGGCCCAGTCCCCCCAGCAGACCGACGATCCAGGCCAGCAGGGTCCAGATCCCGCCGATGAGCAGTCCGATCAGGGGGAAGCAGGCCAGCATGGCTGGTCTTTTCCCGTTATCCCAGCGGGGGTACGGGCAGGGGATGGCGCAGAACATGCCCCAGGCCATAAAAAAGGGGATCGTGCGTTTCATACCGGCAGTTCCCCCTTATACAGATTCCGTGTCCCGGAGACGATCTCCGCCACCGTATCGCAGGTGCGGGCCAGGGCCCGATCCACGTAGGCCAGCCCCCTGCGGTAGGCTTCCGTCCATTCGTCGTACCGCCCCGCGTCCCCATACAGGTAATCGCTGACGAAGACCACGTTCTCCGCATACCGGGCGAAGTTCACCAGGTCCTCCGCCACCCGCGCCGGGGAGGTGGGATTGAAGCTGCCGTCCGCGCCGAACATCTCGTTGGCCAGAAGCGCCGTAACGCTGTCCAGCAGATAGCTTCCCCTTCCCTCCGTCGTCTCCAGGCAGGAGGAGATGTTGCTTCCCAGCTCCAGGGTCTCGAACCCCCATCCCTCCCGCTCCGCCAGGTGACGGCGGATACGGGCGCGGTCCTCCTCATCATGGGGGATCATGGTGGCGATATAGTACAGGGGGCCGTCCCCCGCCAGCTTTTTTGCGGCATGCTGGGCAAGGGTGGACTTGCCGTTCTTGCAGCCGCCGGAAAGGAAGATCGTCATACCTTAAAGCTCTCCCCCGCCCGGATCTCCTCCAGGTAATCGTCATTGATGCTGGCCTCCGCAAAGGTGGCCATCTCGTTCATGATCGCGCAGGCCGCGTCCATCACCTGGAAGGCCAGGGGGCACCCGCTCCCCTCTCCCAGTCGCATATTCAGCAGCAGCCAGGGCTCCAGGCCCAGCTCCTTCGCCGCCGCGGTATACCCGATTTCGTAGGATGCGTGGCTGGGGAAAATATACTCCGCCGCCGCGGGACAAAGCCGTCCCGCGCACAGGGCGGCCACAATGGAGATAAAGCCGTCCGCCACCACGGGAAGCCGATTGGCCGCGGCGCCCAGGAACACGCCGCACATGGCGGCCAGGTCAAAGCCGCCCACCTTGCCCAGCACGTCCACCGGGTCGTTCCGGTCCGGACGGTGAAGCTCCAGGGCATGGGCGATCACCTGCTTTTTCTTCCGGAAGCTCTCGTCCGTGATCCCGCCGCCCCGGCCGGTCACCTGCTCCACGGTGAGTCCCGTGAGGGCGGCGAGCACGGCGGCGGAGGTGGTGGTATTGCCGATCCCCATCTCCCCGACGCCAACGACCTGTATGCCTTCCGCCCTGGCCGCTGCGGCCAGCTCCGCTCCGGTAAGAATGGCTTTCAGGGCCTGTTCCCGGGTCATGGCAGGCTCACGGTACAGATTCTTCGTCCCCTTCCCCAGGCTGCGGTTCAGGATGCCGGGGCAGACGTAGGGACAGGCGATGCCCATATCCACCACCTGCACATCGTCCCCGAAATGCTTGGCCAGGGTGGACATCCCGGTGAGGCGCCGGGTCATATTCACCGCCTGGGCGGCGGTGACGGTCTGCGGCGCGGAGGCGACTCCCTCCTCCGCCACGCCGTTATCCGCGCAGAGGACAATGATCCTCCGCTTCTCCACCGTATTGTGCAGCTGCCCCGTGATCCCCGCCAGGCGGATGGAGATATCCTCCAATCTGCCCAGGCTGCCGGGGGGCTTCGCCAGCTCTGCCTGCCGTTTCCGGGCCTCTTCCATCGCCCGGTCATCCAGGGGTTCGATGGCGCTGAGCAGCGCTTTCAGCTTGCTTTTCATTTTCAGGTCCTCCTTGGTCCATATGACCTTTCCTTTTATATCAGATTTCCCCCGTGTCTGCAACCGAGGGGAATTGCCTCTCCGGGGATTGCAATTTCCCGCCGGAGATCATATAATGCTGTCCATTCGTGAGGAAGGAAGTGGCACGTGTGCCCGAGCGCATCCGTTTCGT
>CAMVBX010000152.1 GCA_947165825.1 uncultured Clostridia bacterium
TCCAGAAGGACCCGGTACCAATCCCCTTCCTGTCCCAGCACCTGCACCCGGTTCACGCGGTACAGATACCGGGTGACGCTGTCCTGGAGAGAGGGGCCGGTGCGGAAACGGACGCAATCCCCGGTGAGGGTGCCCATGCCCAGGACTTCTCCGTCTTCCGCCGGTTTCGCCTCGGGTTCAGGCTCGGGCTCCGGCTGCTCAGCAGGTTCCTGCGCCTGCTCGGCAGGTTCCTCCGGCTGCTCGGCAGGCTCTTCCGGCTGTTCGGCGGGTTCCTCCGGCTGCTCGGCAGGCTCTTCCGGCTGTTCGGCAGGCTCTTCCGGCTGTTCGACGGGCTCCGGAGACAAGAGATAATCCGAGCACATGTAGCCGGTCTTGCCCTGATATTCCACCTTGCACCAGCCGTCCAGCACTTCCAGAATATTGACGGTCGCGCCCTTCGGGGCCTGGCCGATGATGTTCCCGTCGGTGCTGGGCGCATCCCGGAAATTCAGAACGGTGGCGGTGACTTCCGCTTCCCCCTCCTGCAGACCCAGGACGGGGATGGCCAGAAGCAGGGCAAGCGCCAGCCCCATGGCCAGAATGCGTATGGATGATCTTCGCATGTTTTTTCTCCTGTGTGATCGGCCGGCGGGACGCACCCTCCGGCAGCACGGGTTCAGCCGTTGGTACGGGCTCTCTCCAGCCAGACGGCGCCCAGGTCCAGGGCATTATACAGCCCTTCCTTCTCGCCCTTCTTCACCACCCGGTCCCGTGACCGGATATCCGGATCGGTGAGCTGGAGCTGCACGGAGACCCGCTTCGCCAGCGCCAGATCCTGCACCGGCTCGGTATCCAGGACCTGAAGCATGACGATGTACTTATCGGACATGTTCCCGTAGTAGATGAGATTGTCCTTCCTGCGCAGGGGCAGGCCCTTATACATGAGTTTTTTTGCAGCTGCCATGATTTCCTCCCTGTGGAGATATCCGCCTCCAGGCGAAATGGGGTAACACCAATTCTATACAGGATCGCCGGCTCTGTCAAGGCAAACAATCCCTGCGGCCTCCGGAGAGGCCGCAAGGCATCCGAAGAACACGGGGATTCAGCCTTCCAGATAACTCCGGACCAGCTCCTGCAGAAGCTCGTCCCGGTCCAGCCGGCTGATCAGGGTGCGGGCATTTTTATAATTGGTGATATAGGTGGGGTCCTCGGTGATGATATAGCCCACGATCTGGTTGATGGGATTGTATCCCTTGACCAGAAGGGCATTGTACACAGAGGTGATGATCTCCTTCGTTTCCGTTCGTTTGTCTACGATCCCGAACTTCCGCGTGAACTGATCCATGGTATCCCTCCTCCAATTATCTCATTATACCCGCTTTATCCGTTCCTGTAAAGGATTTTTGACTCGATGCGGAAGGTCAGCGGAGTTTTGCCCCCAGCTGAGACTCCAGCGCCGACAGAATGGCGTTCATATGGGGCTCGATGTCCCCGTCCTTCAGGCTCCGATCCTCGCCCCGGAAGCTGAGGGAGAAGGCCACGCTCTTTTTCCCGGGAGCGATGGGCAGACCCCGGTACACGTCAAAGAAGTCCACGGCCTTCAACAGGCTGCCGCCGGCTTCCCGGATGCATTTTTCCAGTTGGTAGACGGTGATCTCTTCATTGCAGACGACGGCCAGATCCCGGAGCACCGCAGGGAAGCGGGGCAGGGGAACGTACTGGGGATCCTCTCCGCGGCAGGCGAAGAGGGCGTCGAAATCCAGCTCCGCCGCGCAGAGAGGGTCGGTGATGCCGTAATCTGCCCGGACGTTGGGATGGATCTCTCCGAAAATGCCCAGCTCCTTCCCGTCCGCGGTATAGATTTTCGCGCAGCGGCCGGGGTGGAAGGCATAGTGATCCGAACAGGCCCGGAACTCCGTATCCCGGATGCGCAGGAGCCGCAGCAGGGCTTCGATCCCGCCCTTCATGGCGTAGAACTCGCCCCCCTCGCCATAGGCGCCCAGGGCCAGATGCCGCACCTCCCGGGCCAGGGGGGAAGCTTCGTCCTTCAGGTAGACCTTCCCCAGGTCGAAGAGCTTCACGTCTTTGTTCCGCCGGTTGTTGTTCAGGGCAAGACTTTTCAGCATGGTGCTCAGCAGGGTGGTGCGCATGATGGCGCTGTCCTCCCCCAGGGGGTTCAGAATGCGGAAGGAATCCCGCAGGGGGTGATCCGCGGGCATGCCGCTCAGGTCGTTGTCCGACTGGCCGATGAAGGAATAGGTGAGGATCTCGTGGAAACCCAGGTCCCGGCAGAGGCGGCGAGCCGACTGCTCCAGGGCCTGCTTTTCCGTGAGGCCGCCCTGAGTGATGACGCCCCGGAAGGCGGTGGCGGGGATCCGGTCATAGCCGTAGAACCGGGCGACCTCCTCGGCGATATCGCTGTAGTGCTCCACGTCGCCCCGCCAGGAGGGGATGGTCATGGTATCCCCGTCGAAGGTAAAGCCCAGCGTCTCCAGCACCTTGCGCATGTAGTCCGGGCTGACTTCGATGCCCAGCAGACGGTTGACCTTCTCCGGCTCCAACTTCAGCCGACGGGGGGCGCTGTCCTTCGCCACCACGTCGATCACGCCGTCCACCACGTCGCCGGCGTCCAGCAGCTCCACCAGCTCGCAGGCCCGCTCAACCGCCGGGAGGGTGCCCAGCGGATCCAGCCCCTTTTCGAAGCGGGAGGAGGCGTCCGTGCGCATGCCCAGGGCAATGGCGGTGCGGCGGATGGAAGTGCCGTTGAAGTTGGCGGATTCGAAGACGACGGAGGTGGTGTCCCCGGTGATCTCGCTGTTTTCGCCGCCCATGACCCCGGCCAGACCGATGGCCTTGTTTTCATCGGCGATGACGAGCATATCCGGCTTCAGCGCCCGGGGACTGCCGTCCAGGGTGGCCATCTGCTCGCCCTCCCTGGCCCGGCGCACCAGGATATGGCTGCCGCTGATGCAGCGGTAGTCGAAGGAGTGCATGGGCTGGCCGTATTCCACCATGACGTAGTTCGTGATATCCACGATATTGTTGATGGGCCGGATGCCGCTGGCCCGGAGTCTGCGGCGCAGCCATTCCGGCGAGGGGGCGATGCGCACGTTCTTCACCACCCGGGCGGTATAGCGGGGGCACAGGTCCGGTTCAAGAATATCCACGTCCAGATAGTTGAGAATGTTGTCTCCGCTGCCCGTCACCTTGGGTTCCGGCAGCTTCAGCGGGGTGCCGAAGGTGGCGGCGGCCTCCCGGGCCAGGCCCCGGACGCTGAGGCAGTCCGGTCGGTTGTTGGTGATCTCGAAATCCACCACACTGTCCCGCAGACCCACCACCTCCCGGATATCCTGGCCGACGGCGCAGGGCTCCTGCAGGATGAAGATCCCGTCCGCAATGGCATAGGGATAGTCGTTCACCGTCAGCCCCAGCTCCCCCAGGGAGCAGAGCATGCCTTCTGAGGCGGCGCCTCGGAGAACTCCGCTTTTGATGTGCAGGCCCCCGGGCAGTTCGGCCCCATCCAGGGCGGCGGGGACCAGGTCCCCCTGATGCACGTTCTGGGCGCCGGTGACGATCTGCACGGGTTCAGCCCGGCCCACGTCCACCTGGCAGATCCAGAGATGGTCGCTGTCGGGATGACGGGTGATCTCCGTCACCTTGCCGACGACCACGCCGTTAACGTCCTCCCCCAGCACGTCCAGGGTCTCCACCTTGGAGCCGGACATGGTCATGCGGTCGCAGAATTCCTTATCGGAAACACCCACCTGGGTGAATTCATCAAGCCAGTTTCTGGATAGTTTCATTTCCGCTTCTCCTTTCCGTTCCGGTACCCGTCAGCTGAACTGCCGCAGGAAGCGCACATCGTTCTCAAACAGGAGCCGCAGGTCGCTGATGCTGAAGCGCCGCATCACCAGGCGCTCCAGACCGGCGCCGAAGGCGAAGCCGCTGTATTCCTCCGGATCGATGCCGCAGCCGGACAGGACCTTGGGATGCACCATCCCGGCGCCCAGGACCTCGATCCAGCCCTCGCCCTTGCAGACCCGGCAGCCTGCGCCGTGGCACTCGAAGCACTGGATATCCACCTCGCAGCTGGGCTCCGTGAAGGGGAAGTGATGGGGACGGAAACGGGTGACCGTCTCGGGACCGTAGAGCCGCTTCAGCATCACGTCCAGGCAGCCCTTCAGATCCCCCATGGTGATGCCCTTGTCCACCACCAGGCCTTCCAGTTGGTGGAACATGGGGGAATGGGTGGCGTCGATCTCATCCTTCCGGTAGACCCGGCCGGGGGAGATGATGCGGATGGGGGGCTTCTGCTGCTCCATGACGCGAACCTGGACCGGGCTGGTCTGGCAGCGGAGATGGACCTTTTCGTCCTCTGTGATATAGAAGGTATCGGTCCATTCCCGGACGGTATGTCCCTCGGGGATATTCAGCTTATCGAAATCATAGGTGCTGAGCTCCACCTCCGGCCCTTCGGCCACCTGGAAGCCCATGCCCACGAAGATATCCACGCACTCATCCCATACGATCTGCAGGGGATGCTTCGCTCCGGTCTCCACGGCCTTGCCGGGGATGGTCACGTCCAGGGTCTCCTCCCGCAGCCTCCGCTCCAGCAGGGCATCCTGCAGGGCTTTTCCCCGCTCGTTGAGCGCGGCTTCGATCCTGGCCCGCACTTCGTTGGCCAGCTGACCGAGAACGGGACGCTCCTCGGGACTGACGCTGCCCAGCTGCTTCAGCACGGCGCTGAGGGAACCCTTTTTCCCCAGGTACTGCACCCGCACCGCATCCAGGGCGCTCGGATCCAGGGCCTCCGCAATGGCGGCCAGGGACTGGGCCCGGATCTCTTCCAGCTTGTTCTTCATCTTCTGCCTCCTGTAAGCCGCCCCCAGAGGAGCGGCGTATTCGATAAACAAAGGCCTTCCATCCCAAAGCTATGGGACGGAAGGCTCCGCGTTACCACCCATATTCGCCTCCGGCCCGGCCGGAAGACGCACTCAGCGGGGAAGAACAGCGTTTTCCCCCAGGCCGATGACGGGGCCTGACCGTCGGCCATTACGCCGCAGCTCCCGGGCGAACCAAGCGGTCCTTGGGCCGGGGCGCTCGCAGCTAATGCGCCCTTCTCTGAGATCCCGGTCTCCGCTATTTTCCCATTCAACGCCATTTTGAGGGAGTATACCACTTTGTCCCCCGGATTGCAAGGCTTTTTCCGCCGCGGCCCCGGGCGGGAAGGAACGGGCGGCATCGCGCATTTTCGTTGCACCGGAAGAAAAATCGTGATATGCTGAAGACAGAAACAAAGGAAAGCCGTTATCCCATAAAGGAGGTTCTAATCATGACCAGATTCTGTACGGTCTGCGGAGCGGAGATTCCCGATGGGGCCATCTTCTGCACCGAATGCGGCGCCAAGGCGCCGGACCCCGCAGATATTCCCGCAGTTCCCGCTGCCGCGCCGGCGCCGGAAGCCAGGCCTGCCTATCCTGCACAGCCGGTCCAACCGGCCCGGCCCGTTCAGGCAGCTCAGCCCGTTCAGGCAGCTCAGCCCGTTCAGGCAG
>CAMVBX010000153.1 GCA_947165825.1 uncultured Clostridia bacterium
CTCGGCATCCACAAACAGGGTGGTGGGGATATACTGCACGTTGAGCAGCTCCCCCATATCCTCGCTGGGCCGCAGGACGGGATAGGTGATCCCCGCCTTGATCATGAGCGTCTTCGCGCTTTCGATGGCGGAATCCGTGGTGCCGTCCAGGAGGATCCCCACCAGCTCCACGCCCCGGTCCCGGTACTCCATATACAGCTCCTCCAGCTCTGGCAGCTCCCGGACGCAGGGGGAGCACCAGGTGGCCCAGAGGTTGATCATGGTGACCTTCGCCCCGCCGAAGAGGCTTTTTCCTGTGACCTTGCTCCCGTCGATATCCTTTGTGGAAAAGGACAGGCTCGTCATGGGCGAAGCCTCCGGCTCCTGCGCCGCCTCTTTCTTCCCGCAGGCGCAGAGGGTCAGGAGCAGGATCAGGAGCAAACCCGAAATCTTCACGGACTTCAACCAAAACGTTTTCATCTTGCACCTCGTCGTCACATATCCTGTCGCAATGCTGAAGCGATAAACCAATATAACACAGCGCCGGGCTTCGTACAAGCCCGGCGCAAAAGCGTGCCGACGTCAGCATATTTACGGGATACTGCCCTCTCCTGCGAGATCGACCATCTGCCGCAGCAGGCTCGCCTCCTCCGGAAACGCGGACAACGCCTCCGACCAGACGCCGGGAGCCTCCTACCGGAGCCCGTAAGCATCCGGATCGAAGAAACCGTACCAATCGTCGCGCCAATCGGCGGTGTTCTCGTTGTAGGCCTCCATGCTCCGAAGAAGCTCCTGTCTCCGGTCCTCGGGGAGCTTGTCCATTTCCTCCCGGAGCTCCTCCGCGGGCTTTTGGGCCATGGCCCGCATGAGCCGCCAGTCACGGGTATTGCCGGATGTGAGAAAGTACAGGTCCAGGAGCTGCTCCGTGCTCAGGCGTTCATCCGGGAAGTCCCAGCCCAGACCGTAGGGCAGCCAGACCGTAGCTCCGCCGGAGCCCATGGCCAGGAGCCGCCAGGTCCCGTCCACCAGCCCCACCGTGGTTTCGCTCCACCAGGGACGCCAGCCCGCGTACGGTCCCTCCTCCAGGGCGGCGCCCAGGCCCGGACCGGCCTGGAACCAGCCCTCGTTCTTCTCGTCCACGTCCAGAGCCAGACGCATGACGAAGCAGAAATTGGGAAAGTCCTCCCCATAGTAGGCGTCGAACAGCTCCGCAGCGAGCACCCCTGCTCCGTAGGGAGCAGCATAGGGGCACCAGTCGGGCCGGTCCAGGAGCAGGGCGGCGTACTGCTCGGATACCTGTCTCGCCACTTTCTCAAAATCCGTGACCGTGCCGGGGACGGCGATTCGTTCATAGAACTTTTCGGTCATCTCCGCCTGTCCGGCGTAGCCCAGGAAGCAGTCATAGAGGGGCGCTGTTTTATCCTCGACGGGCTCCGGTCGGAACCAGTGCCCGGTCCCGTCTCCCTCGACCCAGAGCAGCAGGTTCTCCTCTCCGTAAACGGTGAAGCTCGCCTCCTCCGTCCGGATGCGCAGGACCGGGCCGGAGGGGTCCGTCAGCAGGGCCGCTGCCTCGCTTTCCGTAAGCGGGGACCAGGTGTAATCCGTCTTCATCCGGTAGCCCTGGGAGCTCTGTACATTGGGCACTTTGTACCGGGAGCCCGGGTAGGTGTATTCGTCCAGACGGCCGTTGGCTTCCACGGAGATTTGGAAGTCCGAGCCCTGGAGGCCGTAAGTGCCGAAGATCCGGTCCGCCGCGGCGCAGAGCTGCTCTTCCAGGCTCTGGGTCTTCCGGGGCTCAGACTCCCCGGCGCCGCTGAACGCCTCCCTGCCCCCGGAGACGGAGAAGCTCGCTGCCATGGCCGCCAGCAGCCGGGGCTCATGGTCGATCTCCGGGGTATCGGTGATGTTCTCCGGAGTATATTGGGTAAAGACGCACCAGAGGCGCCCGTCCTCCCCCTCCACGTACCGCACCGCCTGACCGGGCTCCAGCACGGGCCGCTCCGCCGTCAGTTCCTCCCGTGCCGCCTCCCGGACGGACAGACTGGAGCCGGTGCGGTATTGGGATACCCAGCGGGTCGTACCCGCCCCGTCAGTTTCCTCATCCCAGGCCTGAATGGGGATATAGATCCTCCAGTCATCCCCGTCGCGGCGGTGGGCGGGATGGTTGCCGCCCTCATCCTGGGGAAGCAGGTCCAGGGTATAGGGGGGCAGGTCCAGGTGATAGGTACGCACATACCAGTCGTAAAGCAGTTCCTCCGGGGTCTCCTCATAGTAGAACAGTCCACCCATGTCGGCGTTGTTGGGCCGGTCATGGAGGGGCGTCATGCTGCCGTCGGGATACCGGAGCATCACCAGGGAATGTCCCCCCTGACCCTCCAGGTCATACCAGCCGTCCTCGTCCATAGACATGCCCCCCACCATGGCGATGCTGCCGGGTTCCGCGTCCGGCTTCACTTCCAGCATATAGCCGTACAGCTCCAGGGTGCCCTCCGGCGCCAGGCCGGAAAGCTCCCCGGTTTTATCCAGATGCACCCGGGTATCCAGCACGGGGACCGTCAACTCCCCGCTGCCGTCCGCGGCGACGCAGGTCACCTGGGTCATCTCTCTCCGGAGGGAATCCAGGTAGGCCTCGGCACTCACGTACTCCCCGCTGACCGGGTTCGGGGCGGCCGACGGTTCCGCCTCCGCCGTTTCCCTCCCCTTCGCCCCGGTGAAGGTCACGATGCAGAGGATGAGGGCCAGTACCAGCACCGCCCCCAGGGCGATGAGGAGGGGCTTTCTGTGCTCCGCAATGCGCCGGATCCGATCCTTCATCTGCCGCTTCCCCGCCGTCATGGTGGTGGCGGAGAGCATCAGGTTCCCGCCCCGGCCCAGAGGGATCAGCTTCAGCAAGGTCTCCCCATAGGAAATGCGTTCCTGTTGATCCAGTCGGGACAGGACCCCCTCGTCGCAGGCCAGCTCGCAGTCCACCCGGCTGAAGTGGGCCGCCAGCCATACCAGGGGATCGAACCACCAGATCACCAGACACAGGCTCCGGAGAAGGGACCACAGGGGATCCAGGTGCCGTGCATGGGTCTCCTCATGGGCAATCACGTGGCCCAGGGTCTCCGGGTCCTTCGCCGCCCGGCTGGTGACGTAGATGGCCGGTTTCCATAATCCGAAGAGGCAGGGAGAGGGGATATCGTCGCAGAGATAGACGGGATACCGGCTTACCGCCTCCCCCAGGGACACCCGGGTGCGCCGGAGTTTGCCGGCAAAACGGAGATTGGCTGCCAGGAACAGCAGCGCCATGATCCCCATGCCGCAGAACCAGACGAGGCGCAGGATCGGCAGGATCTGTGAGGCGCGGCGATGGTAAAACACCACGTTCTCCCCCGCTTCATCCACAACGCCGTAGCTGCCTTCCCCTTCCGTCAGGATCGCACCGGGCCGGGGAGCCGGCAGCTCCTCCCGGGTATAGGCTTCCACCGGATAGGAGGCATAGGGCTCCAGGTACACCTGCCGCTTCGCCGCCGCAGTGAGGCCATCCCGCACCGGCTCCGCCGCGGTCAGGATGCTCAGCCCCATGGCGGGCAGATTCACCGGGATCAGCAGCCGCAGCAGCACCATCAGCCACAGGGCGTACTGCACCCGCCGGGAGACGGATCGGCGGAAAAGGAATCGCAGCAGCAGAATCACGGGGATCAGCACGGAGGAAGTGATCAGGATATCTTTCATTTTCCCTCCCCCGCCTTCCTCAGGATTTCCGAAAGCTCCCGGATATCCTCCTCTGTCAGCGCGTGGTCGTCCACCAGGGCACTCATCATGAGGCCCAGTCTGCCGCCGTATACCCGGTCCAGGAAACCCGCCGTCTCCTCCCGTCTGGCCTCCTCCCGGTCGATCACGGGGTAGTACTTCCGCGCCCGGCCTGCCTGCTCCCAGCGCACCGCGCCCTTGTTTTCCAGCCGGGTGAGCATGGTGATCACGGTGTGCTTCGTCCACCCCGTTTCTTCCTCCAAGGCGCGGGTGAGCTGCATCAGCGTCATGGGTTCCCCGCTCCAGAGCCGGTTCATCAGCTTCCACTCCATATTGGACAGAGATACGTTCATGTGTCATCCCTCCCGAAAATATGGTAGACATTCGTTTAACTATACTCTAGCATTTAGTTAAACACTTGTCAACCATAAATCGCAAAAGAATCGGGCGGGGATCACTCCCCGCCCGACGGTGATTCGGTTGTTACTGGGGCATCGAAGTGCCCTGATCCTCCGGCCTGGGCGGTCTGGCCCATTCCGGATCCCCCTCCGGCTCGATCCATTCTTCCCCATCGGGTATGGTCATGGGGCTGTCCGGCGTACCGTCGGGATCCTGGGGCGGCTCCTGCTCCGGTTCGGCATCCGGCTCGGGAGGCAGCGCCCGGTTCCGGCATACATAGCCGAAGGTCTCGCTGTCCATCACCTCGTGCTCCAGCAGGTAGTCGGCGGTGAGGTGGAGGATATCCATGTTTTCCTGCAGAAGAGCGGCGCAGCGCGCGTAGCCCTCCTCCATGATGCGCTTGATCTCCTCGTCGATGGCTGCGGCGAATTTTTCGGAGTAGCTCTTGGTATGCCCGTAATCCCGGCCCAGGAAAACCTCTCCGCTGCCGGAGTCGTACACCACGGGGCCCAGGGAGTCGCTCATGCCGTAGCGCATGACCATGCTCTTGGCAATGCCGGTGGCCCGATCCAGGTCGTTGCTGGCGCCGGTGGAAATATCGTTCAGCACCAGCTTCTCCGCTACCCGGCCGCCCAGGAGGGAAACGATCTCATCCAGCATCTCGCTCTGGGAATTGAAGCTCTTATCCTCCTGGGGCAGGTAGATGGTCATGCCGCCTGCCATCCCCCGGGGGATGATGCTGATCTGATGCACAGGATCGGAATGCTCCAAAGCATTGGACACCACGGCGTGGCCCGCCTCATGGAAAGCGGTGAGCCTGCGTTCCTTATCGGAAACCACACGGCTCTTTTTCTCCGGGCCGGCGATGACCTTGATCATCGCCTCCTCCACCTCCGCCATGGTGATGAAGCGCTTGTTCCGACGGGCGGCCAGGAGGGCGGATTCGTTCAGGAGGTTTTCCAGATCCGCGCCGGTGAAGCCGGCGGTGGTCTTGGCGATGGTGGCCAGATTCACGTCCTCCGCCAGGGGCTTGCCCTTGGAATGGACCTTCAGGATGGCCTCTCTCCCCTTCACGTCCGGAAGGCCCACGTACACCTGCCGGTCAAAGCGTCCGGGGCGCAGCAGGGCTTTATCCAGGATATCCTGCCGATTGGTGGCCGCCATGACGATGACACCCTCGTTGGTAGCAAAGCCGTCCATCTCCACCAGGAGCTGGTTCAGGGTCTGCTCCCGTTCGTCGTGGCCGCCGCCCAGGCCCGCGCCGCGCTGACGGCCGACGGCGTCGATCTCATCGATGAAAATGATGGCAGGGGCCGCCTTCTTGGCCTGGTCGAACAGATCCCGGACGCGGCTGGCGCCGACGCCCACGTACAGC
>CAMVBX010000154.1 GCA_947165825.1 uncultured Clostridia bacterium
TTCCCGTCCCGGATGAGGATGTACGCCTTGACCCCCATGCCGAAGAGGATCTGAATGACCCCCAGGACCAGGGACAGGATCAGCACGGTCATGGGATCCGCCAGCGGGTTCAGCAGGGAGGGGATGGTCACTTCCTTCCCCAGGAGCTTCGCCACCACGGGGATGGCGTCCCCGAAGAAGCTGCCGGTGATGATGCCGAAGATGGCGGTGGTGACGCCGCATTCCAGCACCAGGCGGACCATGTTCTTTGTGCCGCCGGTGAGGCGGAACTTCTTCTGTACGATCAGGGAGAGGATGATGAACACCAGGCCGTAGCCCAGATCATTGAACATCATGCCGAAGAAGATGCAGAAGAACGGCGCGATCAGGGGATTCGGGTCCACGTTCCGGTAGTCCGGCAGACTGTACATCTCCGTGACCATGTTCAGGGGCTCCGTGAGGGCGTTGTTCCGAAGCTTGATGGGGACAGCGTCCCCCTCCTCCGGATCCGTCAGCTCCCAGGCGCAGCAGTACTGCCCCAGCAGCTCCTCCAGCGCGGGTACGCTGGGCTCATCCACCCACCCGGTCAGGGCGAAGGCGGCGGAGGTGTGGAGCAGCGCCCCGTCCGCTTTTGCGGCGTCCAGCTCCAGGGTGAGACGGTCGTACCAGAGACGGATGAGGCGGCGGTACCGGCCGCATTCCTTCAGATAGGCTTTGGCCTCCTCCATGTCCCGGCGGGCGGCCTCCTCCGCCTTCCTGGCGGCGGCGATGTTTTCCCCGGCGGTGCCGGTGCGCCCGCCGGTGGGGGCGCGCTCAAAGCTGAAGGAGCGGAGCACAGGCTCCACGGCGGATTCCAGCTCCCGGGCGTAGACCACCAGGACCCCTGCCCGGTCCCGGTCGGCCCCGGCGGGAACGATGCCGATCTCCCCGCTCACCTCCGCCAGGGCGGATTCCAGTTCCTCCGTCCCCCGGGTCAGGGGGATGGAGCCCAGGCGGATCCGGGTACGCCGGGTCTCCGTCATCTCCAGCGGCAGATTCAGGGGCTCCCACAGGGCCAGGGACTCAGCCAGGGAACGCTGGGCGTAGATCTCCCCCTGGAGCTGGTCCAGGGTGGCAGCGGCCTCCAGGATGCTCCCGCAGGCCCGCTGGGCTTCATCCCGGATATCCGCGAAGAAGTCCGCTTCCGGGATCCGGTCCCGGGCGGGGAAAAGGCCGGATTTTTCATAGGCATACTGCTTCAGCAGCTTCAAGGCGGCTTCCGCCCGCTTCTGCTGCTCCTGCAGTCCGGCGATGCGCTGTTCCCGGTCTCCGCCGGGATCCGGGGTGAGGTATCCCTCCGGCGCCTCGCAGGGGCGAAGCTCCACGCAGCCCAGGCGCTGGAGCTCGTACATCAGGTCCTCCTGCTGGCTCCCCAGAGCGGCGAGCCGCAGTTTTTTCATTTTTACGATCGCCATATCAGACCTCGGAAAGTGCCTGCGCGACCCAGGCGGCGGCTTTTTCCATGTTTTCCTCCGCCCTGGCCCTGAGTTCGCTGTTCTTCACGTCAGCGACGGCCTGCAGTTCCTCCCGCCTTCTGGCGGCCCGTTCCTCCCCGGCCTTTACCAGGGCGGCGGCCTCCTCCTCGCCCTCCCGGCGGGCTGCTTCCAGGGCGCGGATGCGGTATCCTTCGGCGGAGCCTTCTGCGGCGGCGGCAGCCTCCTTCGCCTCCTTCAGGATGCGCTCGGCCTCCTTTTCCGCCTTCAGGATCTCGTCGATTCCGTCCATACTTTCTATCGCCTCCCATGTTCGGAGTATTCTGGGAACTCAAAGCTTTATAAAATAAGTCCAGTTTATAAATTATATCTTATTCCATCGGGGAATGCAATGATTTTCCGGTAATTCCGCACAAATCATTCTGCCCGTATCCGGCAGCGCCGGATACGGGCAGAAACCGTCGTTTCCCTTATTCGCAGTACAGCTTCCGGGAACAGGTGTAGACCTCTTCCAGGAAGACGGGGGTGTTGGCCCAGGCGCCGTAATGCCCCAGGATGGCGGGCTTGCCGGGCTGGTTGAACTGCTTGACGAAGGCCCGGGCAGCCTCCCGCTGCTCCTCCTCGGAGGCGTGTTCCGGATCGAACTTATCCGGCCAGACGCCGAAGACGATCTTGTCTCCGTAGCGGTCGTACAGGGCATGGATATCGTTCATCACCTGGGGATCCCACTCGTCGAAGCCGCCGTCGATGAAGCACTGGACCCGGTCTTCCCCATGGCCGCAGGAATGGAGGGTGGCATAGCGGCCCCACTTGTGGATATGGCCGGTGAGCTGCCGCATGAAGGGGACAAAGTAGGTATAGGCGATCTCGTCGGAGAAGAAGGGGGCTTTCTGGGAGCCCCAGTCATCATGGATGTTGAAGCCGTCCAGCATGGGATAGTTTTCGCAGAGCTTGTCGACGACCTTGCAGGCGAAATCTGTGGTGGCCTGGAACAGCTCCAGGATCGCCTCCTGCTGGTCCTCGTCCACCAGGGCCATGGCGGCGGGGGCAAAGTCCATAAAGCTGATGAGCCGCTCGAACCAGAAGCCGTTCACCAGGGAGATCTGGTAGGGGAAGCGGCCGTCCAGCTTCACCTTTTCCGCCTCGCCGGCCCAATCCCAGGTGTCGATATCCGGGAAATGGATGACTTCCTTCCAGTCGTTCACGTCCTTCAGCAGGGGCTCGCCGGGGCGCACGATGGAACCGCCCACGGTGGCGATGTACTCCCATTCGATGCCGAAGCTGTCCTTGTTGTCATGACCCATGCCCCGGCCCAGGTTGTCGCTGTACAGGGCGGAGCCGATCATCTTTCCCTCGTTGGACACGGGCATCCAGAAGGGGTGCTTCTCATAATACAGGGCCATCATGTTCTCCCGGGGGGTGACGGGGAAATTCCGGAGGGGGGTGGCGGGGCGGCCGAACATGCCGGGCAGCTCGTCGACTACCTTGAGCTCGGCGGGGACGTACGGAATCTTGCGGAACATAGCGGTATCTCCTTTCCTCTTGCACGATTCTATCGTTATTTCCTTTGCTCAGATCAAAGCCAGGAGCCGGGCCAGAACGCCGTAGCTGCGCTCCAGGCTGGCCAGGTCCATCCGCTCCCGGCGGGTATGGCAGTCCTCCTCTATGGGGCCGTAGGTGATGATGTCCATCTCCGGGCAGAGACTGCTGAAGATCCCCGCCTCCAGGCCCACGTGGAGGGAGAGCTCCTTCAGCTCCTTGCCCTGCTCCGCCAGCACCCGGCGCAGAGTCTCCCGCAGGGGGGAATCCGCCCGGTAGGGCCAGCCGGGATAATCCGACTCCAGGGTGAGAAAGCCGCCGAAGATGGAGCTCACGGCTTCCACCTGGCGGGAGACCTCCTCCCGCTGCCCCTGCAGGGGGCTGCGGATGCTCATGCGGAACCGGACCTCGTTCTCCGTCTGTTCCAGAACGCCCTGGTTCAGGGAGACCAGAGGGATCCCCGACTCCGGGGAGGGGACCATCGGACCGGTGGGAAGCAGATAACCCATGCTGATGAGGGCGCCGCTGTCCTCCGGGATCATGGCGGTGTTCACCCGCTCCGTTTCCTCCAGGGTCAGATCAATATCCGGCTCATCCCGATACAGCTCCCGCTGCTCCTTCAGCACCTGGCGGGCGGCGTTCTCCAGCAGGTTTCCCGGCGCCGAAGAGGCGAAAAGAACCCGGAAATCCGTGGGAATGGCGTTTTCCCGGCTGCCCGCTGCGATGCGGATGATGCGGATGTCCGCTCCCCGCTCCAGGAGACGGTACAGGATGCGGAAACCCATCTGGATGGCGTTTGCCCGGCCGCTGCCGATTTCCGCGCCGGAGTGGCCGCCCAGGAGACCGCCCAGGGTGAGCATATGGCAGGGGAGAAGGGACTCGGAAAAGGACACGGGAAAATGGAGGACCATGCGGCGGCCTCCGCTGGAGGTGACACAGGTTTCCGTCTCCCCCATGCCGTCCAGATTCACCATGCGTCTGGCGGAAAACATATCCCGGCCCAAATGCAGGACCCCCTCCATCCCCACCTCCTCGGCGGCGGTGAAGAGACACTCCAGGGGAGGATGAGACAGCTCCGGATCATCCAGCAGAGCCAGCATCAGCGCCGTACCGGCTCCGTCGTCCGCCCCCAGGGTGCTGTTCTCGGCGCTGACCCAGCCCTGCTCCACCCGCAGCTTCGGCGGCGCGGGAGGGCCCAGATAGACCATATCCGAATGGCTCTGGAACAGGATCGGGGGTTCGTTCTCCCGCCCGGGGGAACCGGGTTTGGTGATGAGCAGGTTTTTCGCCGTATCCCGCTGGCAGGGAAGTCCCCGGGCGGCGGCAAAGGTCTCCAGATAGTCGTTTATGGCATCCTCGCCCCGGGAGGGGCGGGGGATCGCGCTGATCTCCTCAAAGAATCGGAAGACCGGGACGGAAGCATCCAGGACGGACATAAAGACCTCCTCAAAATACATGAAACCGTAATATTTTCTCCATTATATTCGCTCCCCTGCGGAAAGTCAATCGGGCGGCGGAAGAGGAGCAGATTGCAATTGACAAGGCCGCCGCATCAGCGATATACTGCAAATAACAGGGAAGGAAGGGACTGCGGATGACGAAACACAATGCTTATCGGGATATGCTTCAGGAAAAGCCCATCCTCTGGAGCGATCGGAAGCGCATCCTGGGTCTGCCCGTCTCCTTCACCCGTTACCGGGTGGACGAAGACCGTCTCTATCTTCAGGTCGGCCTTTTCCGCAGCGAGACCAACGAGCTGCTGCTGTACCGGGTGCTGGATGTGAAATCCGCCCGTACGCTATGGCAGAAGCTTTTGGGGGTGGGGACCATCACCTTGTCCAGCAGCGACCAGTCTACCCCCAAGCTGGAGCTGAAGAATATCCGGGACTGTGACCGGGTGCGGAAGTTCCTCTCCAATCTGGTGGAGAAAAAACGCAGCGAGCTGGGCATCCGGGGCAGGGAGCTGTATGGCTCCGGCGTGCGCCCGATGCCGGAGGAAAGCGGGGAACATGCCGTTCCGCCTCCGGGCGGACCGGGCCCCGGTATGCCGCCGGATCTGGATGGGGACGGTATCCCGGATTATCCGCCGGAAGACCGCCGCTGAAGCGGCTCAACACAGGAATAAAGAGAAATCAATAAGGAGGAAACACCATGGGCAAGTTTTTGATCAAGGCTTCGGACGCCGGGTTCCATTTCAATCTGGTGGCCACCAACGGGCAGATCATCGGGACCAGCGAAAAGTACAAGAGCGAGTCTTCCTGCAAGGACGGGATCGAGAGCGTCCGCCGCTGCTGCGTGGGCGGCGTGGAGGACCAGACCGTTGAGGGTTTCGAGAAGGTCAAGCATCCCAAGTTCGAGATCTTCGAGGATAAGGGCGGCAAGTTCCGCTTCCGCCTGAAGGCCCGGAACGGGGAGATCATCCTGGCCTCCCAGGGCTATAAGACCAAGGATACCTGCCTCAACGGCATCGAGA
>CAMVBX010000155.1 GCA_947165825.1 uncultured Clostridia bacterium
TCCGGCCGTTTTTTGTGTGCCTGCTGGCTGCTGCGGCTTTTTGTTATTTTCCGCCCTTTGTTATGAACTCTATGAGCTTAGCCGGCTCTGCTATATTTTTATTTCGGGTCAATCAGCTGGAGTGCGCCTCGTCCCGGGGAAGATCCTGCGTGAACCGGGGCGGTTCCTCCACGCCGTTGTCTTCGCTGAAAAGATACCGCAGCCCGTTCTGCAGATACTTGCCCCAGGAGGTACCCCAATGGGACTCCCGGCTGTCGATCATCATGCAGATCTGCCGGTTTGTCAGACGGAGCTTTTCCGCCATCCTCAGGTAGACGGTGATCGTGGCCTTCATAATGGTTACGTCCATCCCCTGATCTCCACTATACAGATAGAAACGGACGTTCTCCAGCCGTTTGGGATCGTAATGGTCGATCATCTCCAGGCAGCTTTCATCCAGGATATCCAGCCCTGCGGAGAGGTCAAGGGACCGTCCGAAGACGTCCGGATCTTTCATGGTCATATAAAAGGACTGCAGTCCGCCCATGGAGGATCCGCCGACGCCGGTATGCGCCGCATCCGGCAGGGTCAGGAACCTTTCATCGATGATCGGCTTCAGCGTATCCCGCACGAAGTCCGCATACAGATGGCCCAGGGCTACGTAATCCGGCGTGCCCGGATCCCGGGGGATCCTGTGGGCGGGATTGCGCTTATAGGGCGGAAGCAGCTCGCTGCCCCGATCGCCGGAGGTATCGATGGCAACGACGATGCACTGGAGCTCCGGCTCCAGTTCGCTGATCTTCCGGGCAAACTGCCAGGAGCCCATCCCCCGCATGGGTCCGTTCTCGGGAAATACGTACTGTCCGTCGTGCATGTACAGCACAGGGAAACGGCGTACACCGTCGTAGATCTCCGGCAGCCAGACCCGGATGGTGCGCATCCGGTTGTCCGGTATAGGCTTCATGGGGATCCGGAAGGTGTACAGCTTACCGCATTCCACCAGTTCCGAACGCTCGGTGAATTCGATATCCAAGGTACTCTCCTCTGCGGCGACGCAGAACCGTTTATTTCTTGTTGAAGAATTCCGCCAGCCAGGTTTCCCAAATATCGTCCTTTTCGTCCTTGTCCCCGGCGTCGGCTTTTCCGTCCCTGTTCTCCCCCTGGACGGCATTCCGCTGCTTTTCCGCCGCCGCGCCGGCGGCATCATCGGGCTTTCTGAGTTCCCCGCCTTCGCCGTCAAAATCCGTGGCGATGACGATGAGGCGCAGGGCATCCACCAGAGTCTCATCGTAACCCAGGCCGAAGATGATATTGGCTTCCGGATGCGCGGCGGCATGGATCTTCTCCATCAGCACCGTCACGTCCTCCATGGCCAGATCCTGGGATACCGTCATATTTACGATCACCCGGCGCGCTCCGTTGACGCTGGTTTCCGTCAGGTCACTGTGGATAACGGCGGCAGCGGCCTCATCCACCTTGCCCTTGCCGCTGGCCTCGCTGATGCCCAGGTGGGCCAGGCCGGACTGCCGAAGGATCGCCTTCAGGTCCGCAAAGTCCAGGTTGATGAACCCCGTGCTCCGCAGCAGGTCGGCAATGCCCCCCACCGCCCGATTCAGGACCTCGTCGGAAGCGGAAAACGCATTGGCAAAGGTAACGTTCTGGTCGGAGACCTTCCGGATGTTTTCATTGGGAATGACGAAGAGGGTATCCACCTTTTCCTTCAGGGCTTCGATACCCGCCAGAGCCGTGCGCATTTTCCTCTGGCCTTCCCATTTGAAGGGGGTGGAGACCACGGCGATGGTCAGGACGCCCTGTTCCCGGGCAGCATCCGCCACCACGGGGATCGCTCCCGTTCCCGTGCCGCCGCCCATGCCGGCGGTGAGGAAGACGGCGTCAGTCTGCTCAAATACGCGGAGGATATTGTTCCGGTCCTCCTCCGCCGCCATACGGCCGACTTCCGGCTTGGATCCAGCTCCGGAGCCATGGGTGAGCTTTTCCCCGATCTGCACCCGCTCATCCGCCGCGGACGCCACCAGGGTGGCCCGATCGGTGTTGATGTTCACATAGGTGACGCCATCCAGTCCGGAGGACCGCATCCGGCTCACCACGTTATTCCCCGCGCCGCCGACGCCGACGACTTTCATGTTCACCACTTCAGACATTTCTTCATCATCCTTCTCTCAACCATACGGTTTCGTATTTCTGTCCGTTACCGGGGAATGTAGTGTCCCTCCGTCTCCCGGGTGAGATCGATAATTCCAGTCTCCCCGTAGGAGAGTTCCTCCAGGATCTGCTCCAGGAAACCGAACTTTTTCTCCAGGTGGTCCGCGCCGCCCAGGCGAACCTGGAAACGGTCTGCATAGTTCATTCGAATGGAGGTGAGATTGGTCACATCCAGCTCCCTGACCTCTTCTATTTTACCGTGTTCTTCCAAAAGAGTCAACAATTCCGTCAGGCAATCCAGCTTGGCTTCATCCACCTTTTCCAGTTCCAGACGGCGGCCGACCTCTCCCGAAACGGGGTTCATGCCCACCAGGCGGATATAGCCGGAGGGATCTTCCGTTTCGCCCACGACCTTGCCCTTGGAGCTGAGCAGCAGGATGCGGCCGTCCCCCATCTGGAGGGAACCCACGCCTGTTCCCTCCCGGATACGGATAACCACAATCCCGGGCAGATGGAGACGCACGTCCGCCTTCTCCACTGCCGGCAGTTCGGATTCGATGCCCCGCTTCACCGTTCCCCTTCCGATAAGCAGAAGAGGACTGCCCAGGCGCAGTCCGGATGCAGACAACACCTCTTTCGTTGAGTATACCATATTCCCGCTGATCTGTACATCGGTTATTTTCAGGAACCCATAAAGCGCTGCGATGATGCAGAGAACTGCCAGGATCCATCGGATAATCCTCGCCGTTTTTTCGGTGCGCCGGGTGTCCGCGTACCTGGCCGATAACGCTTTATCCATCTCCGTCCTCCTTGCGTACTATCTCCGCGCCCAGCTCCGCCAGGCTGTTTTCTATTGCCGTGTAGCCCCGGTCCAGGTGCTTTATCCCGCTGATGCGGCTCTCTCCCTCCGCACCCAGCGCAGCGATGAGCAGGGCCGCACCTCCCCGCAGATCCGGTGCGCACACCTCCGCTCCGTACAGCTTCGGCACGCCCCAAACCACGGCGGTGCGTCCGTCGGTGCGGATTTCCGCCCCCATTCGCCGAAGGTCGGGGATATGGCGAAACCGGCTTTCAAAGATCGTCTCCTGAAAGGCTGTGGTGCCCTCTGCCCGGAGTGCCGCCGCCATCAGCGGCGGCTGCGCATCCGTGGGAAATCCCGGATAAGGCCGGGTAACGACGGGTCTCGCCGCCTTCAGTCTGCCCATACTGCGGATCCGCACCAGGTTTTCCCCCGTCTGGAGGTCGCAGCCCATTTCCTGCAGGACCCGCAGGACGGGACGATAATCCCGCCATTCCGTATCATACAGGCGAACATCCCCGCCGGCGGCAGCGCAGGCCGCAAGCCATGTAGCAGCGGCGATCCGGTCCGGCATGATCCGATGGACCGCGCCATGAAGGGCTTCGGCGCCCCGCACCCGGATCACGGTGCTGCCCGCGCCTTTCACCGACGCTCCGGCGGAATTCAGGAAGGCTTCCAGGTCCCGGATCTCCGGCTCCCGTGCCGCATTGGTGATCACGGTCTCCCCTTCCCCCAGGCACGCGGCCAGAAGCGCATTCTCCGTTGCCCCCACGCTGGGAAAACTCAGATCGATCCGGCATCCCCGCAGACGGGGGGCTCTGCAGTCCAGATTGCCGCCCCGCTCGTCGATCTCCGCGCCCAGGCTTCGCAGGGCGCTCAGGTGCAGGTCGATGGGCCTTGCCCCGATCTCGCAGCCTCCCGGCGCGGACATCCTGGCCTCTCCGCAACGGGCCAGGAGGGGGCCCAGGAAGATCACGCTGGAACGCATTTCCCGCATCAGCCGACCGGGTATTACCGGATGGATGGGTCCTGTGGAATCGACGTACAGCGCATCTTCATCCTGCCATACCCGGCAGCCGATCTCCCGCAAAATGCGCATGGCGGCTTCCGTATCCGTGAGCTTAGGACAATTGCGGATCACGCTCACCCCTTCCGCCAATACGGCGGCGGCAAGGATGGGCAGGGCGCTGTTTTTTGCGCCCTGCACCCGCAAGGCGCCGAACAGGGGCTTTCCCCCCACCACATTGATCGTACTCATGACCGGTCCTCCGCAACGGTGATTTCATGTCATCCTATGCGGAAAGCCGGAGAGGGTTCTAAGCGGTCAGACGCAGGATCTGATCCACAATGGTATCCAGCGCGTCGGCCCGGTCCAGGCTTTTCATCCGGTTTCCCATCTCCGGAAGGACGGCGGGATCCTCCAGGAGTTTTCGGATCGCCTCCCCCAGATTCCCGGCGGTGCAGTCCGCGTCCCGCAGAAGCACCGCCGCGCCCCGGCCTTCCGGTATCCGGGCGTTTTTCTCCTGATGGTTCCCTGTGGCATAGGGATACGGGATCAGGACAGCGGCTCTGCCTGCGGCGGCCAGTTCCCCCAGGGTGGAGGCCCCTGCCCGGCAGATCACCAGATCCGCCGCCGCCATGGCAGCGGGCATGTCATAAAGATAGGGCTCCAACCGGGTATATACCGGATCCTTTGCCCCCAGCTCCGCCATGCGGCGGCGCATGCTTTCCAGGCCTTCCTGTCCCCCGCCCGTGGCATGAAGAAGGCGGAATCGGGGCCGGTTTTCCTGTTCTGCCGCAATCACCGCAAGGGCTTCATTCATCCGTGCGGCGCCCAGGGAACCGCCGAAGGACAGGATCAGGGGCAGATCCTCCGGGATCCCCAGGCTGCGCCGGGCCATAACCCGGTCACGGTCCCGGAAACCGCTGCGCACGGGCATCCCCGTGCAGATGACTTTCTCCGGCTGGCGGTAATAGGCTTTGCTCTCCTCAAAGGCCACCATGAGCAGATCCGTATGCTTCTCCAGCAGTCTGGTGGTCAGGCCCGGCAGGGCATTGGCCTCATGGAGCAGGGTCGGGATCCCCAGGCGGGAGGCGGCGATCAGCACCGGGCAGCAGACATAGCCGCCCGTACCCAGGACCGCATCCGGACGAAACTCCCGCAGGATGCGCTTTGCCTGGCGGATCCCCTCCAGCAGCAGCACGCCGGGCTCCAGCGTGGCGGTCATGTTTTCCCGGTCCACCTCAAGCACGTGGTTCATTTTCTCCGTGGACAGCACAATCCCGCCGTACAGGGCCACGCATCCGCCGCACAATCCGGTGCCTGCGCCGCGGGGCGT
>CAMVBX010000156.1 GCA_947165825.1 uncultured Clostridia bacterium
AAGCGTCCGGCGAACCTCCGGCGGAAGAACAGGAGACCGGCGGGGAGGAAGTCCCTTGACCCGCACCGGCGTGATCCGCGAGGTCTGCGGGGATGGATTCGCACGGGTGGAGATCGCCATGCGCACCGCCTGCGGGCACAGCTGCGAGGATTGCGGCGGCTGCGCTCCGGGGAGCCGGGAGCTGGTGGTGCGTGCCCGGAATCCGCTGGACGCACGCGCGGGAGATACGGTGACCGTCACCTCGGAGACCGGGAAGGTGCTGGGTGCGGCAGCCCTGGTCTACGTGCTGCCCCTGGCCCTGATGCTGGCGGCGGCGCTGGTGTGCGCCGCGGCGGGCGGAAGCCAGACGGTCTGCGCTGTCTGCGCCCTGGGCGCCCTTTGCCTCGGCGCGGCGGCAGCGGTGCTGCTGGGAAAGCTCCGGCAGAAGCGCAGCCCAGTGGAATATGTGATCACCCGGCGGTTTTCTCTCCCGTCCGTGGGGAATAATACCATTTGAACAGGAAGTTGCAGAAATGATTACCAGTATGACCGGCTACGGAAGCGGGGACGGCCTCAGCGGAAAAACCGCCCTGCACGTGGAACTGAAAAGCGTGAACAACCGTTTTCTGGACTGCGCCGTGCGGCTGCCCCGCAGCTGCTCCTTTGCCGAGGAGCAGGTGAAGAGTCTGGTTCAGTCCAGAGTCGGCAGGGGCAAGGTGGACGTGTTCATCACGGTGGACAATTCCCAGGAGGATGACGTCCAGGTGCGGCTGAACGAGCCCCTGCTCCGGGCCTACAAGCAGGCGGTGGAGGAGATGGGGGAGAAATTCCTTATTCCGGACGATATGGGCACCGCCGCCTACAGCCGGATCCCCGACGTCTTCATCCTGGAGAAGAAGGAACTGGACCAGGAAGTCTTTCTGGCGGATCTGAGCCGGGTGGTGACGGAGGCGCTGGACGCCCTCTGCGCCATGCGCGCCCGGGAGGGGGAGCGGCTGAAGAATGATCTGCTGGGCAAGCTGGAGGAGCTGGAGACCATGCGGCAGGCTGTTGCCGCCCGCAGCCCGGAGACGGTGCGGGAATACCGGGAAAAGCTCCTGGCCCGGATGCACGAGGTCCTGGATACCGCCGGGATCGACGAGAGCCGCATCGTCACCGAAGCTGCCCTGTTTGCGGACAAGGTGGCGGTGGATGAGGAGCTGGTCCGGCTGGACAGCCATTTCCGGCAGTTCCGGGATCTGCTGAACGCCGGCGGCGCCGTGGGACGGAAGCTGGACTTCCTGATCCAAGAGCTGAACCGGGAGGTCAACACCATCGGTTCCAAATGCGTGGATCTGGACATTACCAAAACCGTTGTGGAGATGAAATCCACCATCGAGAAGATCCGGGAGCAGGCCCAGAATATCGAATAGGGGAACAGAGAATGAAGCTCATCAACATCGGATATGGGAATATGGTTTCTGCCGGACGGGTGATCGCCATCGTCAGTCCGGAATCTGCCCCCATCAAGCGCATGGTGCAGGACGCCCGGGACAGCGGCAGTCTGATCGACGCCACCTATGGGCGGCGCACCCGGGCGGTGATCATTACGGACAGCGGACATATCATCCTCTCCGCCATTCAGACGGAGACCATCGCAGGCCGCATCCTGAGCGGAGGCGACAGCCCCGCGATCCAGGAGCGGGAGGAGGACGACGAGGAATGAAGCAGGGCAAGCTCATCATCATCTCCGGTCCCTCGGGAGCGGGAAAGACCACCATCGTGCAGGCGCTGCTGGCCCAGTCCCCCGGCGCATATTTCTCCGTATCCGCCACCACCCGGTCCATGCGTACCGGAGAAAAGGACGGGGTGGATTACCGCTTCGTCTCCCGGGAGCAATTTCAGGAGCTGATCCGGACGGATGGCCTGCTGGAATGGGCGGAGTACGTGGGGAACTATTACGGCACCCCGGCGAAGCCGGTGCTGGATAAGCTGGAGCAGGGCTTCGACGTGATCCTGGATATCGAGACCAAGGGCGCGAAGCAGGTGATGGGGAAGTATCCCGAAGCGGTGAGCATCTTCGTCTGTCCCCCCAGCTTTGCCGAGCTGGAGAGACGGCTCCGGGCCAGAGGGACCAATACGGAGGAGGATATCCGCAGAAGACTGACCCAGGGCCGGAGCGAATGCAAAAATGCGGGAATGTATACCTATCTGATCGTGAACGACGTACAGGAAAAGGCCGCCGCCGAAGCAGCCGCGATCCTGACGGCGGAGAAATGCAAGAATAAAGCACACCTTTCGGTGCTGAAGGGAGAATGAACCGTTATGATGCTGTATCCTTCCATGTCTACCCTGCTGAGCAGGGTAAAAAGCCGCTATATGCTGGTGAACGTCATTGCCAAGCGTTCCCGGGAAATTGCGGAATATGCCAGCGAGGAGCATGTGAAGCTGGAGAAAAAGCCGGTTTCCATCGCCATCGACGAGCTGGCGGAGGGAGACTATGTCGCCGTTGCCCGGGATCCGGGAACGACAGCGGAATAAACCGTGATCGCCCGCGTAGCCATCCATGAGGCCGGCTATGCCATGGATAAGCTCTATGCCTACGCGATCCCCGCCTCGCTGGAAGGGGAGGCGGCCGTGGGCAAGCGGGTTTCCATCCCCTTTGCCCGGGGGAACCGGCGTCGGGAGGGCATGGTCTTCGCGCTGGAGGAGGAGAGCAGCTATCCCAATCTGAAGCCCATGGATGCCTGGCTGGACGAAAGCCCCATCCTAAGCCCGGATGAACTGCGTCTTGCCCGGTGGATGAAGGCCAGGTTCTTCTGCACCTATTACGATGCGGTGAAAGCCATGCTCCCTGCGGGAGTCTGGCTGGTGGGGGAAGCGGTATGCTCCCTTCTTCACCCGGGCCAGAGGGAGGAAAATTTCGCCGCCGCAGGGGAACGGGAGGATCTGCGCACCCTGGTGGAGCTGCTGTATGAGCAGGGGGGGCGCGCCTCCTGGCATACCGTCCGGTCCGCATTGGGCAGCCAGGCGGCAGCCGCCGCCAACGCCCTGGAGGAGGCGGGGATCCTGACCCGCGTCCTGGAGCGGAAACAGCGGGCTTCGGATAAGATTACCTCCACCGCCGTGCTGACCGTCTCTGCGGAGGAGGCCTTGGCCGCGGCGGAGCGGAAACGCAGGTCGGCGCCCCAGCAATCGGAGCTTCTCCGCCTGCTCAGCGGCATGGGGGAGTGTTCCGGCAAGGAACTCTGCTATTTTACCGGCGCCTCCATGCAGAGTCTGAAGGCGCTGGAGCGGGCCGGTTTCATCGAACTCCGCCCCAGGGAGGAATTCCGCAGACCGGAATTTCATCCCGGCCAGCGGCCGGATATGACGGAGCTGAACCCCTGTCAGCAGGAGGCCTGCGGCGCGCTGCTGCCGCTGCTCCGGCGGAAGGAAGCCTGCGCCGCCCTTCTCCATGGAGTCACGGGGAGCGGGAAGACGGCCGTCTATATCCGCCTCATCCGGGAGACCGTGGAGCAGAGAAAACAGGCGCTGGTCCTGGTTCCCGAGATCGCCCTGACCCCCCAGCTGATGGCGACCTTCTACCAGCATTTCGGGGACAGGGTAGCCGTGCTCCACAGCTCCCTGAGCATTGCCCAGCGGTATGACGAATGGAAACGCATCCGGAAGGACGCGGTGGACGTGGTGGTGGGTACCCGCAGCGCGGTGTTCGCCCCCCTGCGCCGACTGGGTCTGCTGATCCTGGATGAGGAGCAGGAGGGGAGCTATAAATCCCAGAACGCCCCCCGTTACCATGCCCGGGACATTGCCAAATACCGCTGCGCCGAAACAAAATCCCTCCTGCTGTTGGGATCCGCCACTCCGTCTGTGGAGAGCATGTACGAAGCCCGGCGGGGAAAATACACCCTCGTCCGGATGGAGAGCCGGTATAATGCCCAGCCCCTTCCGGAGGTCCGCATTGTGGACCTGAAGGAGGAACTGAAGGCGGGAAACGGCAGCCCCCTGAGCCGGGCCCTTTGTCAGGAGATCGGCCGGAATCTGGAGCGGGGGGAACAGAGCATCCTCTTTCTCAACCGTCGGGGGGCCAGCAGCCTGGTGACCTGTCCCGCCTGCGGGTACGTGTATTCCTGCCCCCGCTGCAGCGCAAAGCTCACGTACCATATGGCAAACCGGCGCATGATGTGCCATTATTGCGGCTATTCCCAACCCCAGGACCGGGCCTGTCCCGCCTGCGGAGGAACGCTGAGCTTTTCCGGCCTGGGCACCCAGCGGGTGGAGGAGGAGCTGCACCGGGTATTCCCGGAGACCCCGATCCTGCGGATGGATACGGACACGGTCTCCGCCTCCCGCACCCACGAGGTGATCCTGCGGGAATTCGAGGAAAAAAAGGTCCCCATCCTGGTGGGAACCCAGATGGTGGCCAAGGGGCTGGATTTCGGCAACGTGACCCTGGTGGGGGTGATCCTGGCGGATCAGTCCCTGTATGCCGGGGATTTCCGGGCGCAGGAACGCACCTTCAACCTCATCACCCAGGTGGTGGGCCGTTCCGGGCGGGGAGAAAAGACCGGCAGAGCGCTGATCCAGACCTATACCCCCCGGAACGAAGTGATCCTCTGCGCGGCCCGGCAGGATTATGAAAGCTTTTATGAAGGGGAGATCGAAGCCCGGCGGCTGCTGCTGGCTCCGCCGATCCGCTCCCTGTACACCATTACCGTTTCCGGCGGGGAGGAGGAACAGGCGCTGCGCTGCGCCTCCCAGCTCAAGAACGCCCTGGAACGGGCGGGGGAGAAGCTGCCGGATCTGCGGGTACTGGGACCGGCCCCGGCGGGGATCCTTCGGGTGAACAATCAGTTTCGCTACCGGGTCACCGTGAACGCCGTTCCCTCCGGGGAAGTGCGGGCGCTGATCTCCGCCGCCCTGCGGCAGTACGGGAGCGACAGGCAAAACCGCGGACTCACCCTGTATGGGGACGTGGATGCCATGGATATCTGAAAATCGGATCAATCCGGAAAGAAAGGACCGCCTGAGGGCGGGGTGTAAAGAATATGGGACTCAGAAAGATCATCCGCAAGGGCGATATCAGCCTGAAAAAGAAGAGCCGCCCGGTGACCGAGTTCAACGCCCGGCTGCATATCCTGCTGAATGACATGCTGGAAACCTTGAAAGACGCGGACGGCGTCGGGCTTGCCGCGCCCCAGGTGGGCGTGCTGCGCCGGGCGGTGATTGTAGCGGATATCAGCGGGGAGGAGCCGAAAAACATCGAGATAAT
>CAMVBX010000157.1 GCA_947165825.1 uncultured Clostridia bacterium
AGTGAAGGGCCCAATGTTATCTGTCGATCCGGATCATCCTCGGGATGCGGGATGCGCTCTTGCCCATACAGACGGAATCTTCCGGAAAAAGTTCCCTTTATCCCGACGCAAGCTGTCTTTTCTTTCGGATATGGGGAGACGGAAATCTCCGGAAGCGGCATCCGGGCCGCTCTTTCTTGACGGCAGCCCGGGACAGTGTTACTATGCTGAAAGGATATCCGCCGCCCGCGGCGGAAGAAACGGAGGACGATACGCCTATGTCTACCGCGAAGAAAGTGTTGTTTCTCGTGTTCGACGGCCTGGGGGACCGGCCTGTGCCGGAGCTGGGAAATCTGACCCCTCTGGAGGCTGCCGCCACGCCCAATTTCGATGCCATTGCCGCAAAGAGCATCTGCGGCCTGTCCAATGCCCTGGGAAGGGGGATCCGGCCGGGGAGCGACGTGTCCCATCTGGCCATCTTCGGCTATCCCATGGAGAAGTACTATACCGGCCGAGGACCCATCGAGGTCGCGGGTCTGGGGATCACCCTGCAGGAGGGGGATATCGCCTTCCGGGGCAATTTCGGCACCGTGGACGAGAACTGGGATATTCTGGACCGCCGGGCCGGCCGCATCCGGGTGGTGGATGAATTTGCCGCCGCTCTGGACGGGATGGAGATCGACGGGGTGCAGATCCTGGTGAAGCCGGGCACCGCCCACCGGGCGGGGGTGGTCTTCCGGGGCAGGGGGCTTTCCGCCGCCATTACCGATGCGGATCCCCATGCGGAAGGCCTGCCGGTGCTGGAAGTCAAGCCTGCGGACGGTACGCCGGAGGCCGCCTTTACGGCAAAGGTCATCAACCAGTTTATGCGCCGGGCCTACGAGATCCTGGACCGGATGCCGGCTAACGCTGCCCGGAGGGCGGCGGGGGAGTTCCCGGCAAACTTCATGCTCCTTCGGGGCGCGGGCATTTATCCCACTCTGCCGAAATTTGCGGATAAATACGGAATGAAGGCCTGCTGTATCGCCGGCGGCGGCCTGTACAAGGGGATCGGCGCCTTCCTGGGCATGGATCTCATCACCGTACCCGGAGCCACGGCCCTGCCGGACAGCGATGTGAAGGCCAAGTTCATTGCGGCGAAAAAGGCCCTTGCGGACTATGACTTCGTTTTCACCCATGTGAAGGCCACGGACTCCCTGGCGGAGGACGGGAATTATGCCGGGAAGAAGGCCTTCATCGAAAAATGCGACGCCGCCGCCGCGGAGCTCCTGGATCTGCCGGAGGACGTGCTGCTGGTGATCACGGCGGACCATTCCACCGCCTGCGAGCTGAAGGCCCATACCGCGGATCCGGTGCCCATTCTCTTCTGCTCTCCCCATGTCCGTCGGGATGAGGTCTGCTCCTTCGGGGAGCGGGCGTTTTCCCGGGGCGGCCTGGGCCGTATGGTGGGGAAGGATGTGATGCCCGAGGTCATGAATATCCTGGGCAGGCTCCACCTCATCGGAGCGTAAGACGAAATGCACCCACGCGCCGAGGCTTCGGCGCGTGGTTTTCCTGTTCTGGGAAGGAGAAAAAGAGATGGAAAACAGCAGAGCAGGGCGGGGCGGATATCTGCTTATCCTGGCCGCGGGGGTCCTTTGGGGTTTCATCGGCCTTTTCGTGAAGCAGCTGGAGGCCAGCGGGTCCACCCCGGAGATGACGGCTTTCCTGCGCATGGCCTTCGCCTTCCTTCTGTTCCTGCCTTACTGCGCCGCGGGAACGGGAATGGGCAGTCTGCGGATCTCCGGGAAAGATCTTCTGTTCTGCGCTGCCCAGGGTTTTGTGTGCTACGGTCTGTTCAATATGCTGTACAGCCGGGCGGTGGTGCTGGTGGGCGTCTCCGTGGGGGCGGTGCTGCTCTATACGGCGCCGGTGTTTACCCTGATCTTCTCCGTGATCCTCTTCCGGGAGAGCTTCACCGGCCGGAAACTCATCGCCGTCGTGCTGAATATCCTGGGCTGTGCGCTGACCGCTACGGGAGGCAGACTGGATCCCCAGGCGCTTTCCGTTTCCGGGATCCTGGTTGGCGTGGGCGCCGGGTTCTGCTATTCTCTCACGCCGATCTTCGGACATTTCGGCGCCAGACGTATGGACAGCCGGGTCATGACCCTGTACAGCTTCGGGTTTGCCGCCCTCTTCCTGCTTCTGCGCCTGCAGCCCTGGCGGGGAGGCGTGCGCTTCAGCGGCAGGATCCTCCTGTGGGGGGCGCTGTTTGCCCTGATTCCCACAGTATGCGCCTATTTTCTCTATTACCGGGGACTCGGTCAGATCCCGGAGCCCAGCCGGGTTCCGGTGATCGCTTCCGTGGAAACGGTGGTGGCAGCCGGAGTGGGAACGCTGCTGTATCGGGACCGGCTGGGGCTTCCGGGGATGCTGGGGATCCTGCTGGTGCTGGTGTCCATCGGCGTCATGAATCTCCGCCCCCGAAAAAGCAGGAAAAATCCCGCCGAGGCGGGAAAATAGCCAAAAATATGCTGGATAATCATACGGGGATATGCTATACTTTACTGGTACGCGCTGCGTGCAGAATTTGTTGTTTTTCCTCTGCGTCGGGGGCGGAAAAATAATGAAGCTGAGTTTTGTCGATCAATAGTTAAGGAAGGTGAGAAATTGGAGAACTATACCAAGTACAGGCTGAAGGGGAACGAGGAACTGGCCGCCTTGCTGGAGGGCAAGGACAAGCTCTTCGTGATCGCCTGTAACAAGTGCTTCAAGGAATTTATATCCGTGGATGAGCCGGAATGCGACGAATTCGTGAAATTCGCCGCGGAACAGGGCAAGACCGTTACGGGTACGGCGAAGGTGGACTTCCTCTGCAACAAGACCCAGACAGAGAAGAAGCTGAAGGACCTGATCCCCGAGGGGACCGAGAACGTGGTGGTGATCTCCTGCGGCCTGGGCATCCAGACCATGGCGGACGAGGTCAAGCTCCCTGTCGTTGCCGCAGCCAACTCTCTGAACTACCGGGGCTACCATGGCATGGCCCTCACCAAGAAGGCCTGCGATGCCTGCGCGCAGTGCTATCTGAACGTCACCGGCGGCATCTGCCCCATCGTGGACTGTGCCAAGAGCCTGGTGAACGGCCAGTGCGGCGGCGCCAAGAACGGGAAATGCGAAGTCGATCCGGAGAAGGATTGCGCCTGGGAGAAGATCTATCAGCGCCTGAAGAAGCAGGGGCGGACGGAAGAATTCGAGAAGCAGCCCGTGCAGCTTCGGGATTATTCCAAGATCAATTTCAAGGTCATCAAGGAATACGTGGATTCCGTGCGGGACAGCCGCTTCGCCGGGTACTACGGCGGCGTGCATCCCTCCGAGCGGAAAGAACTCAGCGAGCATATCCCCCTGGCCCGTTTCCCCGAGCCCGACGAAGTCGTGATTCCGCTGTCCATGCATACCGGCGCTCCGGCCAATCCCCTGGTGAAGGCCGGCGATACGGTGAAGCTGGGTCAGAAGATCGGCGAGCAGGCCGGCTTCATCAGCGCTCCCGTACATTCCAGCGTCAGCGGCACCGTCGTTGCGGTGGAGGACCGTCTCCATCCCTCCAAGGGCGGCAACGTGCTGAGCGTGGTCATCCGGAACGATAAGAAGAACACCCCGGACGAGAGCATCAAGCCCAATAAGAGCCTGGATGAGCTCACCCCTGATGAGATCATCGATATCGTCAAGGAAAGCGGCATCGTGGGCATGGGCGGCGCCGGCTTCCCCGCCTATGTGAAGCTGAAGCCCGGCAAGCCCATCGACGCCATCCTGCTGAACGGCTGCGAATGCGAACCCCTGCTCACGGCGGACCATCGGGTCCTGCTGGAGTACGCGGACGACGTGGTCTTCGGCCTGAAGGCCATGATGAAGGCCGTCAATGCCCCCAAGGGCGTGATCGTCATTGAAGACAACAAGCCCGATGCGGTGGCGCTCCTCACCGAAAAGACCGCCGATATCCCGGATATCGAAGTGGTCTGCGCCAGGACCAAATACCCCCAGGGCGCTGAGAAAATGCTCATCAAGCGCGTCATGGGCCGTCAGGTCCCCAGCGGCGGGCTGCCCGCGGACGTGGGCGCCATCGTCAGCAACATCAGCACCGTGAAGGCCATCTCCGACGCCATCCAGAAGGGAATGCCCCTGGTGGAGCGTGTGGTCACCGTCACCGGCGAGCGCATGAAGAAGCCCGGCAACTTCATCGTGAAGATCGGTACCAGCGTGAAGGAACTCATCGATTACTGCGGCGGCGTGGTGGGCGATAACGTCACCCTGAAGATGGGCGGCCCCATGATGGGCACCCCGGTCACCGACGTGAACGTTCCCATCATCAAGGCTTCCAACGGCATCATCGCCATCGATACGGACAAAACCGAAGCCGTGGCCTGCATCAAGTGCGGCCGCTGCGCCGACGTCTGCCCCATGGAGCTGAGCCCGCTGTACTTCCAGAAGTTTGCCGATGAAGAGAACTGGCAGGGAATGAAGGATAAGAACGTGATGGACTGCATCGAGTGCCGGTGCTGCGAATACATCTGCTCCTCCAAGATCTCCCTGGTTTCCAAGATCAAGGCCGGTAAAGCGGCAGTAAGGGGGATGAAGTAAGATGCTGATCACCAAACTCAAAGCGAAAGAGGCCATTGACGCTCTGGTTACCGGCAAGGTCTTTATCATCAACTGCCACGGCTGCAAGGAAGTGAGCTTCCCCGAGGAGGAGGCCAAGGCCCTCCAGAAGGAAATGGCGGAGACCGGGAAGGTCACCGGCATCCTCACCACCGATTACATCTGCAATCCGGAGAACCTGAAGCTCCGCCTGGATATGCACAAGGCAGAGATCGACGCCGCGGATATGGTCCTGGTGTTCTCCTGCGGCGTGGGCGTGCAGACCGTCGCCGATTATCTGGAGCCCAAGAAGGTCTTCGCCGGCTGCGATACCTATCCGCTGCCCGGCTTCCAGGGCGTGACGCCCCTGGAGTACAAGTGCGACCAGTGCGGCGAATGCTACCTGAACATCACCGGCGGCATCTGCCCCCTCACCGCCTGCTCCAAGAGCCT
>CAMVBX010000158.1 GCA_947165825.1 uncultured Clostridia bacterium
GCAGCAGGCCGGAGCGGGTAAAGGGCTTGCTGTTGACGGAAACCAGGCCCGCCTGGATCGGCTCGAACCGCTCGTTCAGGTTCAGACCGATGGTGACGCTCTTTACGCTGTCGGTGGTGGCTTGGAGGGAGGCAATGTCCTTTTTCAGCCCGTCAAAGCCGCTGTCCTCCCAGATGGTGTGGATGCCCTGGCGCAGCTCCCGCAGCCCCTGGGACTGCAGGTCCGGATCCTGCAGGCAGTCCTCCATGGCTTCCACCGTAGCGATGTAATCCCGCAGCTCGTCCAGACGGTGAATCAGATCCCAGACGCCGATTCCTTCCTCCGAGGAGCGGCGGGTGGCGCCGAAGTCGTTCAGAAACTTCACGTGGTCCAGCAGGGACAGCAGCTTTTCCCGAAGCTGGGGATGCCGAAAAAGATCGTCAAACACTTCGGCCCGGTACCTGGCCACCCGGGGCTCCGGCGTCAGACTGCGGAGCACCTGCAGAATGGCCGACTGCTCCTTCGGGTCGGATGCTACCTTCTGGCAGAGGGTATCCAGCCCCAGATCGTGAACGGTTTCATCCGACATGGAGCGATATTCCACATGCTCCTGATCCGGAAAGAGAATGGTCAGCGCGGGCCTCTGCGTACGCACGGCGAGCCCTCCTTTTTTGACTTATTCCTCCTCGGGGAGGGATGCTTCGTCCGCTGGCGCACTGCCTTCTTCGAGGGACTCCGCCTCTTCGCCGGTCTCGCTTTCTTCGGCGGGAAGCTCGTCATCCTCCAGCAGTTCCTCCTCCACGATATCCGGCTCCAGATCCTCCAGGAGGATGTAGCCGGTGCGCTCGGTTCCGCCGTGATAGACCAGCGCCCAGTCTTTGTTCTGGGCGGTGACCTCCAGGCGGGTCCCTTCCTCGTAGGAGGTCAGAATATCGGAGGTCAGATCCGGCTTCCGGTACAGGGAAATGGCCAGCTCGCTGACGCCGCTGCGGACGGTGACGTCATAGGGGGTCACATTTTTCACTCTGGTCTGATCCAGTTTTTTATTGGCGGCCTTGATTTCCCTTTCCTGCTTCTTGATGGCGGCCTCCGCGGCCCGCTCCTGCTCTACCTTCTCGTAGGGCTCCGGCCGGGCGATGGACAGATGCTTCTTGACCACATAGCCCATGGCGCTGTTATAGCGGACGCGGGCCCAGGTCCCGTCCCAGGAGGAGACGTAGACCTTGGTGCCGTAGGGGATCTCCGCCAGAATATTATCCGCGGAGGTGCTTTTAGAGGAACGGAAGCGCAGGGCCTTGCCGTTGGCGGTATTCACGTACATGGAGCCCTGCTGCATGTTTCCGGCAGCCAGGGCCGGCAGGCAGACGGCCCACAGAAGCACGGAGACCAGCAAAAGAGAAAACAGACGCTTTGACATAATACCATCTCCTCGAAACAACAATGCAATTCCAGATGGTTTTATTCTATCAGCCTGCTTTTCGTGCGTCAATTCTTTTTTACCATAGGAAATGATTTTTTTGTGCCTTTTTTGACTTCTGCAGTCAGCGGAATCCGGGAAAATGCCGGCCCGGGCTTCCGGGTCCGCGGTCCGAATGCCGCGCAGGGGATAAAACAGGACAGGCAGGATCCGGTTCAGAAAGGCGCGGACCCTCAGGCGTGGACGGGCGCTTTCCGTTTCAGCAGGGGGGAAAGCTGGGCCAGGATGACCGCCGTAAACATGATCAGGCAGCCGAAAAGCTCCCGGGAGGAGAGGGCCTCGCCCAGCACCAGGGCGCCGCCCAGGACGGAGAACACCGATTCCATGCACATCAGCAGGGAGGCGACGGCCGGATCCACCAGCCGCTGGCCAAGAATCTGCAGGGTGTAGCCGACGGCCCCGGACAGGATGCCGGCATAGAGCAGGGCGGGCAAAGCCTGCCGGATGCCCTCCCAGGTAATCGTTTCGGTAAAGAGGGAGCAGACCGTTCCCAGCAGACCGCAGACCAGGAACTGATCCCGGCTGAGGCGGACAGGACTGACCCGGGGAGAGAAATAATCAATGCAGAGAATCTGACCGACAAAGCAGAAGGCGCATCCCAGCACCAGCAGATCCCCCCGGGAAAGGGAGAAGCTTTCGCCCGCCGGCACGCAGAGCAGGAACAGCCCCGCCAGGGCGGCCAGCACGCTCAGCCAGATCCATTTTCCCGGATTCTTGCGGAAAATCAGCCAGGCGAAAACGGGAACCAGCACCACGTAGAGGGCGGTGATAAAGCCGGCTTTGCCGGCGGTCGTCTCCACCAGACCGGCCTGCTGCAGCGAGGAGGCCAGAAAAAGGAAAACGCCGCAGAGCAAACCGCCCCGCCGCTGGAGGGCTTTCTGCCCGGCAGAAGCGGGCCGGAGGGAAGGACTTCTTTTTTCGGCGAAGGCGCAGACGGGAATCAGGCAAAGGCCCGCCATGAGGTTGCGGATGCCGTTGAAGGAGAGGGGCTGCATGGAATCCATGCCGGCCCGTTGGGCTGCAAAGGCAAAGCCCCAGATCACGGAGCCCAGGAGCAGGTAAAGACTGCCCCGGAGGGATGCTTTCTGATCCATGTTTGTATTTGAACCTTTCGAGATGATGATTGCTTTCTTCCATGCGCAAGCCTAGGGTATTCCGCCCCGGGGAAGCTTCGCAGCGGTTTACTTGTTCTCATAATCTTCCTTGCGGTAGACATAGGGTTCGGAGCTGATCTCGTTTTCGCCGAAACCGCACAGCTGGCTGATGGTGACGAACTCATATCCGTCGGCCTGAAGGCGCGGAATCAGCTCCTTGAGGCAGTCAAAATCCTTTTTCCGGGCGTGGTAGAGGAGAATGCTGCCGTTCTTGGTCTTGTGATAGGCCTGGTCCGGATCCGTCTGGGATACCTCCCAGAGAACCACATGCTCATAGCCGAAAAGCTCCACGGCGTGGCGGAAGGGGTTGCCGTTCCCCTGCTCGTTCGAGGTATTCCCGAAGGGGGGACGGAAGGAATTGACCTGATAATGATATCCCAGCGCAGCGTCCAGCGTCTCCTGAAAGCGGCCCAGCGCCCGGATGATATCCCAGGGGTTGGAGCCGCCCATCTTATAGTGCCCCATGTTGTGGGAACCGATCTCGTTGCCGTAGTCCAGAATCTTCTGCCACTCCGCCCGGTCCTCCGGATGCACCTGGACGCCCACGGGGAAGAAGGTGCCCACGATCCCGTATTCATGAAAGAGATCCCGGATTTCCCAGGTCCAGTCCAGGGCAAAGGAATCATCCACCGTCAGGGCGACCTTTTTCTCGTCCCTCCGACCGTTGCGAATGGAGAAGAGGGAAAGGGGATCCGTTTCCTCCGCGGAAGCAGGAGCGAGGGATCCAAGCAGAAGCAGGGCCAGCAGCAGCGCGCACAGTTTTTTCATTCTTCCAAATTCCTTTCAGGAGTCTGTCCACCGGGACGGAGGTATTATACTTTTTCACAAAGCGAAACACAAGAGTGGTTTTTTTGCGGGGAATATGATAAGATAAGTCCCAGAAACGCGAAAGGAACTGATGAACCGATGGATATGATCACCCGGATCGCAAACCTGACAAGGGAAACCATGACCTCTCTCTGGCCCGAGGCGGAGGGGCTGCCCACCGCGGAGGAGCTGCGGGGACTGCTGGCGGTGCCGCCGGATCCGGCCATGGGGGATTATGCTTTTCCCTGCTTCCGGCTGGCGAAAGCGCTTCGGATGGCGCCGCCCAAAATCGCTGAAAGCCTGTGCGCCGGATGGGCGCATCCGGAAACTGCGAAGGCCGAGCCGGTGAACGGATATATGAACTTCTTCCTGAACCGGGAAAACTTTGTCCGGGAGACGATGGAGCAGATCCTCCGGGAAGGGGAGCGCTTCGGATCCTCCGACGAGGGTGAGGGAAAGACGGTCTGCCTGGACTATTCCTCCATCAATATTGCCAAGCGCTTTCATATCGGGCATCTGTCCACCACCGTGCTGGGCAACAGCCTGAAGCGCATCTATGATTTCCTGGGATACAGGACGGTGGGCATCAATCATCTGGGCGACTGGGGAACCCAGTTCGGTAAGATGCTCTGTGCCTACAAGCACTGGGGAGACCGGGAAACCGTGGAGCGAATCGGCGTGGACGAAATGACCCGCCTGTACGTCCGCTTCGGGGTGGAGGCGAAGGAGCATCCGGAGCTGGAGGACGAGGCCCGCGCCTGGTTTAAGAAGATCGAGGACGGGGATCCGGAAGCGCTGGAAATTTTCCACTGGTTCAAGGATGTCACGCTGAAGGAAGTCATGCGGGTGTATGATATCCTGGGGGTGCGGTTCGACAGCTATGCCGGCGAGAGCTTCTATAATGACAAGATGCAGCCGGTGATCGACGCCCTGCGGGAAAAGAACCTGCTGACCCAGAGCGAGGGCGCCTGGGTGGTGGATCTGAGCGAGGATAAAATGCCCCCCTGCCTGATCCTGAAAAAGGACGGAGCCACCCTCTATGCCACCAGAGATCTGGCGGCGGCGAAGTACCGGCAGGATACCTATCATTTTGACAGGTGCCTGTACGTGGTGGCCTACCAGCAGGAGCTGCATTTCCGGCAGGTGTTCCGCGTGCTGGAAAAGATGGGCTATTCCTGGGCAAAGGACTGCGTCCATGTGGCTTTCGGCATGGTGAGCCTGGGCGGGGAGGCGTTGTCCACCCGGGACGGGGTCATCGTATATCTGGACGAGCTGCTGAACCAGGCCATCGCTAAGGCCAGAAGCATCATCGAGGAAAAATCCCCGGGCCTGGAGAATAAGGATGAGATTGCCCGGCAGATCGGCGTGGGCGCTGTGGTTTATTCCACCCTGAGCAGCAACCGGATCAAGGATATCGATTATCCCTGCAGGAAGTCGCCGTATCAGGACGAGGACGGGACGCCCCGGTTCCGCTATGAGATCGACTGGGAGCAGGCCCTGAATTTTGACGGAGAGACTGGCCCCTATGTACAGTACACCCACGCCCGGTGCTGCTC
>CAMVBX010000159.1 GCA_947165825.1 uncultured Clostridia bacterium
GAAAAGTCAAGGCGTTTTTCTGATTTTCCGCGGTTTTTTTCTTAATCACGGTCTTGCCCGCCCGATAGGAAGAACAGACGGTCCTCTGTGCCTGCAGCCGGACGCAGCGGCAGACCGCAGAATACCTTTGGCCGGGGAAAACCTGCCTCCTCCAGCATGCCGCAGATCTTCTCCTCAGAATAAACATATTCGACGTGCTCTTCCTTTTCCCTGCGCCAGTGTTTACCTTCCCGGAGGAAAATATCCATCCCGAACACGCAGCTTTTCCCATCCTCCTCCAGCTCCGCACGCCATACGCAGAAAGCGTCGTCCGTCTCCTCCGTATAAACTTCGCCGTCCATCTTTTTGAACTTTCCGGGGGTGTTCAAGTCAAACAACAGAATACCGCCCGGTTCCAGAAACAGGCGAATCCGGCGCAGGGCTTCCTTCAGTTCCTGCTCCGGCAGATAATTCAAACCGTCCATCGAACATATAGCCGCCTGAACCGTCCCATAGAGGTCCAACTCCTGCAGCGCTTGATTCAGGAACAGCGGGCGGAACCTGACGGCTTGCTCCGTTTCCCGGGCAGCGGCGATCGCCAGCATGTCACAGGACAGATCGACCCCGATGACTTCATATCCCCGTTCCGCCAGAAGCCAGGAAACCCTTCCGGTCCCGCAGGCCAGATCCAGGACTGTTCCGATTCCCCGAGGGCGGAATAAATCATCGCAGCAATCCGCCCATAAACGGTAGTCCTCCTCCGGCATGACACGGTCATAGAAGCCGGCCAGGGAAACATATGAACTCAATCCTTCGGCTCCCCTTCCCCGTTCTCTCCGTTCTTCGCATCCTTCTCTCCATAAAGCCGGGAAAAAGCGATCTGGTAACCTCCGGCGCCGTACTGGAGGGACCGGTTCACCCGGCTGATGATGGCGCTGCTGGTGCCGGACCGCTCCATAATGATGTTATAGATCAGCCCTTCGTTCAGAAGCTTAGCCACCTCATACCGCTGTTCCATCGCCATCAGTTCCGTTATGCTGCAGAGATCGGTAAAAAATGCTTTGCACTCTTCCTCCGTCTTCAGCGTAAGGATCGCCTTGTACATATCAGAATCCGGGATCCGACGGTTGCTCTTCTTCATGTTCTATCCTCCATGCAGTGTTTTATCGTTTTATTTCGATATTTCATGTTATTAAGTTTATCACAAAAATTTGTTTATGTAAAGGATGAAAGCAAAAACCTTGCGCATACAGAAAGCAAAAACCTTGCGCATACGGCATATTCGGACCGATTCGGATATATACTTCTCCATAAATAGCCAAATGGAGGACAGATGGCGATGCATTCTCCTGCCGCTGGAACCGACGATTGCCTCTCGACGCGAAAACTCTGCCGCAGTTATCAGAGAGACGGAGCGACGATTCTGAATCTGGATGCTGAACTTCCGATGTGCAGGGAGTCGAGCTTACTGAACGCCTATTACGGCAGACTCTTCCGTCGGCTCAGCGGATTCTGCGCCGAGAAGCTGCTGCCGATGCTCCCGAATCCGGAACAGCCGCTGAAACTCAGCCTGACCTATCGGATTCGGCTGGTCACGCCTGCGTTGCTGAGTCTGACCCTCGAACTGACCAGGCAGGATAAGCACACCATGCCCGCTGCCCGTTTCGGGCAGGTCTGGTCCCGTTCTTCCTGGGTTCCCTTCTCCCTGCAGGCGTTCTTTCCGAAGGCTGCCGGACTCCGCCGTCAGATCCGGGATCGGCTCCGTTCCGAGGCGCTTGAACGGCTTCGCTCAGGATACTGCCTTTATGATCCTCTGATGGCGGAGCAGGCCGGGCAGCTTTACTCGATCCATGACTTCTACGCTGCGGAAAGCGGTCTTGTCCTATTCTTCCAGCCGCTTATCCTGGGAAGCGCAGCGGAAGGGATACCGGAATTCCTGCTCCCCTGGGATCCTTCCGGGCCGATACCGCCGGAAAAGTGAAACGCTTTCCCCTTGCCATGCCTACACCGGGGTGCTATACTGTGACACGAACGACTCTATACTGGAAACCTGTGCCGCCGGAACAAAGGAGAAACCCACCCATGAAACGCATCATCACCTGCTTGCTTCTGTCATTGGCTGTTCTGTTCTGCTTAACCGCCTGCGCAAAACCCGCCGATTCCCCGTCGGCAGATCCATCCCTCCCTCAGACGTCAGAACAGCCGGAAACGCCGCCGACCGCCTCCGATGTGCCGGCCCCGACATCGACACCCACGGCAATACCCAGTATGGAGCCGGATCCGACAGATGCACCCGAGGCAACCGCCGAAGCGACAGCGGATCCCTCCCCGGAAATCAGCTTCGATCCCATCCCCGACCCCACCCCCAGCGCCAACAGCGAATATGCGCAGATCGACACGCACTCCCCCGCCTTGCTCCGAGGCACGGGAGACATGGGGCAGGAGTATATCGACAGCATCACTTTTCTGGGTGACTCCACCACTTACGGTCTGAAGGCCTACGCCGTTCTGACAGACGGGAAAAAGACCAAGCAGGTCTGGACGCCCTCCAATGGCACGCTGACGCTCTCCTACCAGGGCTTTGTGGATATCTGGTATCCGGACGACGAAGCAGAAATCAGCATCCGCGCTGCCGTGGAACGGAAAAAACCACAGCGCATGATCATCACCCTTGGCGTAAACGGCATATCCTTCATGGATAAGGACTATTTCATCAGCGAATACACGGATCTGGTGACCTCCATCCAGGAGATCAGTCCGGAAACGCAGATCATTCTCCAATCCATCTTCCCCATCGCTTCCAATTATGAGTACCAGAAGGACATCAATAACAAAAAGATCTGCGAAGCCAATACCTGGATCCTGTCCGTTGCAGAGGCGACCGGAGTGAAATTCCTGAACACCTACACCGTTCTCATCGGCGAGAATGATTATATGATCGATTCATACCAGAATGGCGACGGACTGCATTTGAACGAGTCTGGTTTCCAGGCCGTCCTGAATTACATCCGGACCCACGGATATCCCGATACGGAGGAATGATAATGAAAATCAAACATCTGATTGCCGCGTTTCTGCTTCTGAGCCTTTTGCTCTGCCTTTGCGCCTGCGGCGCCAAATACCGGGACGACGTACCCATGAACCGCTTTACCGCGCTCATTGACGCCCGCATGGGCGGCAGCGAACTGGCGGAAATGAATTCCGGATATATCTCCGGGGCGATGCATCTTGACCCCAACAGTTTCGGCGGATACGTCGTAAAGCTCAATGCCAAGGGCGTCAACATCGATGAATACGGGGTATTCCGCGCTCCGGAGAACGGCAAAGTCTCCGACGTCAAGGATGCCATCGAAGGATATCTGAAACTCCGCAGAGATACCTGGATGAAGGAATACATGCCGGAAGAAAAGCCCAAGCTGGACAGTGCCGAGGTAAAGGTATACGGCAATTACGTCCTGTATGTGATCGCTGCCGATGACGTGCGGAGCGCCGTATACGAGGACGTGGAAAAACTGCTCAAAAAATAAGGAAACCGCCTGTCCGCGGTAAACTGTCCGCATCCCGGGCCGGATACACGGAGCAGAGAATTTGCAAAAAAGCAGATTCTCTGCTCATAAATTTTGCCATTCCGCAAAGAATACCAGCGATGATATTCTTACGGGAGGCGTTTTCTATGAAGCTCAGATCCATCGTGGCCTGTCTTCTCTGCCTGCTCCTGACGGTTGGTACGGTCAGCGCAGTTGAGGTGGAGACCATCAGCGTAACCACAGAAGCGGAGGCAGCAAACCTCGCGCCAATCGCCGAAAACCTGGAACTGCAAACCTATCGGGAAACCTCCGTGGGCGGCACGCTGCAGGCCGTGGACCCGGAAGGAGACAGATTGACTTTCTGTCTTTGCTCCGAACCCAAAAAGGGAACAGTACTTCTGGATGGGGCAAATTTCGTTTACACCCCCGATCCCAGGAAAAAAGGCAAGGACAGTTTCACCTATGCCGCCGCAGATTCCTTCGGCAACGTATCCGCCGAAGCACGGGTCACTGTGCGCATTGAAAAGAGCTCCGGGAAGATTTGTTACGCGGATCTGGAAGGGGATCCGCTGGCCTATGCCGCCCTTCGTCTCGCTGAAGCGGAGGTTTTTATCGGTGAGCGGGTCGGCAGTTCCTGGTGCTTCTCCCCCGATCAGCCGGTTACACGAGGCGAGTTTCTGACCATGTGCGCCTCCTTGACCGGTATGCAGCCGCTGGAAGGCGTCACCCGCACCGGTTTCTATGACGACGAAGGAATCGCCCTTTGGCTCAAGCCTTACGTCTCCGCAGCGCTCATGTGCGGTGTGGTACAAGGCAGCGCCGGCGACAGCGGCCGCATCGTTTTCGACCCGGAGCGGACCATCACCGCTGCGGAAGCTGCCGTTATGCTGAACAACTTTCTTCTGATCACCGACTCGACCGGTACCGCCGCAACGGAAAATGTGCCCGTTTGGGCTGCCAGAGCGGTTGGCAATCTCACCGCCTGTGAGATCTGCCCCAACGGTTTTCAGGCAGAGCTTTCCATGACCCGTCGAGATGCAGCCGCTATGCTCAGCGCAGCCATGGACGCCTGCGCCGGACGCAGCAAAAGTATCCGAAAGCTCTGGGCAGAATGAGTCAGCCCGGGACGGCCAGCTTCCGTCCCGGGCATTCTCTGTCCTCAGCCTTTTCTCTGCAGTCTCTCCACTGCAGACCGTTCCGGTGTGATAAACAAAGTCCTGTAGTTCGTATAGATCACCATTCCGGGTCTGGCGCCCGCCGGTTTGCGCACCCAGCGCACCTGTGTATAGTCCACAGGTACATTTTCGCTGTCCCTGCCCTTCGAGTACCAGGCGGCAAGC
>CAMVBX010000160.1 GCA_947165825.1 uncultured Clostridia bacterium
CGCCGGAGCGGAGGTTATGGACCAACTCCCGAGGGCTGAGACTGCGATGCAGATTCCCCGCGGGGATCGCCCGGATGGGAAAGCCCTCCCGTGGGACCAGATCCATCTCCATATTGTCCGCCGTACCCAGGAAGAGGATCTCTGCGTCCGGCATCAGCGCTTTCAGCCGCTGGGCGGCTGCCACTGCGGGATTGATGTGTCCCCCGGTACCCCCGCAGGTAAATACGAATCGCATAGCTTCCCCCTTATTTATCCGGTATGCCCCGGGAGGCCAGAAGGATCAGGCCCACCTCGCCCAGCTGCATGATCAGCGCGGTTCCGCCATAGCTGAAAAACGGCAGGGAGATCCCGGTGGAAGGGAGGAAATTCGTCACCACGGCGATGTTCAGAAACACCTGCAGGAACAGGAGGGAGGTAAAGCCGGTGATCAGCAGCGCGTCAAACCGGTTCCGGCAGTGCATGGCCAGCCAGTAGCCCCGGATGATCAGCACCGCGAACAGGAGCAGGATCAGCACCGCGCCGATAAAGCCCAGCTCCTCGCAGACGATGGAAAAGATATAGTCGTTATGCTCTTCGGGCAGATACAGGTACTTCTGGCGGCTCTGTCCCAGGCCAAGGCCCAGCAGGCCTCCGGAGCCGATGGCATACAGGGATTGGAGGATCTGCCAGCCGTCGTCCCGTCCCACGCTTGTGGGATCCTGCCAGGCATCGATCCGGGCAAAGATATAGGAGAGTTTTTCGATCTTCAGATCTTCCAGCAGCCACTGCCGATTCGCCATGACGAAGAGATACAGGAGCCACATGAGGACGATGCATCCGATGACGTAGTACCAGCGGGTACCCGATGCCCACATCATGATCAGGGTGATGCCCACTACGATCATGGTAGCGGAAAGGTGGGGCTGGAGCATGAGCAGAACGGCAAAGAACGCCATGATGATCAGATGGGGGGCCGCTCCGTATCGGAACGTACCCATCTTATCCGCATGCCGGCTCCCCCATTCCGCAAAGAAAAACACCAGGGCCGCCTTCAGCAGCTCCGAAGGCTGGAATCGGATACCTGCGATCTGCACCCAGCGCACAGCGCCGTGGGAGGCTTTGCCGATCACCGTAACCAGGACCAGCAGGCCGAATGCCGCCGCCAGAGCGATATAGGGCAGCAGCGGCCACCGCAGCAGGCCGTAGGGCAGTTTGGACAGGATCACCATCAGGGCAAGGCCCAGGATGGCCATGATCACCTGTCTCCGGAAATAATACAGGGGCTGGCCGGGCGAATCCGGCCCTACCGTGTCGTAATAGGCGCTCACATAGCTGGCGGACAGCATCATCACCATCCCCACGCCCAAAAGCAGCAGGGTCAGCAGAAGGAAGGTCAGGTCGATCCGGCCTCTGTTCAGCTCGGCGCCTTCCCGCGCTCTTCTTTGCCGCCCTTTTTCCGGCTTTTCCGTGGTTTCCGGCTGTTTCGGCGCTTCCGCCTGGGGAAAATCAAGGGGAAACTCAGTGAATTCCGCCATTGGTCCGTCCTACCTTTCCCGGGAAATCAGAGTCCGTATCTCCCCCGCAGGCAGAGCCACGTAAGGAGAGCAAAGGCCAGGGAAACCGAGGAGAAGACGCCAAAGACCTTCCACTCGCTCCAGCCGCATTTTTCGAAATGATGATGAATGGGCGCCATTTTGAAGATCCGTTTGCCATGGGTGAGTTTGAAGTAGCCCACCTGCAGAATATCGCTCATCGCCTCGGCGATGTACACGATCCCCAGCGGGATCAGAGCCAGGGGCATATCCATGGCAAAAGCCAGGGCGCAAACCGCTCCCCCCAGGAACAGGGAGCCCGTATCTCCCATGAACACCTTTGCCGGGTGGCGGTTATAGATCAGGAAGCCGATCAGCCCCGCCGTAAGCGCGGAGGCAAATATGGCCTGGGGCTCCATTTTCCAGGTGATCGCCAAAGCGGCAAAGCACAGGGCCACCGGCAGAGTGACGCCGGTCACCAGACCGTCCACCCCGTCCGTCAGATTCACCGCGTTCACCGTACCCAGGATGACAAAGGCGCAGAACGCGACGTAAACCGGTTCCGGCAGAGGGATAACGGTATCGGCGAAGGGGATATACAGGTTGGGGCTCAGATAGCCGATGTAGCGGAGAAGCAGCACAAAGGCCACCGCCACCACCAGCTGCAGCAGGGATTTCTGCCAACCGGTGAGTCCCTGGTTGCCATGCCTGCGGATCTTTTCCAGGTCGTCGGTGAACCCGATGGCCCCCTGCACCAGGGCAAAAAACAGCATGGCCGGCGCCGACCAATCCCCCGCCAGCATCTCACGGATACCGGCGATGAGCACTGCAGCCAGCATTCCCGCGATAAACATAAGGCCGCCCATGGTGGGGGTTCCTTCCTTGCTCATATGCCAGACAGGTCCGTCTCGCTTGATACTCTGTCCGGCCTTGGCTTTCCGAAGGAAAGGGATCAGCCGATATCCCACCGCTGCGGTCACTGCCAGGGAAATGCCGAAGGCGGCAAGCGTTCGTGTCAGCTCCATTGGTCGTTCCTCTCCTGTACAGGAAATCAGCCGCCCAGGACTTCGGCAATGATCTCCCGTTCATCCATGTGATACTTGGTTTTTCCGACGATCTGATAGGTCTCATGGCCTTTGCCCGTGAGTACCAGGGTATCTCCGGGCTGCGCATGCTCCAGGCCCCAGCGGATGGCCTCCCGCCGGTCCGGGATCACCACCCGCGGGGTATCCAGTCCATCCAGTCCGGGAAGGATATCCGCGATAATGGCTTCCGGGTCCTCTGTGCGGGGATTATCCGAGGTGACGATCACGTAGTCTGCGAGCTCCGCCACCACTCTGCCCATCTTGGGTCGTTTGCTCCGGTCCCGATCTCCGCCGCAGCCGAACAGGACTCCCACCCTGCCCGCTGCGGTATCCCGCACGGTGCGGATCATATTGTCCAGGGCATCCGGGGTAACGGCATAGTCGATCAGCACGGTATAATCCCGCCCCGTAGGGACCACCTCCATGCGGCCTTTCACCGGCTTGCAGGCGCTCAGCGCAGCAGCCGCCCGTTCCAGGTCCAGGCCCAGGCCCAGGCAGCAGGCCAGGGCAGCCAGGGCATTATATACGGAGAACCTGCCCGGGATATGGAGCAGGGCCGGCACCCGCAGGCCGCCCCGTACGGCGGTAAATTCTACCCGATCCGGCAGAAGGCGGATATCCTCCGCCCGGAGTTCCGCCTCCGGACGCAGGCCATAGGTCAAAGCTCTGTCCCCCGCCCTTTCCAGCACGCGGGGGGCGGCGGGATCGTCCAGATTGACGGCGGCCACGCCGCAGCGGTCAAACAGGAGGAGCTTTGCTTCCAGATAGGCCTCCATCGTTCCGTAAAAATCCAGGTGATCCTGGCTGAGGTTCGTAAAGCACCCCACCGGGAAGGGCACACCCTCCACCCGGTCCAGGCTCAGGGCATGAGAGGAAACCTCCATCACCCCATATCGGCAGCCCGAATCCACCATCTCCCGGAACAGTCCCTGAAGATCCCGGGACTCCGGCGTGGTGTTCACGGCGTCGTATTCGCCTTTTCCGGTGATGTTCCGGTTGGTGCCGATGAGTCCCACCGGCGCGCCGGTGCAGGTCTCCAGGATGCTGTGGATCAGATGGGTGGTTGTCGTCTTTCCGTTGGTTCCCGTAACGCCCACGATCTTCAGCTTTTCCGCAGGCCGCTCCAGCAGATTCGCCGCCAGAAGCCCCAGGGCTTTTCGGCTGTTTCCCACCCGGACGAAGGCGCCCTTCCCCTCCGGGATCTCTTCGCACACCACCGCAGCCGCGCCTCGCTCCAGGGCGGAAGAAATGTATTGATGTCCGTCCGTCTCATAGCCACGCACCGCCACGAACAAGGCGCCGGGGCTGACCTTCCGGCTGTCATAGCAGACGTCGGTGATCTCCAGCTCCGGGGAAGCGCGAAGCTCCTGTACCGGGATATCCTGCAGCACGTCTTTCAGTTTCATCCTCGTGTCTCCATGTTGGAAGTATCATTATCGATCAGGCCCACTTCGATCACCGTACCGAAGGACACCTGCAGTCCGGGCTCCAGACTCTGCCGCTGGACCTCGATGTACTTGGAATCCGTCGGGGGTACGCCCGAAGTCCGCACAAACAGGCCGAAGGCCTCGAAGTACTGCACGGCGGCCCGATAGCTTTTTCCGACCATGTTCGGCACCGTGACCATGTTTGTCGGCTTGCTTTCCCCGGCATAGAGGATCACCTCGCTGCCCAGCGTGATGCGCAGGCCGGGAACGGGGGCCTGGTCGGAAACGGTATCCCCGTCGCCCACCACCTTCACCCGGAAGCCGGAGTCCTCCAGTTTCCGCGTGGCGTCCGCCAGGCTGCGGGATTTCACGTTGGGGACAACGGCGTTCACCGCCGCGCTTCCGCTGTTCTCCTGCACGCCTATATAGGGCAGGATATCCGCCAGGATATTTCCCACCGCCGGGGCGGCCATGGCGCCGCCGCTGATATAGATGCCCGAAGCGGGATCCGGATTATCCAGGATCACCAGCACCGCGACCTTGGGATCGTCCGCCGGGGCAAAGCCCACGAAGGAGACCATGTATTCATCTGAAGCCTGGCCGACCTTCTCGGAAGTGGCCGTTTTTCCGGCGACCTTATAGCCCGCAACGCTGGCGTTCTTGCCTGTTCCGCCGGGAGCGCCCACCACGCTTTCCAGGATCTCGCAGACCTTCTTGGAGGTCTCCTCGCTGATGACCTGGCGCACCACGGTGGGAGAGATGCTCTTTTCCAC
>CAMVBX010000161.1 GCA_947165825.1 uncultured Clostridia bacterium
GCGAGCAAAAGCCGCGGGAAATCGCCGCGGCCCTGGGGCTGCCGGTGAAGCAGGAGAAAAATCGTCAGTACCGCACCAAAGAAAAACTGCGCAGCCTTATGATCCATGAAACGGAGGAATAGCATGAACGCATACCAACCGGAAAACCTGCGGAATATTCAGGATATCTTCGAAGCTCGCACAGGGGTGATCCTGCCCCGCCGCCAAGCGGCACATCCCGTCATCCGCATGGCGCTCCTTATCGCTGCATTGCTTCTTTGTCTTTCCGCGACGGTGTATGCCTACCGGGAATTCACCGCTCTTGACGGAGACGACCTTGCCCTGACGGCAGCTTATGCCGGGAACGGCGTGGTCAACATCACCGTGGAAAACCGTTCCGATAAAGCTTTGCGGTTCCAGCCGCAGCTGAAGCTGCTGCGCTGGTCCACCGGGGAGGCGGTGCGGCAAACCGGCGATGTTCAGATGACAGGTACGGATTATGCCCCCCATTCCCGGGGAATCATGACCATTGACCTGTCCCAAGCCTATGACGTAGCCCTCCTGGAGGAGCCCATCCGGGACTGGTACTTTTTCGTCCTGACCAACGGGAGCTTCCTGTTTGGACAGGATTGGACCTGCTCGGTGAACTTTTCTCTGCCCGTTTCGCCCGCTCCTCAGACCGCTTCGATTTCCGAGCCGGATGTTGTCCAAATCGCGCCTTCGGAAGAAGGACGGGGTCCGGAGGAAGAGCTGGCCTGGTATTTTGAGGGGAACGGCGGTTTGGCCTGGAGGGATTCACAGAACGGAGCATATATCCAACAGGTCCGGGAGCTGCTGGACGGGCTTGAGGAAAGGGTGGTCTCCTCCGTCTCCCCCGCTCTGGTGCTGGAGGACCCGGCAGAGGACGCGGTATTTGATCCGGGCTTTACCGCCGAGCCCCAACGGGTGTTGACCGGCCTGCATGTCCATCCGGTCGACTGGGATTTTCGCCTTCTGGCCGCTGAGGGGGAAAACGCCCAAATCCTCTCGGTGATGCTGCCCCTGCGGGATTATGCAGACACTTATCGGGATCTGCCGCTATTCTACTATTTCTTCTACGAGAAGGCTGCGGCAACGGAGGAGGCCCATGTATTCCTGTACGGTCGCCTTCTCTCCTTCCGGGAACTGGAGGATTACCGGGTCTGGGAGAATGAAAACTATGTCTGCTATGAGGTGCACAGCCTCATCTATTCCGATCTGGAGGCACATACGGACCAATGGCTGCGGGCCAATCCGGATGTATTGATGGATAACGCTCTCCGTCAGCGGGTAAGGAACGTGTACGAGCACTTCTCGGAAAACGCCCGTTTCCGCCCGGTGGGAACAGATTGAACGAAGGCAGGGCGCGGCCGGATCGGCCGCGCCCTCAGACTGTAGACAAACCCGAAAATGGAACGAAAACGGGAAGGAAGATAGCGCGAAAGAAACCCAGGAGGGGTGTCTTTCGCGTTCAATCAGAAGTTTTTCGAACAATTTCTACCGTATTTCCTGTTCGAAAAACTTGCTTCAGCGGGGCGACAAGACTTTGTCGACACGCTGAGGGCGCGGCCGGATCGGCCGCGCCCTGCTTGCTGCTTTCCGTTATTCTTCCTTTTTCAGCCTTCGGATGTCTCTGCCGTAGAATTTCAGATTCTCATATTCCCCGGCCAGACGGGAGGCGATCTGCGCATTATACCGCGAGGAAACCTCCTCCACGGACAGATTCGAAGAGATGACCGTGCTCTTTCCGCTGCGCAGGCGGGCATTGATCACCTCATAGATCACGCTCACGGTGAATGCATTCTCCCGCTCCATGCCCAGATCGTCCAGGATCAGCAGATCACATTGGAGATACCGCCGGACATCCTGTTCCGCCTCCTCCGGATCTCCCCGATTCGAAAAGCGAATCGCCTCATAGCGGGCGCACAGGTTTACCGCCGTCTCATAGACCACAGACCAGCCCTTCTCCGAAACCGCTGATGCGATGCAGGCGGAGAGAAAGGTCTTGCCCAGTCCCGGGCCTCCGCTGAGGAAGAGGTTCGAACCCTTGCCGTCAAAGGTCTCCGCATACCGCCGGCAGGCCATCAGGACCAGGTGCATATGCTGCCGCGGGCTGATCCCGGTATCCGGATCCTTCATATCGTCGTAGTATTTCAGCTGGAAGGAGGCGAAGCTCTCTCCCTGCAGGTCCAGCAGCTTGGAAAGCTCCCGGCGCTGCTCCTCCCGATACAGACGCATGAGACAATCGCATGGTTCACGGCCCACATAGCCCCGGTCTCCGCAGCGCGGGCAGACGGGCAGATCATCGAGGCAGTTTTCCGGATAGCCCAGCCGAAGGATGCGCGACCTTCGTTCCTCCTGCATATGCAGGTTCTGCTCCTGCAGCTGTTCCATCGCGGCCACCGGATCCTCTCCCCTGCGCAGGGCAACATCCAGGATCTCCGCCGCGGCGCTCCGGATCTGGGTATCCAGCCCGGCCAGAAAAGGATCCCTGGCATAGAGCTGCTGCCGCAGCTCAGCCGTATGGGTTTCCCGATTGCGCCGGTCCTCCTCCAGTCGGTCCATCGCCCGGCGCAGGATTCTTCCGTCAAGCGCCATTGCCGCCGCCTCCGTTCATCTTCTCCAAATAGCGCTGCATGCGCCGGTATTCCTCCGCAGCCGGACCGGAAGAGGCGCCCTCCCCCGTCTTTTTCCTCCGGGTACTTCCCCGCTCACGGGGGTCGTTTTTCAGGATCGCCTCCAGCTCATGGAACCCCTGCTTATGCCAGCTTTCCAGGATTCGGTTCATGTACGGCCAGACCAGATTCTTCTTTTTCAGAATGGTCCGGTCATAGGCCTCCTCTATGGCCTCCGAAGAAAAGCCCATTTCCATCCAGGCCTGAATATACTTCTCCTCCGTGGGAGAAGGGACCCGGTCCCGTATCCCCAGGCAGCGCAGGATCCTGCTGCTCTCCTTCCGCCTGTCCAGAAGATCCTGCACGTGCCGCTCCGCCAGCTCCAGGGTGACGATCCCCCGTTCCTGCCAGATATAGGCTTCCTTTTCGATCTGCCGCAAAGTCGGCCGTTTCCCCGGGCCATACCGGCGTTCCAGCTCCTGGGTACACCAGTTGATGATCACCAGGATCACCTCCGGCGAGAGACCGAGATAATCATAGATCCCGAACAGGATCATCATATCGTTGCTGGAAAGCAGTCTCCCCAGCCGTTTCGCCGCTTCGTCCAGCAGTCGGCGGAAGCCTTCCGCGTTTTCAGCTGCCCGCTGCACGTCTGACACGGTATACATGGGGATCTCCGGGGAGCTGCCCGGAGCCGGCCCCTGAGGATCCTGGATCCGGATCGCGCTGTGACCGCCCGGCCGGCGGACCAATCCCATTTTCTGCAGCGCCGCAAGGGCCGCGTCCAGCCGTTCTCCCAAGCCCAGTTCCTCCCGGGCTTTATCCGGGTCGAGCCGCCCGTTCCGGCGAAGGATATAGAGATAAAGCAAGGCAGCGTCTCCGCTGCCGGCTGACATGAGCTTATCCGCATCATGGAGGCTGATGGACAGGTATTCCGGCTGCGGCAGGACATATTCCTCTGCCATTCCATCCCCTCCTTTTTCTTCTCTGTCCTTTATTCTACCAAGTTCTCCGGAAAACCGCAAGTAGCACTGTGGTCTCCCGGATCAGGTTTGCGCTTCGCCCTTCACGCCCCGGAGCACCATGATCACCGAAACGGAGGTATCCCACTGCTTCTCCCCCCGGGCATACTGCTCCAGCCGCCTGGCATACTTCTCCTCGATCCGCTCCCGGATGCGCTCCCGCTCCTCGGGTCTGATCCGCTCACCCAGGGTGAGGGCGGCGGAATCCAGCGCCTCCAGATCGTTCACCTTTCCGGACAGGATCATTTCCCGGGCAAGGGCCGGAGAAACCCGGGGATCGTCCGGCGTCAGATCCGCCAAAACATAGCCGGTCTGCACGTTCCGGAAACCGTATTTCTCCATAGCCGCCGGCAGCTCCGCTTCGCTCATGGGATAACGGCAGATCCCGTATTTCTCCATGGAATCGTCCAGCTCCATGACTTTTCCCCAAAAAGCCTTCTCCCCCTCATCCCATTCCAGACAGGGAGCGCCGGCATGCAGGCCCCGGCGGGAGGAAAGGACCAGGCATACGCCGCCGGGCCGCAGTACCCGGAGCTGCTCGCCGAAAAACCCGGAGGGCTCCACATGTTCCTGGACCGTATTGGAAATCGTGACGTCAAACTGCCCCTCCGGAAAGGGCAGCGCCATGGCGTCCCCCTCCCGAAAGAGGACGCCGGGTTCATGCTCCCGGGCGAAGCGGACGAATTCCCTGTCCCGGTCCAGCCCGATGATCTCCGCCTGCGGATACCACCGATGCAGGGCGCCGGCCAGAGCGCCGGGGCCGCAGCCCACCTCCAGGATCCGCAGGGGGTGATCCTCCAGGGCGAAGAGTTCCGCGAACCGGTGGCGGAAACGGTCATGAAAACGGAGGCGGCGGGAGGAATACAGCGTCATGCAGCCCTGTACGTACCGGGACCAGATCGTATCCATGGAATTGCCTCCTGATTTTTTGATTGTTGCAGTATACCAGACCTTTCCACAAAAGACAAGGCCCTGCTCTGCGCAGCGCCTCAGACTGTAGACAAGCCCGAAAATGGAACGAAAACGGGAAGGAAGATAG
>CAMVBX010000162.1 GCA_947165825.1 uncultured Clostridia bacterium
GTTCCCCTTGACGTCGCTGGCCACCACCGGCAGGGCCAGGTGCATGGCCTCCATGACGTTGAAGGGCAGTCCCTCGCTTCGGCTGGCGGTGACCGCCGCATCCGCCATGCGGTACCAACGGGGCATATCCTCCACCCGGCCGGGGAAGCGCACCCGGTCCCCCAGGCCAAGCTGATTGGCCAAAGCCTTCATCTGCTCCAGCTCCGCGCCGTCCCCGCAGAGTACCAGGACCGCCCGCTCCGGCAGATTCTGCATGGCCCGGATCAGCACCTTCTGGCTTTTTCGCGGGGAGAACTCCGCGGGATACAGAAGGACGAAAGCCTCGTCCGGGATGCCCAGCTCCCGCCGCAACTCTGCCCCCGCCTCCGGCGGGGTATCCTCCAGACGGGCAAAGTCCACCCCCATACCGGGGATCTTCTCCGCCCGTTTCCCCAGGCGATGCTTCTTCGTCAGCTCTTCATCCCAGGCATTCATCGTGATGACCAGATCCGTCACCGGGGCGGTGAAGCGTTCCGCCGAAAGCAGCAGACTTCGTTTCAGCCGGGACGTCGCTCCGTCGAACAGGTAGCCGTGCACCACGTTCACCACCCGGGGGCGGCGGTGCATGCCCAGCACCGCGAGTCGGGTAAAGAAGGCGGCCAGAGAGGTATGGGTGACGACCAGCGAATACCGCTCCCGGCGGATATTCTTCCGCAGAAGGCGGGCCGCCCGGAAGTTGGCCGGAGCCCACATTTTCTTTTTTAAGGGAAGCTCCAGACCGTCATCCGTCCACTCCGGCGCTTCAGGAAGGTCATGGCAGGCCACGTGCACCTCCCAGCCTCTGGCTTTCAGCTCCCGGAGATAGGGCAGATGGAAGCTGCGGATATGCCCCCAGGTGGAGGCGGTGATCAGGATCTTATCCCGGACCTCCTCCTTGCTCTTCCCGCCCAACTGTTCATCGTTCACGAATTTTCCCCGGAAGACCGTTGCCAGCAGGATCCGGATATCGAAGAGGATGCTCCAGTTTTCGATGTAATGGATATCGTACTCGATGCGCTGCTTAATGGGGGTATCCCCCCGCAGGCCGTTGATCTGCGCCCAGCCGGTCATACCGGGGCGGACCTGGTGCCGCACCATATACAGCGGCACAGAATCCTTGAACTGATCCACAAAATGGGGGATCTCCGGCCGGGGTCCCACCAGGCTCATGGTCCCCAGGAAAACGCAGACCAGCTGGGGCAGCTCATCCAGAGAATACTTCCGCAGGAAGGAACCGAAAAGGGTACGGCGGTCATCCCGTTTCTTGCTCCAGGCCCGATCCTGCTCGCTGTTCACCCGCATGGAGCGGAATTTGTACATGGTGAATGGCTTCTTGTGCTTACCTACCCGTTCCTGTTTGAAGATCACCGGGCCGGGGGAGGAGATCTTCACGCCCAGGGCGCAGATCAGGAAAAGCGGAGAAAGCGCGATCAGTGCGAGGCCGGAAAGCAGAATGTCTCCCAGGCGCTTGATAAAGGCATTGGCAAAGTTATCCAGCGGTATGCGCCGGATATTCAGAAGCGGGATACCGTTGAGGTCGTCGAACTGCGGCCGGGCGGGCATATACTCCGCATAGACGGGAACGATGGACAGCTTTACACCCGCCTGTTCACAGGCATCGATAATGCCCGGGGTCTCCCCATACTCTTCCGGTGAGATGGCAGAGACGACCTCATCCGGCTGGAGCTTCTCCAGGATCTCCTTCAGCCGGTCCACCCCGCCCAGATAGGGTACGCTGCTCATTTCGCCTTCTTCCTGCACCGCAGCATAACCCAAGGTATCATACCCTAGCTCCGGGTCGCTCTTCAATTCCCGCAAAAAGCGCAGGGCGGAGCTTCCGCTGCCCACGATGACTACGGTTTTCAGGTTCTTGCCCCGTCTCCGCATGGCCCGGAGGGCCTTCCGGACCACCACGCGCTTTACCCCGATCACAAACACGCTCAGGGCAAAGAACAGGGCCAGGGTCCAACGGGAATAATCGCTCTCCCCGCCGATGAAGAGGTAGCTCAGGAGCATCAGCGCATCCAGAAAGCTGGCCTCCAGCAGGCGGATCAGATCGTCCCGGATCCGGACCTTCCGGCTGGTCTGGTACATCCGAAAAGCCGTGTACGTGAACAGCTGCACCAGGGTAAACACTGCCCCAGTGCGCATGAACTCTCTCAACGGTACACTGACGATACCGTTGGGCATAACGTTGAACCGGATCCAGTACGCAAGGGGCAGCATGAGATAGATGAGGATCCCGTCGCTCACCACATTCAGCCGGTTGAACAGCTGCTGGTTTTCTCGGATCATATGACCACCGTTCTGTCTCTCTTCTGGCAGAGGATGTATTTCTGGTATTTTGTTAATATATCACAAGGTCCCTCCAAAGGCAAGCCGCAGCGCATTGCGCTGCGGCTCAGACTGTAGACAAGCCCGAAAATGGAACGAAAACGGGAAGGAAGATAGCGCGAAAGAAACCCAGGAGGGGTGTCTTTCGCGTTCAATCAGAAGTTTTTCGAACAATTTCTACCGTATTTCCTGTTCGAAAAACTTGCTTCAGCGGGGCGACAAGACTTTGTCGACACGCTGAGCCGCAGCGCATTGCGCTGCGGCCTGCCAATATGTACCTATGCACCGGTCATGCATGGATTTCCCTGAGACGGCGGATCACGCTCCGTAGGACAGGATGGGATCCCCCTCCCGCACCGCCAGGGAAACGGTCACCATGAGCACGATCCCGTCAAATTCCGCATAATACTCCTTCAGCACCTTCCCGAACAGATCCCGAATCTCCCCGATCTTCTGTCCGGCTTTTACCGTATCCTCCCGGGTGACGAAGGGATACCACCGGCCGGAAGCTTCCGCATCCAGGTAGACGCCCCGTGTGATGTCCCGCACCGGCTTTTGCCGCTTCATGGCCTCTCCGGGAAGGACCTTCAGCCAGCGCAGGACGTTTTCGATATTCTCCAGATACTGCCGGACCTCCTCCTCACTCCAGGTCCCCGTCTGTCCCAGCTCCAGCATGAGGGACGGGATCCCGATGAGGGTGGCATAGTTGTAGGCATGGTTGATGGCGGCGCTCTTCACCACGAATTCCGCATTCAGCACGTAGTCCGCGGATTCCCGGGCGATCCGCAGGGCTTCCGGGTATTCGCCGACTCCGGGGTAATAGGCATAGGAAAACTGGCTCTCGGGTATATCTCCCCCGTGGGTATCCAGGTGGAAATCGCACTTCTTCTGGAACTCTTCCGTAAGCACCCAGGCGATCCGGTCTCCCAACGATCCCTCCGGATCGCCGGGAAACAGGCGGTTCAGATTCTTCCCGTCCCGGGGAACCAGGTAGGGGGTGCGGGTGAGAAAGCCGTCCACGTTCACCGGATTGACGATCACGATCTGTCCGGTCACCTGCGCAGGATCCACAGTCTCCGCAAAACGGAACACCGCCTCGATGGAGGGATACTCGCAGCCATGTATGGCCGAGGTAATGAGCACGGTCTTCCCTTCCCCCGCGCCGTTCACCACGGTGACAGGCAATACGCAGTCCGTTCCGGGAATGGGGCACCAGCCTTGGTTTTTCGTTCCGGGCGCGGCGGCGACGCCGCCGAATACGACTTCTTTTTTCAAGTCCATCTCTCCTTCTCTCTTTTCTGTTTTTTACCTTATCACAGAGCCCGTGCGCCTGTCCATCCTTCGCCCGTGACATCTCGGGCATGCTTGTATTTTTCCGGGGAGAGTGCTATATTCAGAACAGAAACTGATCAAGGAGGGATCACCTGTGAAAAAGTATTTTGCGGAAGCGATCGGCACCTGCGTTCTCGTCCTGCTGGGCTGCGGCACCGCCATGCTGGTGGGCTGCGACGCTGCTGCTGGCGGCGGGTACATCCTCACTGCCCTGGCTTTCGGTCTTTCCATCGTGGCCATGGCTTATTGCGTCGGCAATATCTCCGGCTGCCACATCAACCCCGCCGTCTCCCTGGGGGTGCTTCTTTCCGGTAAGGTAAACGGGAAGACCTTCGCGGAATTCATCGGCTACGTCATCGCCCAGATCATCGGCGCCCTGGTCGGCGCGGCGCTTCTTGCCGCCGTTTTCTCCCTGGGCGACGTGACGGATATGACAGGCGGCTTCGGCTCCAACGGTCTCGCCGGGGTGAACGGCAATGCGATCGCGGGGCTCCTGGTGGAGATCATCCTGACCTTCATCTTCGTCCTGTGCATCCTGGGTGTCACCTCCAAGAAGGCGGGCCACGGTTCCTTCGGCGGCCTGGTCATCGGTCTGACCCTCACCGGCGTGCATATCCTGGGCATCGGTCTCACCGGCACTTCTGTAAACCCTGCCCGGAGCATCGGACCCGCCGTCATCGCCGCCATCGCCGGGAATCCCGCTCCCCTGGCCAGCCTGTGGGTCTTCATCGTGGGACCGCTGGTCGGCGCTGCACTGGCTGCGTTCACATACAGAGCGCTGGAAAAATAAGCTGCATTCTGTCCTCCAATCGTGCTTAGCCCGGATCCTGCGGGATCCGGGCTAAGCATGTCGACAAAGTCGACACGCTTCAACGCAGACCCGCTTCGCTGGGCTCTGCGTTGAAAAAGCTGCACTCCGCTCCCCGCACTTCGTCGAAGCGCGCTGCGCTCATT
>CAMVBX010000163.1 GCA_947165825.1 uncultured Clostridia bacterium
CCACGTTTTCGTAGAAGCGGAGGGCGTCGTCCGCCGCGTCCTCCACCATGGGGATGGCATGGGATACCCCGGAATGGATGACCAGCTTGCAGTTGGGCAGACATTTTGCGGTGCGGAGCATCAGATCCGGTCGGGAGATGGGATCCTCCATGCCGCCGATGATGAGCACAGGCGTCCGGATGGTTTTCAGAGCCTCCTGCACCTTGGCTTCCGTATGGAGGGCGGCCAGGGGACGCCCGAAATCGATGGCTTTGGTCTCCGGCGCGTCGTAGATTGCCTCGTAATCCGGCCGGGCCCGCTTGAGCCGGTTTTCCTCCTCCTCCATGGCGTAGCGCTCCCGGATCCGGGGATCCGAAGAGGGCGTACGCATCACCGGAAGCTTGAGCTTGCCGGACATGGTCAGACTGCGGATGGACTGCTTTCCCTCGTCCAGGTTATGTGGTCCGGGCACCACGGCGAAGAAGCAGATGACCCGGTCCGGATGCCGCAGTACCACGTGCCAGCCGGTGCCCGCGCCATGGGAGGCGCCGGAATAGGCAAATCTGTCTATGCCCATTTTGTCCGCAAAGGCAATCACGTCATCTGCGAAGCGGTCATACCAGTGCTCCCCGTAATCCTCCCACACATGAGTGGATTCACCGAAGCCCCGGTTGGTGAGCAGAAATACGTGGAAGCCTCGTTTCGCCAGTTCCCGCTCCAGACTGAAACGGCTGTGACCGACCTGGGTGCAGAGCAGATAACGGTCCCCTTCGCCCCACTCCTCATAATGGATATTGATGCCTTTTTCCACTTCCATCAACGGCATAACGCATACCTCCTGTCGATTCTCTGATTTCCTTTTCCGTGGGATGATCAGCCGAGCCGCAGCCAGACCCGCATTTCCCCGGGGCTGCGGTTTGCCCAGGCATAGTAGGGGATCAGCCGTATCCTGACCCGTTCCCGATCCCTTCCGCGCCAGGGACGGTAAAGGCCGGCCACGCCTTCCGGCCAGTCCCGATCCCGCCAACCGGAAGCGATCACCGCTTTTCCGTTTCCGGGTACGTCGGGGCTATCGTCCCAGACCGGCTCGGTACCGGGATCCAGGCTGAGCCGATGCAGCTCGGATCCGTTATCCGCTTCCTCGGCGCAGTACACCAGCGGACCGCAGAGGACAGCGGCTTTCCCCGCGTCCTCCGGAACCCGGGGAGAGGCGGTATAAAGCCGGGGCCGGAGATCCAGGCGGAGTTCCAGCACGTCCCCCTCAGTCCAGGTCCGGTCCAGAAGCAGATATCCCCGCTCCGGGCGGGGCGCTGCTCTTTTCCCGTTCAGGAAAAGCACATACTCCGGCGACCAGGCGGGCAGCCGCAGGGCCAGCTCCGCCTGCATCGGCGCCTCTGTATGCAAAGTGTAGCGGATGCTGCCCGACCAGGGATACGCCGTGCTGCATTCCAGACGAAGCACGCCTCCGAGCAGCCGGAGTTCCGCTTCACCGGAAAGATACAGGTGGACGTATGCCCGGCTGCCGGAAACGGAATACGCATAATCCCCAAGGGACATAAGCAGACGCACCAGATTCGGAGGGCAGCAGGCGCAGCCGAACCAGGCCTGCCGCCGGAATTCCACGTGCCGCTTGGCGTTGTCCCTTCTGCAGGCCTCCGGCAGCACTTCCAGGGGATTCACATAGAAGAAGCGCTGCCCGTCCAGCTGCATGCCGCTGAGAACGCAGTTGTACAGCGCCCGCTCCATCACGTCTCCGTATTCTCCCGCAGGATCCAGCAGAAGCATCCTTCTGGCGAAAAAGACAAGACCGATGGCGGCGCAGGTCTCCGCGTAGACCGTATCGTTGGGCAGATCATAATCGAAGGTGAAGGCTTCCCCATAGGAGGAGGACCCGATCCCGCCGGTGATATACATGCGCTTTTCCGCGGTGCTCCCCCAAAGGCGCCGGCAGGCTGCGCGAAGACCGGCATCGCCGGTGATCCGGGCCAGATCCGCCATGGCGCTGTACAGATACATGGCGCGGACCGCATGTCCCTCCGCCTCCTGCTGTTCCCGTACGGGCACGTCTGCCTGACAGTAGGCATAGCCCAGGGGACCGTCCGCAAAGAAATACCGTCCGTTGCCGTTCCGCCGTTCTTCCTCCGGAAAGTACAGAGGCTGTGTTCCCCGGGCATCCACAAAGTATCGGGCGAGACGCAGGTATTTCTCCTTCCCGGTATGGGCATACAGCTTGACCAGGGCAAGCTCGGCCTCCGGATGGCCGGGATAACCGTGCTTCTTCTCCGGTTCCGGACCGAAGACCGTATCCACCAGATCCGCATAGCGCTCAGCCGCTTCCAGCAGGGCGGTCTTGCCCGTGGCCCGGTGATAGGCTACGGCGGCCTCAATCAGATGGCCCAGACAGTACAGCTCATGGTTATCCCGAAGATTCGTGAACCGCTTTTCCGGCGCTTGAATGGTATAGTAGGTGTTCAGATACCCGTCCGGCTGCTGGGCGGATAGGATGGTATTCACCGCTTCGTCCGCTTTGGCTTCCAGATCCGGGTCCGGGTGGAACATCAGACTGTAGGCGACGCCCTCCAGCCACTTTGCCGCATCGCTGTCCTGAAAGACGTAGCCGCAGTGTTCTCCCGATTCCGCCCCGGAAGCGATGCGGAAGTTCCGCAGACAGCCGCTGGGCTCCGCCCCGGGTACGGCGTCGTTCAGCGCCTGCCACTGGTAGGGAATGGCGTTGACCCGGATGATCTCCCGCAGGGGATCCCAGAAGGGATCCCGTATATGTACCCGCAGAACGCCGTTTTCCCATCCTGCTTCCGGATAAGTATCCTTCATTTTCCTTCCTCCGCATGGCGGACCGGCTGGCACCGGCCCGGATTTAAGAAAAGTGTAACAGAATCCCCGTACGGATGCAAGGGGCGGGGCAGCCCCGAACAGAGGATGGAAATCGCGCAAAGGTCTTGACGCAATCGATTTACCGTGATAAATTCATTTGTATTCCCGGTTATAAATTTGCAAAGCAAGGAGATCATGAACATGAAGAAGTCAGTTGCATTGCTGCTTGCCGCAGCGCTTTGCCTCTGCCTGTTCGTCGGCTGTTCCGGCAATGGCGGGAGCAGCGCACCTGCCACCAAGGCGCCCGATGGAAGCGCTGCCGCCGCGCCCATCAAGCTGGGCGGCATCGGCCCCCTCACCGGCGGTGCTGCCATCTACGGCAACGCCGCGAAGAACGGCGCCGCCATCGCCGTGGAAGAGATCAACGCCCTGGGCGGTCTGCAGTTCGACCTTCGCTATGAGGACGACGCCCACGATGCGGAGAAGTCCGTCAATGCCTACAACACCCTGAAGGGTTGGGGGATGCAGATCTTTCTGGGCTCCGTCACCTCCACCCCCTGCGTGGCCACCTCCGTGGAAGCCAATAACGACCACATCTTCCTGCTGACCCCCTCCGCCTCCTCGACGGACGTGCTGGGCGGCATCGCGAATCCCCTTACCGGCACCGTGGATATTCCCCGGAAGGATACCGTGTTCCAGATGTGCTTCGTGGATCCCAATCAGGGCAGCGCCTCCGCCCAGTACATCGCCGACCAGAAGCTGGGTACCAAAATCGCCGTTATTTATAAGAACGACGACGTTTACTCCACCGGCGTGTATAATTCCTTCGCCCCCAAGGCCAAGGAGCTTGGTCTGAATATCGTCTCCACCACCACCTTCACGGAGGACACCAAAACCGACTTCTCCGTGCAGCTGAACGACGCCAAGTCCCAGGGCGCAGATCTGGTGTTCCTGCCCATGTACTATGACGCCGCCGCCCTGATCCTCACCCAGGCCAATGCCATGGGCTATACCCCCAAATGGTTCGGCATCGACGGGATGGACGGCATCCTCTCCGTGGACGGCTTCAATACCGCCCTGGCCGAGGGCGTCATGCTCCTCACCCCCTTCAGCGCCGACTCTTCCGATGCGAAGACCCAGAGCTTTGTCGCCAAGTACCAGGCGGCTTACGGGGAGGTCCCCAACCAGTTTGCCGCCGACGGTTATGACTGCGTCTATGCCATCTACAATGCCCTGCTCAAGGCCGGGGTGAAGGATGCTTCCCTCAGCGCAAGCGAGCTCTGCGACAAGCTCATCGCCCAGTTCACCACCATGACCTATGACGGCCTCACCGGCGACGGGATGACCTGGGGCGCGGACGGCGCCGTGACCAAGAGCCCGAAGGGCATGTATATCCAGAACGGCGTCTACGTCGGTATGGACTGAGTTCCCGAATCGATCAGAACCATGAGGACAGGAGGCTGCCCCGTCAGCGGCGGCCTCCTGGCCTTCCGCATTTACCCCTATCCGGAAATGAGGTGTGAGACATGATCTTCCTGACCCACCTGATCAACGGGATCAGCCTGGGCAGCGTGTATGCCATCATCGCTTTGGGCTACACCATGGTGTACGGCATCGCGAAGATGCTGAACTTTGCCCATGGGGACGTGATCATGGTCGGTGCGTACATCTGCTTCTTTGCTGTGGCCTCCTACCATCTTCCCCCCATCCTGGGTGTGGTGATCGCCATGCTCCTGTGCACGGCCCTGGGTATGCTCATCGAGCGCCTGGCCTATAAGCCGCTTCGTCAGGCGGCGAGCCTGGCGGTGCTGATTAC
>CAMVBX010000164.1 GCA_947165825.1 uncultured Clostridia bacterium
CAGTTTGGAGGTGACAGGGAATGAAAAAAGCCATCTGGATCATTGCCGTGCTCGGGCTGGTGCTCTTGGCCGCCGCGCTCCTGTACTTGCCGGAGACCGTGCCGGTGCATTTCGACGCGGCCTGGAATCCGGATCGCTGGGGCTCCAGATGGGAGCTGCTGCTTCTCCCCGCGGCCCTGCTCCTCATGGCCGGTGTCTTTACCGCCGTGATGAACGCCTGGGAAAAGAAGTCCGAAGAGACAGAGGAGGACAAAGCCAGAGCCGGGGCCCTGACCAACCGCAAGGCCATAGGCATCGCGGGGATCTCCACCCTCTCCATGCTCCTGCTGGTGTTTGCCTGGCTGATGCTGCGCATCTTCCGGGCGGCATCCGGCGGGGAGACCGCAGGGGACGCGCTGGACCGGCTGCCCTTCATCCTGATGGGGATCCTCTTTATCGTGCTGGGAAACGTCATGCCCAAGACCCGGCGCAACGGTTTCTTCGGCTTCCGGACGAGTTGGAGCATGTACAATGACGAGACCTGGAGGAAAACCCATCGCTTCGGCGGGTACGCCCTGGTGATCGCGGGGATCCTCACGGTCATCGCGGCGGCGGCGCTTCCCGGGTTCCTGGCTACTCTGCTGGCCATGCTGGTGCTGCTGACCGCCGCCGTCGTCGGTATTCTGCTGTATTCCCGGAGGGTCTGTCTCCGGGAGCGGGAAAGGACGGAGGAAGGATGAAAACAGAAAAGATCATCCTGGGAGAGGGGACGGCGTATCCCCTGAACGGCATGCTCACCCTTCCGGATACCCCGGAAGAAAGGATCCCCGCCGCGGTCTTCGTCCACGGCTCCGGGGCCAGCAATATGGACGAAAAGATCTTCAAGCTGACCCCCTTCCGGGATCTGGCGGAGGGGCTGGCAGAACGGGGGATCGCATCCCTCCGTTACGATAAGCGGAGTTATGTCCATGCCCGGAAGATGCGGAAGGCCGGTCCCATCACGGTGAAGGAGGAGACCGTTGAGGACGCCGTCCTGGCCGCAGAGCTGTTGCGGAAGGATCCCCGCATGGATCCGGACAGGATCTGGATCATCGGCCACAGCATGGGAGCCATGCTGGCTCCCCGAATTGATGCGGAAGGCGGGGATTTCCGGGGACTGATCCTCATGGCGGGGACACCTTACCGTCTGGAGGAGATCATGGTCCGGCAGCTCCGGCAGGCAAGGCAGAAGGGCGGTCTGCTTGGGGCCGTGGTCCGACTGGAGGAAAATATCTACGCCAAAAAGCTGCAGGGCCTGGATGGGATGCCGGAGGAAGAGGCCAAACGGAAGAAATTTGCCGGATCCACCACCCTCTGGTACTTCAAGGAGATGGGTCGGAAGACGGCGGCGGACTACCTGCGGGACTCGGAAAAACCCGTCCTGATCCTGCAGGGGGGCATGGACTTCCAAGTGCTGCCGGAGGAGGACTACGCCGGTTTTCAGGCGCAGCTCCTGGGACGGGCAAACACGGAGTTCCGCCTGTACCCGGAGCTGAACCACGCCTTTGTGAAGGGCATGTACAACGACATCCTCAAGGCCAGGAAGGAATACAGCGCAGAGCGGCACATCGGACCGGAGGTGCTGGACGACATCGCGGGGTTCATTCTGCGGAATTGAATCGGAGATCATGCAAACAGCGGGGTGCGGCCGAAGGGCTGCACCCCGCTGTGTTTCTTTCCGCTACGGCTGATCCGCAAACACCTCTCCCGGCTGGGGCAGATCCGCCAGGCCGTACAGGAGCTGATCCTTCCGGTGGCAGTCGGAGGAACGGATGAAGGTTCCCCCCCGGCGAGCGATCTCCCGCCGGAGCACAGGCCCGGGGTAGGGCGTCGTGCGGTACCCACGCGCCATGGCCCCGGTATTCACCTCGAAGAGCACAGGGGCTTCCATCAGCCGGTCCAGGGCCTCCCCCGCCGCCCGGAGATACCGGGGATGGGTCTCGTCCAGCAGGGAACCGTCTTCGTTGAACTTGGTGAGCAGGTCGAAGTGGCCGATGATCCGGCAGCGGGCACGTTCCCACAGGTCCCCCACCAGGCGGAAATAGTCCTCCGCGAAGGCGTAGATATCCCCGCCATAGAGCTTCTCCACGCCCCGGAGGAGGATATCCCGGCTCCAGTCCACAATGAGGTATTCCCCATCCTTTTTCACCGCATGGACGCTGCCGATGAGGTAGTCGTACTCCTCCCGGGGCGGTTCGGAATAATAGTCCTGCTCCAGGCCCAGGCGGATATCCAGCTTTCCCGCATATTCCTCCCGCAGGGCCAGCACCTCCCGGAGATAGGCCCGCGTCCCTTCCGGGGACATACAGCAGTCGGGGTCATAGGCGGTATAGCTGTGGCCGGAAAAGCCCAGGGCGGGACACCCCAGGCGTACGGCTTCTTCCGCCAGCTCCCGGGGGGTATCCTTCCCGTCGCAGTAGCAGGTATGGGTATGGAAATTGGATATTTTCGACCCGGACCCGCTCCGTTGGGCTCCGGGTCGATCAGGATCACATCGCCGCTGCGCGCCTCGGGCGGACACTTCGACACTTGCGGCGATAGCTGGATTTTCGGGCAGAAATGAATTCCGCCCGAAAATGCTTTCTGTTTGATTCGCGCCTGCGGGCGCGAACTCTGCGAGGCTGTGATTTCTTTCTGACCCACCCATCAGGTCATCTTCTCCTGCTTTACCTTGTGGTCGATGACGTGGCGGGAGGCCAGCTCCTGCCGCACCTCCTCCAGGGGGATTCCCATTTCCACCATGAGCACCATGGCGTGGTACATGAGATCCGCCAGCTCATACACCGTCTCCTTTCGGTCCTCGGCCTTGGCGGCGATGATGACCTCCGTGCTCTCCTCCCCCACCTTCTTCAGGATCTTGTCCAGACCCTTCTGGAAGAGGTAGGTGGTATAGGAGCCCTCGGGCTTATCCCGCTTCCGCCCCTCCAGCAGGGCGTACAGGTCCCGGAGATGGAATTCCTGCCGGGTATCGCTCTCCCATACCGGGGCATGGAAGCAGCTCTCCTCCCCCGTATGGCAGGCTGGACCGTCCTTCTCCACCGCCACCACCAGGGCGTCCCGGTCGCAGTCCGCCGTGATGGAGACGATATGCTGGTAATTTCCGCTGGTCTCCCCCTTGAGCCACAGCTCCTGCCGGGACCGGCTCCAGAAGCAGGTGAGCTCCTTTTCCATGCTGATACCCAGGCTCTCCCGGTTCATCCAGGCCAGGGTCAGGACCTGCCCGGTCCGGGCGTCCGTCACGATGGCGGGGATCAGGCCCCGCTCGTCGAATTTCAGTTCCTCGATGCTGATCATGCTTCCATCCTCATTTCTATCCCGTCCGCCCGGAGCTTTCTTTTCAGATCCGGGATGGCGATCTCCCCGAAATGGAACACGCTGGCCGCCAGGCCCGCGCTCACCTGGGGCACGGTCTTGAACAGGTTGGTGAAATCCTCCATGCTCCCCGCGCCGCCGGAGGCGATGACGGGCACCCGCACCGCATCGCAGATGCGCTCCAGGAGCTCCAGGTCGAAGCCGCCCTTCACCCCGTCCGTATCCATGGAATTGGCCACGATCTCCCCGGCGCCCCGGGCGACCCCGTCCTTGATCCACCGAATGGCTTCCAGGCCCGTATCCTCCCTTCCGCCCTTGGCAAAGACGTGGAAGGAACCGTCCACCCGTTTGATATCCGCGCTGAGGACCACGCACTGGTCCCCGTATTTCTTTGCGGCCTCCCCGATGAGCTCCGGCCGCCGGATGGCCCCGGAATTGACGCTCACCTTATCCGCGCCGCATTTCAGCACCCGGTCGAAGTCCTCCACGCTGCTGATGCCGCCCCCCACGGTGAGGGGGATGAAGATGTTGGCCGCCGCCTCCCGGAGGATATCCGTAAAGAGCTTTCTCCCCTCGGCGGAGGCGGTGATATCGTAGAACACCAGCTCGTCCGCGCCGCATTCCGAGTAGTATTTGGCCAGCTTCACCGGGGAGTCCACGTCCCGGAGGCCCAGGAAGTTCACGCCCTTTACCACCCGTCCGTCCCGCACGTCCAGGCAGGGGATGATCCGTTTTGTGATCATGTCGCCGCCTCTATCCCTTCCCGGAGGTCCACCGCCCCCGTATAGTAGGCCTTCCCCAGGATGGCCCCGTACAGGCCGAGGGCCCGAAGCGCCCGGATATCCTCCAGGGAGGAAACCCCGCCGGAGGCCACCAGCCGGGGTCCCGGCCGGTCCGCCAGGGAGGCGTACAGTTCCCGGTTCGTACCCTTCAGCATCCCGTCCCGGGAGATATCCGTACAGATGGCGGTATGCACCCCCACGGCCAGCATCCGGTCCAGGAAGGGCTCCAGCCCTTCCTCCGCGGTTTCCAGCCAGCCCTTGATGGCGATCTTCCCCTCCCGGATATCCGCTCCGGCGGCGATCTTCTCTCCCCACCGGGCCACGGCGGCGGCCAGCAGGTCGGGATCCGTTACGGCGGCGGTGCCC
>CAMVBX010000165.1 GCA_947165825.1 uncultured Clostridia bacterium
CCGATGCCGTTTCCCGGGTAAGCCGGAAAACCGCAGAGGAATTCCCGGCAGAATCGCTCCCCCTTCCCCTCGGTGGGGATCACCGCCAGTCGGTCCGTTCGAATGGCCAGTCCCGGTGCCAGCCGGGCCGACGCGGCATCCCGGCTCACCGGCTCCGTAAAGCTGCGCTGCACATGGTTCAGGAGATAACCTTCGGCATCGAAGCCTACCACCCTCCCCTTCTCCAGCTCGATCCGCACCTTTACCAGGTCGGGATAGCACAGGACCTCGCCCTGGACAGGGGCAAAGTTGATCAGTACCGTGTTCTCCTCCCGGCGCCAGTAGGTTTCCCGCATGTTCGCATAGCCCCGTTCCCGCAGGAAGGCCGCTGCCTTTTCCACCGCCTCCTCCGGGGTGAGCCGGGCTTCCCGGGTTTCGCCGGAGGCCACCATATCCAGAACTCTCCCGCCCCGGACCGTGACCCGGAAGGTCAGCTCCATTCCCTCCCGGTTGGCGGAAAGAAGCCAGCAGGGCACTCTTCCCTCTCCCGAGCCCAGGGTTCTGACTTCCCCGGCGGACAGACCGGAGAAGGCCACGGCGGCCCAGACCGCATCGGCACTGCTCACCTCGGGCAGCCCCACCAGGGCCTTCGCTTCACCCTGATCAACGCTCTCGGAATATGGGCCATCATAAATCAGTACGGGCAGCTCGGGAAAATCGTCCTCGATCTCCATCATTCCGGACCGCAGATCCGGGATCGCCTCCTCCACCCGTTCCGGCTCCTCCGCCAGCTGCCGGATGCTGATCATCCCCTGCTCCAGCTGGGATTGGAGCTCCGTCAGACTCCGGTCCAGGCTTTCTGCCGCCCGGGACAAAGCCTCCAGCGTCTCCCGCTCCGAATCCCCGGGCATAGCGGCATACGCCCCCTGGGCCAGGACCCGGGAGTAATCCCCCAATCTGCCCAGGAAACCGGAGGTTTTCTCCAGCAAAAGGCCGGAAAAGGGAAGCTCCCCCATGCTCAGCTGCGCCTCCTGCGCCCGGGCGCTGATCTCCGCGCAGGCGGAACCCACCAGCATGGGCGAGGAGGAGCAGAGGCATTTGGTCAGCGCATTGTGAATCTGCGCCGCGTCGGCGGTCAGCGCAGCGAAGGATCTGCGCCAGCCTGCTTCCAGCATCCTCCGGTCCGCCCGGGCCTCCGCCCCGGCCCGGAGGGTAAAGCCTCCCATCACCAGCACCGCCGCGGCGCAGAAGCTGACGAGCCGTATCCTTGTTCTTCGTTTTCCCATAAGATCACCCCATGCCGCTAGTATGGCATGGGGTGATCGCAATATGTTCGGTTTGATTTTCCAGACTCACATGGTCAGGGTCAAGGTTTCCAGCATGGCCTCCAGGATGCCCAAATCCGTTTCCAGCCGGTCCAGGGGACAGCTCAGAACGACGGTGAATACCCCTTCCGGCACATTCAGCAGCCAGGCCTTTACCAGCAGGGTCGTTCCGGAGGCGGTGATGGTCTCATCCATCGCCACCCGTCCCAGCCGGGAGGAACCGGAAAATTCGATCTCCGTGAACTGCAGATAGGCATTCATGAAATCCGGCAGCAGGTCCTCGGTATCCGTGCCGAAAATATAGCTCATTTCCAGCCAGGCGGGAGAATCCGAATCCCCCAGCACCGGAAAATACCAGGCGTTCGTGACGTACATCGCCGGGGTCGCCTCCTTCGGCACCATCATGCAGAAGCCGAGATGCGGATCCTCCCGGAGGACGTATTCCCGGCCGTAGGCCGGAATATGCTGTTCCTCCCCGTCCGCGTGCACGATGAGTTCCCCTTCCTCTCCCTGGGTCCAGTCCGGCGTCGGATTGGGCGTGACTTCCGGGATAGCCGCAGGCGTGGCAGAGGGGGATACCGGATCCTGCGACGGCTCCGGGGCAGGAGTCGCGGTGCTTCCGGGCCCCGGCGCTCCGGTGACGGGAGGAGAAGAAGGTCCGCCGGTGGGCGACGGTCCGGGATTTTTGGTGCAGCCGGAAAGCAGGGCCAGGATCAGCAGCCCGGCAAGCCAAAGCGGGCGGCGCAAGGGTCAGCCCCCCTGTCCGTTCTTCAGCCGGGCAAGGCCCAGGCGAAGGCGGCGCAGGGCCTCCTCTTTCCCCAGCAGGCAGCAGATCTCCACCGCTCCGCCGGGGGTGACCGCCTGGCCGGAAAGGGCGATGCGCACCGGCCAAAGGAGCTTTGCGTTTTTGACCCCCAGTTCCTCCGCCAGACTCATCAGCCCGTCATGCACGCCGTCCTTCGTCCAGGGGGCGAGCTGCTCCACCCGGGGGATGGCGGCCTCCAGCATGTCTATGGAGGATGCGGCGTCAGACTTGGATTTCTTGTTCACGAAAAGATCCAGCCCGTACTCCGGCAGCTCTTTCAGGAAGCCCAGCTGCCCCGGGATATCGGAGAGCTTCTCGCACCGCTGCTGAAGCAGGGAAGCGATGAGGGCGGTATCCATCCCTGTGACCGCCTGCTCGATATAGGGCTTCGCCGCGGCGTGGAAGTCCTCCTGGCTCATGCTCCGGAGATAGGCGCTGTTGAAATAGGTGAGCTTCACGGGGTCGAAGATGGCGGGAGATTTGCTCAGCCCCTTCAGATCGAAGGCCTCCACCAGCTCCGGCAGGGTGAAGAACTCCCGCTCCCCCGCCGGACTCCAGCCCAGGAGGGCGATGTAGTTGAGGATGGCCTCCTTGAGATAGCCCTGGCTCAGCAGGTCGTCGTAGGTGGGATCTCCGTGCCGCTTGCTGAGCTTATGCTGGGCGTCCCGCATGATGGGGCTGCAGTGGATATAGGCGGGTTTTTCCCAGCCGAAGCCCTCATACAGCAGGTTGTACTTGGGGGTGCTGGAAAGATACTCCGTTCCCCGTACCACATGGGTGATCCCCATGAGGTGGTCGTCGATCACATTGGCAAAGTTGTAGGTGGGCAGCCCGTCCCGCTTCATGAGCACCTGATCGTCCAGATCCGCGTTGGGGGCGGTAATATCCCCGAAGATTTCGTCATGGAAGGTGGTGCTCCCCTCCCGGGGGATCTTCTGCCGGATGACGAAGGGCTCGCCGACGGCGGCCCTGGCGGCCGACTCCTCGGGACTCAGGCTGCGGCAGGGATCCTCCCCCCGGGAGAAATCGCCGCTGTCCTCCTCCGATTCCGTCTTCTCGCAGAAGCAGCGGTAGGCGCAGCCCCGCTCCACCAGGCGCTCCGCAAAGGGCATATACAGGTCACGCCGCTCCGTCTGGATATAGGGGCCCACAGGCCCCCCCACGTCCGGTCCCTCGTCCCAGGTGAGCCCTGCGTCCCGCAGAGAGGAATAGATGACCTCCGTGGCCCCCTCCACAAAGCGCTCCTGGTCCGTATCCTCGATGCGCAGGAGGAATTTTCCCCCCGCCTTCCTGGCGATGAGCCAGGTATACAGGGCAGTGCGGATGCCGCCCACATGCATATAGCCCGTGGGGCTGGGGGCGAAGCGGGTGCGCACGCCTCCCTTGGGGATCTTTGCCTCCAGGGCGTCAAACCATGCCTGATCCTTCATCTCTTTACCTCCGTCATTGGAAAGCCGGTTATCCCAGCACTATATTTTATCTTTGCCGCGGGAGTCTGTCAAGGCATGGATCGGATACTCCCCGATCCCATGTGTAAAGGTCTGGAAACTCCGGCAAAATCCGATTCAGCAGGGGGATCTGCCGCCGTATCCGTTCAGCCGAAAGGCCGTTCCGTCCCAAGCCTTGCGAGAAGGGCGGATCCATGATATACTTTCGGGCAGGAAAACGGGTGGGCAGCCGGGATCCGGCAGGTCCGCCCGAAAGGAAAACGAAGAAGGTGATGGTCAATGAATAGAATATGGGCGATCCTCTTCTGCATCCTGATCGTCCTGTCCCTTCCGGGGTGCAAAAAGCAGGCCGTCGTACTGGACACCATCGAAGGCGGTATGAAAACGTACGTCAAAATGAGCGACGGTACGTGGAAATGTGACGGGCATACTTATGGATACCGCCTGGAGATCAGCGGCAAAATGCCAAATGCGGTCAAAGATTCCACTTTCGTTTATTTGAGCAATATCCGGAACATCTCTTTTGCGCAGGCCTATAAAGCGGCGGGAGTCAGCAGCAATTCAGAAGACTATTTTTCTCCTGAAGAAGCGGTTCTGGTTGAGATCCGCTGATCCCACCGTTCCCGTCTGCCGATCCGTTCTCCTGTTCCCGGGAGCAGCCCAGAAAAGGCTGCTCCCGGTGCGTTTTCCAGTCTCCCCGATAACACGGGAATGCCTCGCCTTCAAATCGACCGCGGTATCTGTCCGCCGACTTTTGCTTGAAATCCCCATATCAATATGGTAAGATAATTTAATCGGTTTTCATGCCGATAATTTCCACCTGCGGAAGCGAGGAAAAGACGATGGACGAAAAACGAAAGGTCATCTTCAGCGGCATCCAGCCCAGCGGCGAACTGACCCTGGGTTCCTATATGGG
>CAMVBX010000166.1 GCA_947165825.1 uncultured Clostridia bacterium
GGATGGCGCCGTAGCCCTGGCGCAGGATGTTCTGGTAGCCGGGGGTCAGGTGTCCTGGGGGGAGATAGATGGGCCAGCCGCCGATCTTTCCGGAGGGGTTCGCCTGCAGGACGAAGAGCTCCTGCACCCCGTCGGGCAGCCAGTCCTGGGCGCCGAAGCCGCCCTCCAGCTGCATCCGCTCCTTGGAGATCTCCCGCAGCTTCTTCACGTCCTCCGGGGCGATGGCCAGCTTCTGGTGGGAATAGAGGGGGTCCTCATCCGGGCAGTGGTGCAGTCCGTCCGGTCCGATGGGCCAGGTGTTTTCGATATCCACCATCAGCCATCCGGAGCCGCCGGCGCCGCCCCAGCCCTTGTTTCCCAGCCCGCCGAAGAAATACTCGTCCTCGTGGAGGTTCAGGGGCATCCGTTCCAGCACGTACAGGGAGATATAGGGCTTCTGCAGCATGGGCGGGTACTTGATGTACTTTTTCTTCGCTTCCAGCTGGATCCGCGCCTTCTCCGCATCCGATACGATAAGCCGGTCCCGGACCGCGTCCCGCAGCCTCGCTACGCGCTCGGTATAGGGTCTGAACGTATACATAGCAGCACGCTCCTTTCATGCAGTTTGGTCGTGTCTCAGCCGACACACAATCTTAACCTTGATTATACCGGGTATCTCCGGTGAAGTCAAAGGGGATTTCCGCCGTTCCTGTCCCCATTTGTGTTGATGGTACATGACATCGGAAGATTGATGAACCGCATCTCTGCCTTCCCCTGGGGGAAGGTGGCGCGAAGCGCCGGATGAGGGGCGTTTGCGGAAGCAAACGAATGAGCTGTCAGGCTCATTCGCCTCTTTTGATAAACCTGGCAATCATTGCCCCTCATCAGTCAGCCGCCTTGCGGGAGGCGGCGGCTGACAGCTTCCCCCGAGGGGAAGCCAAACGCTGCGGCGGGACGACGGTTCTATTCAGGTTCACCAAGTCAACCGAGAACAGAAGGGGCTTCCCGTTTTTCGGCAGCCGGACGGCGTCTACAGGATATCCTGGTTCTTTTCGCCCACTCCCGCGGGAAATTCGGGCACCCGGTTGACCTTCGCGGCCTCTTCTTCGGTGGTCCCGGTCTTTTCCCAGACGATGTCCTTCTCCATCCAGGCGTAGTCGCTGATGCGGATGCTGATGAGCCGTCCGTCCTCCCCCCGCATGTAGGCGGCGATGCCGGACATGGCCACCCGGCCCAACTCCTTATGCCCCTTGTCGGTAACCACGTGGACCCATTCGATGACGCCGGTCACCCCGTCGTCGATGAGAGTCTCGTAGCGCATGCCCACTCCGGACGGAATATAGGAAGCCATATTGGTATAGATTCGGCGCATGGCCTCCGGCCCCTTTTCCGGAGCCTTTCCCGTATACCGGCCATAGCCGCCGAAAACGCAGTCCGGATGCATGCAGGCGAGGATCCGGTCCACGTCCAGGCTGGGCATATGGTGCAGGGCGACGTAGTATTCCTTCACCGCCCCGGTCATCAGGCCGGGATCCCCCATCTCCAGATGGGCGGAGGGGAACAGCGGCCTCCGGTAGGGCGTCAGCCCGGGCACGAAGCTGCTGTGGCAGTAGAGCCGCACCTCCTCCAGCGTCCCCCCGCTGCCCAGGTCCCCCACCGCGAACATGGGCACCTGGTCGATCGCGCCATCCACGGTGAAGTTCAGGACGACCTCCGTCACGGAGCGGCCCCCGCTCCGGGTCTGGAACATGGGCAGCACCGCCAGCCCCACCGCGCCGAACCGGGAGAGAAAGCCCTCGGCAAAGGCGCGGATCTGCTCCTTTCCCGTAAACCGCCCGTAGGGGGCGTCCACCACCGGCAGGGCCTCCGTGAACTGTTTCCTGTCCCGGAACAATGCCGCCGCCCGGTCGTATTCCCCCGCGGCGATATGCCGCAGGAACATGAGCTCCGGGGAATCCTGCCGGATCCCCTTCTGGGGCTCCGGGTACAGGGCGTACAGCTCAGCCATCTGTCTGATCTCCATGGTATCTCCCTCCCGTTGACTGGTTTTGCGCCGTCCGCGGACCTCAGTCCTCCGGCTCCGTTCTTCCCCTGTATTCGATGCAGAGCATGGTGATGTCGTCGAACTGCTCCGCGTCCTTCACAAAGTTCTCCAGCGCGCCGCGGACCCGGGCAATGATCTGCTTCGGGGGCGCCTCCGGCTCCCCGTTCAGCGCCGCCAGCATGCGCTCCGTTCCGAACATCTCCCGGGCGTCGTTCCCACCCATGGCCTCCGGTACGCCGTCCGTATAGACGAACACCTTGGACCCCGGCTCCAGCTGCAGCTCGTATTCCTTGTACGCCACGCCGCTCATACCGCCGATCACAAACCCGTGTTTATCCTTCACCAGTGCAAACTCCCCGTCCGGCTTTTTGACGGCGGGGTACTCGTGTCCCGCGTTCGCGGCGATGAGTCTGCCGGTGGACAGCTCCAGGATGCCCACCCAGGCCGTCACGAACATTTCCTCCTGATTGTTGGAACAGATCGTTTCGTTTGTCCGGGTCAGGATCTCCCCCGGCTGTCTTCCCATCATGGCGTAGCTCTGAATGATGATCTTGGAAGCCATCATAAACAGCGCCGCCGGGATCCCCTTACCGGAAACGTCGGCGATCACCATGCACAGATGGTCCTCGTCCACCAGGAAGAAATCGTAGAAGTCTCCCCCCACCTCCCGGGCGGGATCCATCAGCGCGTACAGGTCAAACTCCGCCCGCTCCGGGAAGGGCGGGAATATGCTGGGCAGCATGGAAGCCTGGATCCGGGTCGCCAGAGACAGCTCGGTGCTGATGCGTTCCCGTTCCGCGGTGATGACCTCGTTCTCCCGGATGTATTCCTTCATCCGCTGGGTCAGGGACTGGAAGGAGGTCGCCAGCAGCTGGGTCTCGTCCCCGGTATCCGTCTCCCAGGTAAAGTCCAGGTCGTCCCCCTGCATGGCCCCGACCTTTTCGGTCAGCTGCCGGATCGGTTTCACAACGTGATTGGAAAGGGCAACGGACACGATCAGGGCGATATACACCGACAGGCCCAGCAGGATCAGCAGCAGGACGTTGGCGTTCCGGATATAGCGGTTGGATTCCTGCAGCGATCTTTCCGTCATTTCATTGATGTTGACCAGAAGCCGGTTTGTGGGGGCCTCCACCGTTTCCTGGGACAGGAAAACGATCATGGACCAGCCGACGCTCTTCATGGGCGCGAAGGCCGCATAGCTGGGAACCCCGTCCAGGGTCAGCATGGAAACGCCGGGCTTCCCCGCCACCGCGTTCCGGGTCATTTCGGCCAGAGCTTCGTCCTCCGAAAGGCGAAGATCCGGTGCGTCGGTGACTGCGGCAAGGGTCCCCTCCTCATAGGTGGAGAACAGGACCTGTCCCCGCCGGTTCAGGATGCAGGCGTTGCTGCCCTCGCCCAGATCCACGCTTTTGATCAGGTCCTCCAGATCGTCCAGGTACATGCCCGCGCCGGCAACCCCCATGAGCTGTTCCTCGCAGTAGACCGGCACGCCGCACATGATGGCCAGGCGCGGGGTATGGGCATCCTTGGTGACCGGTGTGAAAAACGGCTTTCCGGCCCTCGCCGCGCCTTCGTACCAGGGACGCTCCTTCGCCTCCATGGGCATCAGGTTTCCCGATTCGTCGAACTTCTTGGCCGGGATGAAGTCCGCCTGCACCATGAAGCCCGATTCCGTCGCCACATAGATGGAGGCCATGTTTTCCTGGCTGGCGTTCACGGACATGAGCACGTCCTGGACGTTGCCGATCAGCCCCAGCTCCTCCCGGATCGCCGGGTCCTCCGGATCCGTCTGTGCGGAATACAGGACCTGGATCGTCAGCTCCCCATCCCTTTCCGGGTCGGGCAGAGGCACGGATCTTGCCGCGTATTCCTCCGGGTGACTGTAGATCTGCTCGGCTACGGACGCCGCGGTACAGACTCCCCGTTCAAATTCGAAGAAAAGGGCATCCGCAATCTCCGCCTTGTTTTCCGCAAGCTCCATCATCCGCAGCTGGGACTCTCCGGTCAAATAGGCGGAGGACTGCTCCCGGATGGTCTCGCTGAGGATCCGGTTGGAGCCGGCCATGTTATCCGAGGCTTTTTTCATCGTCAGGAAAAAGATGATGCCGGCGACCAGAAGCAGCCCGATCACCACCGCGATGATCGCCCAAAGAATCTTTTTGCCCAGGGATCTTTTTTTGCTCATCCGTTTCTCTCTCCCGACGTGGATTAACCGGCAGACGAATCCGATCCCGGATCCCGGTCATGCCCGGCTTCGATTTTGGTGTTCCTGCCCCAGTATAATCTGAGTTGAATGACTTTTCCATAGGGAATTCGCAGCAGCGGAAAATAAAAAGCAGGGCGCCTGCCGCAGCAAGCGCCCTCAGACTGTAGACAAACCCGAAAATGGAACGAAAACGGGAAGGAAGATA
>CAMVBX010000167.1 GCA_947165825.1 uncultured Clostridia bacterium
GCAGCATTTGTTCTTCAGGAACCAGGTCTGGAAGGGGCAGAAGAAGAGAATGCAGATCATATCGCATACCGCATAGGCACAGCTGATCAGCACCATGATCCATACGTCGAAGACGCCGGTCATGTGGAGGATGCCGAACACGGCGTTGAAGCAGATCCACAGCAGGGCAACCAGAACCGTGCCATGGTTATCTTGAACGCTGATTTCCGTTTTTCCTGTCTTGATATAGTTGTGCGCAAACTGCTTCTGACAGCCTGGACTCTCCAGGCTGGAGGGGAAAAACCGAAAAACCATTTCCGCCACATATACGACCCAGATCACGGCCAGTATGGCGGGGAGCTTGTCCAGATGAACCGTGATGCGCTCGTCGTTGGTGAAGCGATAGGCAATATAGAACGCCGCTGCTGCCAGAAAGAGCAGGGAACGGTACACCAGACGGATATAGTGAAACGTGCTGATAGTGGTGAGACGGATCTTTTTCTTGCGCAAGGCCAGGCTCCTTTCTGACCGCCACTCATCGTTCCGGCTGCCGGCGGTCCGATGGAAACAGAGCCATTATAGAGAGAAAATGTGAATAAATCTACAGTCGGATAGGAGAATCGTCTCCCGCCCGAGGGATTCCCCGGCCTGCGCCTCTGCGCCGGAAAACGATGGGATAAATCCCGGCGTCTGCGCTCATGGTTTTCCGCGGTCTGCAGATCCCGGGGGATTCCGCAGGACGGTCCGCCCATCACTTCTGCTGGCTCACCAGGGCGTCAAACTGGCTCTGGGTCAGCTCGCAGCCGTAGAACAGGCGGAAATACCGGGCGATCTCGGTATACAGGTCATAATCGCAGACCTGCGGGTATAAAAGCTTTGCGGCCCACAGGATGCCCAGGTAGCGCTGCACGGAGGGAGGAAATCCCATCCAGTTATAAGGCCCGAAGGGGACCCGGTAGTAGCTGCCGCTGCGGATGGCCTGCAGATCCTGCCAGGCCGGATCCTCTCCCACCGTGTCGAATATGCTGTCCGGGGCGAAGAAAATGACCTCGGGATCCCAGAGGAGCAGCTGCTCAAGGTCCGTTTCGTTGCCTGTGCCTTTGGAGGAGGGATTCTCCAGAACCGCAGCATTCTCCACGATCAGGTTCAGCAGCTCCGCATGGAAGGAGCCTTCCGGGATCACGTTCAGGCCGCTGTCACCCAACAGGTAGAGGGCGGTCTTCTTCTTTTCCGGGGAAAGCTTTGCTTCCAGATCGGAGGCAAAGGCGTACATCTCATCACAGTACGCACCCAGCTCCTCGCCCTTTTCCTCCAGATCAAGGAGCTTGCCCAGGGTCCGATAGGTATCTCCCATCGTCGCGGTGAATCCATCGATATGGAGGAAAGGAATACCGGACTGTTCGCTGAGACGGTCCATATCCTCGGCGATGCCGTCCTTGGGTTCCCCCACGTCGATCACCACGTCGGGATCCGCCTTCAGGAGCTCCTCCAGATTCATTTCGCCCTTGCCGCCGTAGAGCTGACCCAACAGCGGAAGATTGTAGTATTCCGGCGCCAAAAACTCCTTCGCCGATTCGTCCCAGCTGTTGGATATGCCCACCAGCTTTTCGGGAGCCAGCGCAAACAGGACGATTTGCGCGGTCGGGCCGGTGATGGCGATCCTGTCCAGCTTTTCCGGCAGCTCCACCGTTCTGCCGGTGGAGTCCGTGAAGACCCGCGTGCCGGAAGCTTCCGGAGAAGATCCCGTTTCCGTCGGGGTGACCAGATTGCCGCCGGTGGCGGCGCCGTTCGATGTTCCGCATGCGGCCAGACTGAGGATCAGTACTGCCGTGAGCATCAGAAGCAGGATGCGTTTTGCCATTTTTCCTTCCTTTCCGCCGAACCGGGCAGGGAGCTTTTTCCCGCCTGCGGCGATCATGATATTTCGGGGGACTCGGCTTGACGGGGGATCACGCTTTTGGGAATGCAGACCCGGACTTTGTCCGCAAACAGGCTGCAGACCCGGATATCCGCACCGTAGAGCTCCTCCATCAGTTCTTCAGTCACCACCTGGGACGGGCTGCCCATGGCCAGGATCCCGCCGCCTTTCATGGCAACGACGGAATGGGAAAACAGAAATGCCTGTTCGGGGTTGTGGGTGGATTGAATCACGGTATACCCGCTTTCCGTCAGGGTCCGAACCTGCTCCATCACCCGCAGCTGATTGCCGTAATCCAGGTTTGCCGTGGGTTCATCCAGGATCAGCACCTTGGCATCCTGAGCCAGGGCCCGGGCAATGAGGACCAGCTGCCGTTCTCCGCCGCTGATATTCGTATAGCCTTTATCGGCCAGGTGTGCGATCCCGACCCGATCCAGCGCCTCCTCGGCTTCCCTGCGCTGCTGTGCCTTCGGTCCGCCCAGGAAGGATACCTTTGCGGTCGTTCCCATCAGGACCATGTCGAATACGCTGTAATTGAAGGAAGGGTAGTGGGATTGGGGAATGTAGGCGATGAGCTTGGCCAGCTGCGCGGCTTTCAAATGACGGGTGTCCGCGCCATTCACCCGGATGCTTCCCCGGTATCCCCGGAGCAGCCCCAGGATGCAGCGGAAAAGGGTGCTTTTGCCGACCCCGTTGGGCCCGAGCACGCTGAGGAACTGCCCGGTTTCCGCGGTGAAGCTCACGTCCCGCAGGACCTGCTGCTCGCCGTAGGCAAAGCTGAGGGCTTGTACTTCGATGCTCAAAACACTTCCCCCTTCCGCGTGATGAGCCAGAGGAAAAAGGGCGCGCCGATAAACGCGGTCAGAATGCCGATGGGGATCTCCGTTGCCAGAAGGTTCCTGCTGATGTCGTCCACCACCAGGAGAAACAGGGCGCCGAACAGCATGGAGGTGGGGAGGAGGACACGATAATCGTTGCCCACCAGCTTTCGGGCGAGATGGGGGATCACCAGGCCGACCCAACCGATCATCCCGGATACGGAAACGCTGGCCGCCGTGATCAGCGTGGAACACAGGATCACCACAGCCCGCACCAGGCCGGCGTTTACGCCGATGGTCCGGGCTTCCTCATCGCCCAGGGTGATGACGTTGATCCGCCACCGGAGGAAAAGCAGAGGCAGGATGCCCGCAAGCATGGGGATCACCGCCGAGCCGACGGTTTTCCCCTCGGCTCCCGATAAGCTGCCCATCAGCCAGTAGGTGATGGCGGGAAGCTGGTTGCTCGGATCTGCAACCAGCTTGATATAGGAGGTCCCGGCGTTGAACAGGGAGGAGACCATGATCCCGGAGAGGACCAGAGTCAGAACTCTTTTTCCGGATGCCGTCCGGCTGATCAGAAATGCCAATACCATGGTAAGCAGAGAGAACAGAAACGCAGAGATGGTGATGATCTGACTGCTTCCGCCCATCAGGATCGCCAGCGCAGCGCCGAAGGCCGCGCCGGAAGTCGCGCCCAGGATATCCGGCGCGGCCATGGGGTTCTGAAACACCCCCTGATAGGAGGCTCCCGCTGTGGAGAGGCAGCATCCCACCATACAGGCCAGGAGGATCCGGGGCATACGGATACGCAGGGCTACCGTCTCCATCCGCTCCTCCCAGAAAGGCGTGATACCCCAACCGGGCTGCCAGCTGGGGAAAACGAGACGGATGAGCTTCTCCAGGCCCTGGAGCAGCTTGTTGAGCAGGATGCCGAGCAATGCGCCGGGCGGAACGGGATAACGTCCCAAAAGGAAGGAGATGAGGATGCCGGCAGCAAGCATAACGGCAAGCGCGGCAACGACCCACTTCTTTTTGCTTGTCTGTTTGTTCATGGCTTGCTCCTCCTTTCTGCCCTGCGTCGGCTGCATCCGATTCCATCCGATCCGGGAGAACCGGATCGGATCCACCCGGCTGCCGTTCGTATTCATCCTTCTGAAGATGATAGTTTCTGCAGTATAACACACTCCGCACGGGATTTCAACGATCCCGGCGCTGCGTCGGATAATTCCCGAATGGCGCGATTGCGCAGCATTGGGGAGGGTAAGGATACCCCAAAAAAGTTCCTGAAATCACTCAAAACGAGCAACTTCAGGAACTTCTATGGAGCTGCTGACCAGATTCGAACTGGTGACCTCATCCTTACCAACAGGCTAGGCGGTTATCCGATCGGTCCCATCTTATCCCATTGCACAAATTCTTGTCCTGTGGTTTGTATAAATGCACGAAATGCCCGGCTCGTTGGTGTTGTTTTGTCCTATCTTAGTCCGGTATTATGATTCGAATCCATGGAATATCGTTATAACTACCACGAAGACGGGCCACCGTGACGTAGCGTCGTCTTACACTGTAAAATTCACATGAGATTGGTAGACTGAAAGCTACATCTACGCTATACTACTCATAGCCGTACTTCACTCTCTTTTATTTGACATTCACATCTTGGAAACGCGTTATACCGAG
>CAMVBX010000168.1 GCA_947165825.1 uncultured Clostridia bacterium
GGTGCTGCTGTTCTACTCCGTCAACAACCTCTGCGACGCCACCCTGTTTGATCAGAGCCGCTCCTATGCCTATGACGGCGGCGAGGAGATCTTTGAGATGTCCAAGCGGTGGCTGGTGCCCAACTACAAGGGCGAGTACGACATGCCCAGCGGCTTCAAGCTCACGGACGAGGAGAGCGAGGAGATCCGCCAGTACTCCGGCGACCTGGTGACCTACCTGAACGAGACCTATCTGGCCTTCTTCACCGGCGACCGGCCCATGAGCGAGTGGGAAAACTACCAGCAGGGCCTCATCACCTGCGGCATGGACAAGATCCTGGAGATCTACCAGAACGCCTACGACGCCTTCATGGCGGAGAATGCGTAAAGCGGAATCGGCAATTCCCATTCCAACGGCAATCCGGGGGCAGCCCAAGCGGCTGTCCCCTTTTTTCCTTTTCCCCTAATGCAAAAAGCCCGGGGAAGTCTGCTTCCCCGGGCTGTACGCATTTCTCCTATTTGGCCAGATTCACGGTTTCCAGAAAACGGCGGATATTCCTCTCCACCGGCAGGGTACCGTCCAGATGGACCACCGGCAGACCGATGCGGGCAAGCCAGGAGGAAACCCGATCCTCCGAACGATTCTTCACCAAGTTGAAAAACCGTTCCTCCTGTTGGTATAAATCGCCGCCGGGCAGCATCCGATCCCCGAATTTCCCATAGGACCGGCTGCGCACCCGTGTTATCCGCACATCATCCGGCACATGGAGGAACACCGCCAGGTCCAGAAGGGCTTCCGCTTCACCGCCGTAATCCGCCGTCACGGAAGACAGGACAAAGCGTTCCCTTTCCTGCATCGCGCAGCCAGCAGCGCCGCGGATACTTCCTCCCTGCTGCGGGAAGAGACGTAGGGATCGCCGGCAGACCGACTGGGAAAGTAGAATTCTTCGATATCCAGCCAGCGGCAGCCCAACTCCCCTGCCAACGCTTTTCCAAAGGTGCTTTTTCCCGCGCCGTTCAACCCGCAGACGAGGATCCGTTCCGCCGTCATCCCCGTGGCCGTCTGATCCCGTCTCAATAGCGGATCATGTACCGCTCCAGCTCCCAGTTGCTCACCCGGCTGCGGTACTGCTCCCATTCCCGGATCTTCCCCTCGGTATACTGGATGAACACGTGCTCCCCCAGGGCCTCCACCAGCACCGGGTCCGCCCGGAGTTCTTCCACCGCCTCGTTCAGGGTGCCGGGAAGATTGCGGATGCCGTGCTTCTGCCGGTCCTCCCGGCGCATGGCATAGATATTCTCCGTGATCTCCGGAGGGGGCTCCAGGCCCTTTTCCATGCCGTCCAGGCCGGCGGTGAGACACAGGGCCAGGGCCAGATAGGGGTTGCAGCTGGGATCCGGGCTCCGGAGCTCCGCCCGGGTACTCTGTCCCCTGGCGGAGGGGATGCGCACCAGGGCGCTGCGGTTGGAGGCGGACCAGGCCACGTAGCAGGGGGCTTCGTAACCGGGCACCAGACGCTTATAGGAGTTCACCAGGGGGTTCAGCACCGCGCACATGCCCCGGATATGCTCCAGCTGGCCTGCGATGAAATGCCGGGCCTCGTCGGAAAGCTGCTTGGGCTTATCCGGATCATAGAAAACATTCCGTCCATCCTTGAACAGGGACATGTTCACGTGCATGCCGGAGCCGGCGATGCCGTAGATGGGCTTGGGCATGAAGGTGGCGTGAAGCCCGTTCTTCTGGGCCAGGGTCTTCACCGTGAGCTTGAAGGTCATGATATTGTCCGCCGCCCGGAGGGCTTCGGCATACTTGAAATCGATCTCATGCTGGCCGGCGGCGCACTCATGGTGGGAAGCCTCGATCTCAAAGCCCATTTTCTCCAGCGCCATGCAGATCTCCTGCCGGGTGCTCTCCCCATGGTCGATGGGGCCCAGGTCGAAATATCCCGCTTCATCCCCGGGACGGACGGTGGGCTTGCCGTCCCCATCCGTCTCAAAGAAGAAAAACTCGCACTCCGGCCCCACGTTGAAGGTATAGCCCAGATCGGATGCCCGCTTCAGCGCCCGCTTCAGCACGCCCCGGGGATCCCCGAAGAAGGGGGTGCCATCCGGATTGTACACATCGCAGATGAGCCGGGCCACCTTCCCGTTGGCGGTGATCCAGGGGAGAATGGTAAAAGTATCCAGGTCGGGATACAGGTACTGGTCGGATTCATGGATCCGGGTGAAGCCCTCGATGGAGCTGCCGTCGATGGCGATCTGGTTCGCCAGGGCCTTTTCCAGCTGACTGTGGGAAATCGCCACGTTTTTCAGCTGGCCGAAAATATCCGTGAACTGCATGCGGATGAACTCCACGTGCTCCGTCTCCACCAGGCGGATGATGTCTTCCTTCGTATAACTCATGCCCATCTCTCCTTTGTTCCCCCATAGGGGCAATCCCCGAATAAGGCATTATATCCGCTTGCGCCGAGGCTTGTCAATGTTCCACCTGTCCTGTATACTGGTTTATCGATATTCCCGGGCCGGATAGGGCCCGGAAGCAAAGGAGGTCCTTATGACCAGACCCGGTCTGAAGCGCAGCCTGATGTACGTTTTCTCCCTGGCGCTGCTTGCCCTGGGGATCACGCTGAACACCAAGACCCAGCTGGGGGTCTCCCCCATCGTTTCGGTGCCCTACTGCATTTCCCAGCTGGCCTCCCTGCCCCTGGGGCTCACCACCTTCGTCCACTATCTGCTGCTGATCCTGCTGCAGAAGCTCCTGCTGGGGAAGGCGTTCCCCCCCATCCAGTATCTGCAGATCCTGTGCAGTCTGGTGACCAGCCTGTTCATCCAGGGCTGGGATATGTTGCTCCCGGTTTTCGTCCCCATGTGGCTCAGGATCCTCGTCCTGCTCGCGGCGATCTTCATCACGGGACTCGGCGCCAGCCTCTCCCTGGCCATGGACATCGTCCCCAATCCGGCGGACGGTCTGGCCGATGCCGTGGGAAGGAAGATCCGCCGGGACGTGGGCATGGGGAAAAACCTGATCGACTTTGTGAGTCTGGCGATTTCCCTCGCCCTGGGACTCCTGCTGGCCCATCGGATCCTGGGCGTCGGGCTGGGCACCGTCGCCGCCATGCTGCTCACCGGACGGGTCTATGCTCTTGTCCATCGCCGCTCCCTGGCGCTCGCTCAGCGCCTGAAAGGGGCGGAACAGGCTTGACAAGCCGCCGGTACCCGTTTATGATTGTCTGGGTCCTGTAAATTTTTCTGGGCAGGAAGGAGGCGCTGAAACTATGCATGTCACCGTACCCGACATTTTCACCTTTTTTCGCATGATCTGTGCCGTCATCCTGCCCTTCCTCACCCCCCTGAGTCCCGCATTTCTGATCATCTATGCCCTCAGCGGAATCAGCGATATGCTGGACGGATACCTGGCCCGGAAGCTGGGGCAGGCCAGCACCTGGGGCGCAAGGCTGGACAGCGCCGCGGACCTGCTGCTGTATACCATCGCTCTGTCCCTGCTGATCCCCATCATGCGGTCCATTCTGCCCGGTTGGATCTGGTGGCTCGTGGGTTTTGCTCTGCTCCTTCGTCTGGCCGTCTATTTTCTTTCCGCGGTCAAATTCCATCGTTTTGCCTCGGAGCACACCCTGCTGAACAAAATCACCAGCATTCTGATCTTCCCGGCTCCCTTCCTCATGCGGCTGGAGCTCTTTTCCTGGTACGCCGTGCTGGTGTGTCTCGTCTCCTGCTGTGCCGCGGTCCATGAGCTGGGCATCCATCTCCGCCGCCCCGTCCCGGATGTGGACAAGGAGGAGGATTGAGGATCTTCTTCCCGGATGAAGAATCTGGTGATTTTTTCCGAAATTCCTGCAGGAAACCTTGCAATTCCAAATCTTTCATGGCATTATAGAGGCAGGGACAACGGGAAAGGAATCCCGGAATCGATGTTTACCCCGCATAGATGCAACCCAGGCCCCGTTGGGGTACTATCTGATAATATGGGAGAGACAGACAATGACTAAGACCGAACTGATCGAAAAGATCGCAGCTGAGGCCGATCTTACCAAGAAAGATGCAGGAAAGGCTTTCGGCGCTGCCGTCAGCGCCATCACCGCCGCTCTGGCCGACGGCGAGAAGGTTTCCGTTCCCGGCTTCGGCACTTTCGAAGTCCGCGCCCGGAATGCACGCACCGGCAAGAATCCCCGCACCGGCGAAGCGGTGAAGATCGCCGCCTGCAAGGTCCCCGCTTTCAAGGCCGGCAAGGCTCTGAAGGATGCCGTCAACGTGAAGAAGGCCGGCAAGAAGAAATAAGTTTTCCCGTATTCTGCGGATTCGGAAACCGGGGCGGCTGAGTGCCGCCCCGGTGAGCGTGTCGACAAAGTCGACACGCTTCGACCGGGACCCACTTCGTTGGGCTCCCG
>CAMVBX010000169.1 GCA_947165825.1 uncultured Clostridia bacterium
GCCTGCGGGCGCGAACTCTGCGAGGCTTTGGTACTTTGTCTACAGTCTGAAAGGAACCCAGGAGGGGTTCCTTTCGCGTTCAATCAACAGTTTTTCGAACCATTCTGTTCCTTATCTTTGTTCGAAAAACTGGCTTCAGCGTATCGACAAGGCTTTGTTGACACGCTGAGCGGTCCGTGGGGACCGCTCCCTTTTCCAGGATTCAGAGCTGTAAGCTGCACTGGTACACCAGCCCGCGTTTGAAGCCGGGTTCCGGCTTCAGCCGCGTAAACTGCGGGTCATATCCTGCAGCCTTGGCCGCCACCTCCAGGTGGGCCAGTGCCGCGCCGCAATCCACACACTGGTGGAATTCCGTAACCGGGTTCGCCAGCATGGCTTTTTTCCGGAAGAGGTGCAGCCGCTTCCGATCGTCGGAAACGAAGGCCCAGGGCTGCCGGTTGAAGGAGGAGGGGGCGATCCGCGCCGCCTCCAGAATGGTCGTATACTCCGGAGTCCGGTTAAAGATGACCTTTTCCGCTTCCTTCCGCTCCGGCTGCTCCCCCGGAGCCCGGAAGGCATCTTCCCCGTAACCCATGGCGATGCAGGTCACGTAGGGCAGGCTGCCCCGGAAATCTTCATTGGGATCCACCTGGGCGCTGCCCTGCCAGCAGGTGGCGACTCCCCGGGCGGTGAGCCAGAGCACCGCCAGCTCCCCCAGGTATCCGCAGTTCTGCAGGCTGAAATTCTTTCGTTCCGCCCGGAGGACTAGATACACCGGCGCCCGGATTGCCGGAGCGGTGCTGCAGATACGCATCATATCCAAATAGGGCAGGGTATCGAAATTCCAGTCGATCTCCCCCTCCGGCGCTTCCAGCTCCGAAAGGAAATCCACCAGGCCGTCCATATCCTCCGACCGCAGCTCCTCTTCCCGGAATTTCTGACAGCTCTTCCGGCGGAAGATGCCTGCGTACAGTTCCTCGTTCATGCTTCAGCCGTATCCTCCCGCGGTCCTCCCTCCTCGGATTCCTGGAGGCTGCCGATGCGGGCGGCCCCGGTCTCCATGGAGCCGGAGGCTTCCCGCAGAGCGCTCACCAGCTGCCCCGCCTGCTTATCCAGCCATTCCGCCTGGAACCCCGGTTCCCGTGAGCTCCGGCTGAATTCCCCCCGGAACCGGCGGAGCAGTTCCTCCCGCTCCTGCCGGACCCGGGCAGACTGCTCCTCTGCCTCCTGCACCAGTTCCTCCGCCCGACGGGCGGCATTCTGCTCAATCTCCACAGCCCGGCGGCTGGCATTCAGTTCCAGCTTCAGCACCCGTTCCTTCACCAGGGCGTATTCCTCCGCCTGCTCGGTCGCCTGACGGTACTTTTCTCCGGACTGCTCCAGTTCCTTTTCCATCTCGGCGTTCTTCTGCCGCAGTTCGTCCATCTCCCGGGCAAAAGCCGCCTGATCCCGGGAGGCGGCCTGAAGGGTATCCAGCTGTTCCCGGAGCCGGCCAAGCTGATCCCGGGCCGCCTGCAGCTCCTCGGCCAGGGTCCGGGAACGGTCTTCGGCTTCCTGCAGCTTTTCCGTCTGTTCCGCCAGGGCGGATTCCAGTTCCTTCTGCTTTTCCTCCCCCGCCGCAAATGCGCCTTGCAAATCGCCGAGCTGCCGCTCCAGGCTGTCCCGCTCTTCCTTGACGGCCTTGCTCCGCTGAGCCATACCTTCAATATAAGCGGCAACGTCCTGCCGGTTAAACCCATTCAGCGCGGTGCGAAATCTGCCTTCACTCATGCTGCTTTCCTCCTTCCCCGCCCGCAAGCAGGGTCTCGTTGATGGTCCCGCCGTATGCCTCCGCCACGTCCCGGATCCCCTGGTCGGGGATCACCTGGCGAAGCCTGCCCTGTCCCGCCGCCAGAGCCAGGACCCGGATCTGGGCGGCCTTCTCTATGGTGTGCATCAGTCCGAACGCGGTATCGAAATCCGGCCCGGAAACGAACAGCCCATGGTGGGCCCAGACCACCGCGTCATACTCCGCCATAGCCTTCCGGGTGGCTTCCGCCAGCTCAGCCCCGCCGGGGACCATCCATTCCACCACCCCTACCCCATGGGGAAACACCATGGGACATTCCGTCTCGCTCTGCCAGAGGGCCCGGGAGAAAGCCGACGCCGTGAGGGGCAGCACGAAGGTCAGGGCGGTGATGTAGGCGGGATGGGCATGATACATCACCCGGCAGGCGCCGCCGGTAGCCTGACTGCGCAGCACGTGGCAGAGATAATGGCTGTCGAACTCACTGGTGGGCTTACCGCCCCGCTCCAGACCCCAGAGGATGCGCCAGGCGCCGCCGCGGGAATCGATCTCCACAATGCCGATATTGAAGGCCGGATCCAGGGGGACGTTGCGCATGTACCGTCCGCTCCCCGTCACCAGGAAAACCGCCCCGGCAAGCCCGGGATCCTCCACATGCATCGGGGTCCAGGGCCGGTCCGTACGGAAGGCGGGACGGCAGGCTTCCGTCTCCTCCTCCGTGAGCCGGTAGGTGAGATTGCCGCCGTTGCGCTCGTGCCAGCCCTGCTCCCACCCGTCCCCGCAGAGACGGATGAAGCCCTGTACGGCGGATACAGACAGGATATCCATTAAATATTTCCTCCGGACGTTCGGTTTTCTTGATTATAGCAAAACTGCCGGGAAAAGCAAGAGCGCGGCCAGTTCCTGCCGGTATGCCCCTTTCCGCCCTTGACCCCTGTGGGGGAAGCGGGTATAATAGATTATGTATGGATATACGTAAAGCAGGTGAACGGATGAAGAACAAATTCAAGCCTGATGCCCAGACACTGGTGAGCTTCAGTCTCATGGGGCCGGAGAGCGGCGGTCCCTGTCTTGTGGATTCTTCCGATGGGAGGATCACGCGGATCAGGCCGTATTTTTACGATACCGCCCATACGGAAGCCAACTGCAACCCCTGGAAGATGGAAGCCCGGGGCAGTACCTTCCGTGCCCCGGACCGGGTGACCATCACCCCCTTCGGTCTGGGGTACCGCACCCGGGTGTATTCCCGGAACCGGGTCATGTGGCCGCTGAAGCGGGTGGATTGGGATCCCAAGGGGGAGCGCAACCCCCAGAACCGGGGTGTCAGCCGCTACGTGCGCATCTCCTGGGACGAAGCTGCCCAGATCGCCGCGGACGAGCTCCGGCGCATGAAGGAGACCTATGGTCCCGAAGCGGTCCTCTGCCAGGCGGATATGCACGGAGAAGGGAAAAACACCGCTCCCAGCCACGGTTGTCCCAACCGGCTCCTGAGCCTGATGGGGGGCTATACCCTTCAGATGCGGAACATGGACTCCTGGGAGGGCTGGTTCTGGGGTGCCAAATACGTCTGGGGCTGCGAGCCCGTGGGAGAGATGGCCCCTCAGACCAATCTGTATCCGGATATCGCGAAGCACAGCGATCTGCTTCTGTTCTGGGGCTGCGACCCGGAGACCACCCCCCGGGGCTTCGGCATGAATCTGCCCAGCCGCATGTGTTACTGGTTTACCCAGATCGGCATCAAAAGCGTATACGTCTGCCCCGACCTCAACTACGGCGCAGCCATCCATGCGGATAAATGGATCCCCATCCTGCCCAATACGGACGTGGCCATGCAGCTGGCCATCGCCTGGGTCTGGCTGACGGAGGGGACCTACGATAAAGCCTATATCGCCACCCACGCCTACGGCTTTGACAAATTCGAGGATTACGTCCTGGGCCGGGAGGACGGCGTTCCCAAGACTCCCGCCTGGGCCAGCGAAAAATGCGGCACACCGGAATGGACCATCAAGGCCCTGGCCCGGTACTGGGCGAAGCATACCGCCAGCATTCTCCATGGCAACGGGGGTCCCTATATCCGGGGTCCCTACGCCTCCGAGCCCGCCCGGCTGGAGGTCATGCTTCTGGGCATGCAGGGCTTGGGCCGACCCGGGGTGCACCAGGCAAAGATGATCGAATGGAATCTGTGGAACCGGGATTACCCCGTTCCCTACCAGGGGCAGTTCGTACCCAAGATCACCGCCTGCGCCGACCCCCTGCGGCCGGTGGAGGGGGACGTGGATCCCATCATCAACATGGACCGCTTCGTCCTCTCCAAGGAGCAGAAGGAGCGGGCTCCGGAGCTTATCGACCTGTATAAGCAGCTCCCCGCCCCCAAGCAGTTCATCCCCCGCTGCCACGTGCACACGGCGATCCTGGAGGGCCATGCGGAGTGGCGTGGCCTGCAGTGCTTCTCCTCCAGCCAGCAGCCGGGACCGGGCAATCACCGCTATCCCACC
>CAMVBX010000170.1 GCA_947165825.1 uncultured Clostridia bacterium
GCTTCGGTCACTTCGTAAACGGAGACCTTCTTGCGGTTCCTGCCCAGACGCTCGTAACGGACGATGCCGTCCTTCAGCGCGAAGAGGTTGTAGTTGCTGCCGCAGCCCACGTTGGTGCCCGGGTGGATCTTCGTGCCGCACTGGGTGTACAGGATGTTGCCGGCCAGAACGAACTGCCCATCGGCCCGCTTTGCTCCAAGACGCTTGGACTTGCTGTCGCGCCCGTTCTTGGTGGAGCCCATTCCCTTTTTATGTGCCATGGTATCTCCTCCTTCTCAGCCGACCGTGATGGCGTCGATCTGGACCTGGGTATAGGGCTGACGATGCCCCTGACGCCGGCGGTAATTCTTCTTGGCCTTGTACTTGAAAACGTGGATCTTCTTGGCCTTGCCGTTCTTGACGACATTGGCGGTGACCTTCGCACCCTCCACCAGGGGGGCGCCGATCACGGCTTCCTTTTCTTCATCCAGGACAGCCAGAACCTGGTCGAAGGTCACGGTATCCCCGGCTTCCACAGGCAGCTTTTCCACGAACAGAACGTCGCCGCTCTTTACGCGGTACTGCTTGCCGCCGGTCACGATGATCGCGTACTGCAAAATTGTTTCTCTCCCTCATAAAAGGCTCGCTGTCGGGGGCGCGGCGAATGCCGGCTTCAGGTGCCCATTCAAAGCGGCTTAATAAGTATACCATTGGGGTGCAAGCCTGTCAAGGCTTTTCTTCGTCCTTTTTGTCTTTCCGATCTCCGCCGCGCTTTCTCCGCTCCTGCCGGGAGCCGACGAAACGGTACACGATCTTTCCCGGTTCTTCCGGGGCGCCGGGTTCCTCCTCCCCGGGCTTCCGGTACAGACGGATCGGTACCTCCGGATCGTCATTGAGATTCGTCAGGATGGCGGCCAGAATGGGCAGGCCGAACAGGCCAACGCCGCCGAAGAGGCTGGTACCCACGAACATGCAGGCCAGGGTGACCAGGGGCGGCAGTCCCACCTGCCTGCCCACGATCCTGGGCTCCATGATCTGCCGCACCACGATGACCACCAGGTACAGGATAGCCATGCCGATGCCCTGCAGCACCTTGCCCTGGATGAAGGTGATCACCGTCCAGGGAAGGAGGATCAGGCCCGCGCCCACGATGGGGAAAATATCGAATACGGCGATCAGCGCCGCAATGAGTATCGCATGGGGTTTTCCGATGATCAGCAGACCGACGGCGATCTCCCCGAAGGTGATGAGCATGATGATCAGGTAGGAAACGCCGTATTTCATGATCACGTTCCGGAAGCTCTTGAACACGTAACCTGCGGTCTCCGTGACCTTCTCCGGAAGGTTTTCCCGCATAAAGCGGATGATGGACTCGAAGGTGGTGGCCATAAAGATGGTGGAGATGATGCAGATCACGGCGGAAAGCATCGCGCTGGGGATGGATGCGGCCACCCCGGTAAGCCGGGTCACCGCCGAAACGGAGAATCGGGTGACCGCGCTGCCCAGGGAGGAGATGACCTCTGGCATGGCCTTGTCCACCACGGCCTCCAGCGTCGGATCGAAGCGGCTCACCAGTTCCTCCGCCGAGGCGTACAGCTCCCGGAGCCCCGGCTCGATGGTCTGGGTGTACAGGGCGGGCAGACGGGAGACCCGCTGGACGATATCCGCCCCCACGTTGACGAGAATGAGGGTGACCAGCCCGCCGATGATCAGGTAAAAGAGCAGCACCGTCGCCACCACCAGAGCGGTGTATACCTGCCCCCGAAGCTTCTTCTTCCGGTAATAGCGGCAGATCGGCCGCAGAAGCCAGGCCACCAGCAGCGCGATGACGAAAGGCATGAGGAGCTTGAGCAGATAACGGAAACACAGGTATACGATGGCCAGAATAGCCGCCCAGTACAGCAGATTGATGAGAAACCTTCTGCGCTTGTTGACCGTGTCCATAATAACTCCTCCCTTCCCCGGGATCCGGACAGATTCAGAACGTGATGACCCCCAGATGCTCCAGCAGGATCTTGATCCCCAGAAGGATCAGGATCACCCCGCCGGCGATCTCCGCCCTCTTCTGATACTTTTTCCCGAAAAGGCTCCCGGCCTTCACCCCCAGCATGCTCAGCAGGAAGGTGACGCAGCCGATCAGGAGCACTGCCGGGACGATCCGTACCCGAAGGAAAGCGAAGGTGATGCCCACCGCCAGGGCGTCGATGCTGGTGGCCACCGCCAGGAGCAGCATGGTTTTCAAGGAGAGGGAGGCATCCGCCGGTTCCTCCTCCTTACTCAGCGCTTCCCGAAGCATATTGGCGCCGATGGCCGCCAGAAGAACGAAGGCCACCCAGTGGTCGACGGAACGGATATACTGCTCGAAGCGGCTGCCCAGAAAATAGCCGATCAGCGGCATCAGCGCCTGGAAGCCGCCGAACCAGGCGCCCACGATGAGAACGTGCTTCCTTTGGAGCTTCCCCAGGGCGAGCCCCTTGCATACGGAAACGGCAAAGGCGTCCATGCTCAGTCCCACGGCCAGCACGATGAGTTCCAGAAGGCTCATCCGGATGTATCCCCTTTACGCTGCAAAGATGACCATACGCCGGTATACAGGATATTCCGCAGGATCTCCGCATCCTGCACCAGAGGAAGGCGGTCCACCATGGCCGCGCAGGAGGCGATCTGGTTCACCAAAATATCCAGAACATCCTCCCGGGTCGCCCCTTCTTCGAGCATGCCCGCCAGCGGGTTATAGTTCCCGCTCCGCCGGTCCGCGTCCAGATCCTCCAGAGCATCCAGAAGGTACAGGAAGCGGCCCATATGCTCCCCCGCGGCCCGCAGGGTATCCGCCCAGCGGTCCTCCCGCCAGAGGAAAAGTTCCCCCATGAGGCGGCCGAAGGCGGATGCGCCGGGATCGGGACTGGTCTCCTCCCGGGCTTCGATCTCCTTCAGCTCCTCCAGGCAGGCCCGCACGGCAGCCGCCTTTCGGGGCAGCCGCTCCTCGGCCGCCTCCGCTCCCCGGCGAAGAAGGGCCGCCTCTCCCAGCCGCAGAAGCCGCCGGTCATCCTTCCAGTCGTCCAGGCAGTTCTGCCGGGAGAGGATCGCGCTGAGATCGGCGGCGTATTCCGTCGCCTCCGACTGCCAGCTGCGGCGTTTCCGAAGGGGATGGATGAGGCACGGACCCAGCTTTTCCTCCTCCCGGGGCTCATATAGGCTCCCCAGCAGCAGGGTGAGGAATACCATGTCATAGGTGAGGCTCATGCGGCACAGCTGCCCGCAGCGGCTGCCGATGCAGCGGCATAAACCGCAGTAACACGCCTTGTACCGGTCCAGCTGCGCAGGCGTGAGCGTTCCGGTATCTGCCAGAATATATCCAAACATAAGGGGATTATATCCCTGCCCGGCGAAAAAGTCTATACCCCGCTGCACGGATTGATTTCCGGGAAAGATTCGGGTATGATGTTAGCGTTCATCCCAATACAAGGAAGGTACGATATGAATACGGACATCCTGATCATAGGCGCGGGCCCCGCGGGCATCTTTACGGCAATCGAGCTCCGGCGGCTGGGCTGCCGCAAAAGGATCACCATTGCCGAAAAGGGCAAGGCCGTGGAGAACCGGCGCTGCCCCAAGGCCCAGACGCAGAAATGCATGAACTGCAAGCCGTACTGCAGCATCACCACCGGCTTCTCCGGCGCCGGGGCTTTCTCCGACGGGAAGCTCTCCCTGAGCTATGAGGTGGGCGGCGAGTTTCCCGCCCTGGTCGGCGCGGAGACTGCCCAGAAGATGATCGACTATACGGACACCGTCTACCTGGATTTCGGCGCGGACACCCGGATCGAAGGCAAGGAGGAAACGGAGGAGGTAAAGGAGATCCGCCGCCGGGCCATTTCCGCCGGACTGAAGCTGGTGCTCTGCCCCATCCGCCATCTGGGCACAGAAAAAGCGCAGGAGCTGTATCTGAACATCGAAAACTGGCTCCGGGAGCAGGACGTGGAGCTGCTCATGGAGACGGAATGTCTGAATCTCATCATCCGGGACGGGACCTGCCTGGGAGCGGAGCTGATGCATCAGGGACGCCAGGAGACCGTCACCGCCGACGAGGTCATCGTCGCAACGGGACGCAGAGGCGCGGAATGGCTGGAGGATGTCTGCGTTGAGCACGGCATCGCCCATCAGCCGGGCACCGTGGATATCGGCGTCCGGGTGGAGGTGCGCAGCGAGATCATGGAGACCATCAACCGGGTCCTCTATGAATCCAAGCTCATCGGGTATCCCAAGCCCTTCAAGAA
>CAMVBX010000171.1 GCA_947165825.1 uncultured Clostridia bacterium
TCCACGTTCTCCCGTTTCACGTGGCTGAGGCCGGAGCTGGTCATGAAGATGAAGCCGCCGCCGGGCGCGCAGATATCCAGCAGCTTCTTGGCTTCGTCCCGCACCTGGTCAGGCGTTCCGAACTGGAGCAGATTGGTGCTGAAGCTGCCGGCGATGCAGGCGATATCCTTCAGCTTGCTTTTCGCCACCGCCATGTTCACTTCCTCAAAATGATAGAAGACCTTTCCGGGAGTGACCTCCGTCAGGCAGTCCAGCCGGGAATTGTATTTGCCCTCGCAGAAAATATAGGGTACCATGCCCGCCTGAATGATCTCCTCAATGATCATCTGCAGATGCCGCCAGTAGTACTTCCGGTAATGTTCGTCGCTCATAAAGCCGTCCATGCCCTTGTGCAGCGCCATGAACACGTGCTTGCCCTTGGAGGCGGGGTTCTTTCCCTGCATGCGGATCATCTCCAGCATGGGGCCGATGGCTTCCTCGATGTACTTCTCCACGATTTCCGTATTCTCATACAGATCCTGGAGGGAAAGGATGGTGCCCCGGAGCCCGTCGGAATAGCTGTCGAAGGGGACCGCCGCGCCGCCGCCCCGGAAGACGGGATAACCCATCTCGTACACGACCTGGTTCAGCTTCGCCGCGTTCTTCCGGTACTCCTGATTCATTTCGTCGATCTTCCACAGGGTCTCCATCATTTTCCTGAACTCGGGGGTGGAGACCTGGGAAGCCATCATCCTGGCGCTGAAGCGGTTGCCCACGAAAAGCTTGGAGAAGGGCTCCAGGAGGGTGGATTCCCGGTAAAGCTGCTTCCGAAGAGCCCAGCCGGTGCGGTCGGAGAAGAATTCGTCGAATTCATCGTCCAGGAGCGTGGGAAACTCGATAAACTGCTGAATGGAATTGTCGTCGATGATTTTGCCGGGCATACCCGCCCAGCGCATGTTTTTGGGCTGCTCCAGCTCCAGCATGGGGCCTTCGCCGGCGTAGTTGGTGCCGGTATTCAGACCGGCATCGGGATCGAAGTCCTTCAGGTACTTCACAATGCTGTTGGTCATCTTCTCCAGACTGGTGTCATAAATGACCTCGGCCACGGTGTACCCTGCATTCAGCATGGGAAACAGGGCAGCAGAAGGCATCATGGGCACCATATCCGGTTCCTTCAGGGCGATTGCGGCTTCGACCCTGGCGACCTTTTCATCGTAGCGTTTTTTTGCCTCCGGTGTCATCCTCGTACCTCCTTATGAATATCCGTTTGGTATTTGTGACAGATTACCATATTTGAGTCGGATGTTCAAGGCTTGTTTCGGCAATACGCACAGTTTATGACGAAATAAGCCAATGTCAGGCATGCCTGAACGGGCACACGGGATTGACAGAAGCGCTTTTCCGTGCTAAGATATTATTGTTTTACCGTGATGAAGAGAGGTGCTTACCATTGGCGGATTTGCACAGTGATACGGCTGACGCTCTGTTTGAGGCCATTTTGTCTCTGCGCAGCAAGGAGGAGTGCTACGCCTTCTTTGAGGATCTGTGTACCGTAGGCGAGCTGCAGGCGATGTTCCAGCGCTACCATGTTGCCCGGCTCCTGCGCGCCGGCCTGGTCTACAGCGAGGTCGGACGGCTTTCCGGAGCCAGCTCGGCCACCATCAGCCGCGTGAATCGCTGCCTTCAGTATGGCAGCGGGGGTTACCGTATGCTCCTTGACCGGGCAAACGAAAATACGGAGTCAAAGGAATAGCAACCGATGAAACTGCCCGCCCAGCGGCTATGCCGATGGGCGGGCGAAGTGCGCTCAAGTGAAGATCAGTTCCAGAAGAAAGACGGCGGCGCAGCAGGCCCCCGCAACGGTGAGCAGGCTGGCACCCAGCAGCGCGGCGATTATCCCCACCGCCAGGGCCGCGATCCCCGCAGCCGGCAAGGCCGTGGCCTCCACGATGGCCGGAAAGGTCATGACGGCCAAGGTGACGTAGGGCACATAGTAGAGAAAAGACCGGAGGAAGCGGCTGCGCAGGGGTTTTCGGATCAGGGTAAGGGGCAGCACCCGAATGGCGTAGATCACCGCGAACGCGATGAGGATATAGATATAGTTATTCCGCATCCTGCGCATCCTCCTTCCTGGGGAAAATCAACGCAATGACGGCGGAAAGGCCCAGGGTCAGCAGGATGGTGCGCATGCCGGCGGACAGATCCCGCAGAGCCGGGAGAAAGCCGAAGAGCCAGCTGAACCCGAAGCCGGTCAGCACGCAGATGGCCACCGACAGTTCCTTCCTGGCCGGGGGAATGATAATAGCCAGGAACATACCATACAGGGCGACACTCAGCGCGCTTACCACCCGGGGCGGAAGGACGGTGCCCATGAGGATGCCCAGCGCGGTTCCGATGGCCCATGCGGGGATGGATACCGCCATGGCGCCATAGTGGTACCGGGGTTCCAAAGGCCCGGGACGGGCTATGCTGATGCCGAAGATCTCATCCGTTACCGCAAGGCCGATCCCCCAGCGATGCCGATCCGGCATATCCGGACGGATACGCTGGCTCAGGGCGCAGCTCATGAGGAAGTATCTGGCGTTGGTGATCAGCGTCACCAGGGCGACCTCCAGATAGGCAGCCCCGGCACCCACCAGGGTGAACAGGGCGTACTCCCCCGCGGATGCAACGCACAGCAGGCTGGCCAGCATCCCCTGGAAGGGCGTCAGCCCCGCGTCTCTGGCAGCGATGCCCAGGGAAAAGGCCACGGCAAAGTATCCCAGGGCAATGGGGATTCCATCCCGCAGTCCCTGGGCAAAGGGAGATTGCTTCTTTTCCATCGGTTCCATACTCTCACGCTCCGGACCAACGGCGGAGGAGCGGCGCAGCTCCGCGGTGATAAGGCGGAATATACCACATCCTGCCGCCCTTGGCAAGTCTCGGATCCCCATCCTGCGGGAAAACAGCAGAAAAGCCCCGATGAAAGGAAAAAAGCATTGACTTTACGGAAAGTTTCCTTTATAATGACTAAGCTTTATGAGTCAGTCCGACAGAGCAGCGTGGAGAAGTCGCGTAGCTTGGTCGAGCGCGCACGATTGGAAATCGTGTATACCCCAAAAGGGTATCGAGGGTTCGAATCCCTCCTTCTCCGCCATGAAAAACCCTGAATCTTCAATAGGTTCAGGGCTTTTCTATACCCTTTGACCACTTATTTGACCACTTATGGGATGAAACACAATGGACGAAACCGTTGGTACGACTGGGTTTTCGGGCTCTATGCCGACACCGTCTGAATGAATTTATTCATGCGTTCCGCCGACTGCTGCCGCATTTTCTGGGAAACGTGGCCGTAAACGTCCAGGGTGAAGCTGGCCGTGGCGTGGCCCAGATTGGTCTGCACGGTCTTGATGTCGTCGCCGTTTTCGATGGACGCCACCGCAAAGCTGTGTCTCAGATCGTGGAAACGCTCCTTCCCCATCCCGATCTCCTTGACGACGGCCTTGAAGCGCTTGTACACAGTGAAGTGGCAGAGGTGGCCGCCGATCTCATTCGTGAAGACCAGACCCCAATCGTTCTGCCAGGCGGAGCCGGCCAGCTCCCGGTTGTGCTCCTGCCAGGCCTTCTCCTCCCGTAGCATGTCCATGACAGATTCCGCGACGGTCACGATCCGGCCCCGGCTGTTCTTAGTGGGAACGAGTACATAAGTCCCGCCCACTTTCTGCGACTTTTGAAGCTGCTTGTTCACATAGAGTGTGCAGTGCTCGAAGTCCACGCAGTCCCAGGTGAGCCCCAGCACCTCGCCCTGCCGCATGCCGGTGAAGAGCGTGACCTTATAGAGGCGGGCGTACTTTTCCTCCTGAAGCGCTTTCAGGAACTGGACGATATCCTCCTGCTCCATGGGCTGGATCTCTTTCCGGATGGCGCGGGGCAGGTCACACATCTCCGACGGATTGGTGCGGATCATCTGGAGCTTAACCGCCTGCCGCAGCGCGTTGTGGAGCACTCCATGGATGTTTTTGATGGTCTTCGGGTTGAGCTTGTAATCCGAGCGGAGCGCATTGTAGAATTGCTGGATCTGCAGCGAGTTGAGCTGAGAGATCGGCAGGCGTCCCAGATGCGGGATGAGATAGCGCTTGCAAATGTTCGTGTACGAAGACACCGTATAGGGCTTCTTCGAGGGGACGACGTAGGTCTCCAGCCACAGCTCCAGCCATGCGCCGACCTTCATGGAGCTGGGCTCCAGATA
>CAMVBX010000172.1 GCA_947165825.1 uncultured Clostridia bacterium
ACCCCACCCAGCAGTATCAGTTCCAGGAGATGAAGTATCCCCGGGACGGGATGAGCCGGGTGCACATGATCTGGACCGACGCCCCCTGCCAGGTGACCTGCTGGAACGACGGGAATCTGAGCATCAGGGCCTACCGGCACGAGAGCATCGAGACCATCATCGCCCAGCACCCCTGGCTGGAAAACGACTGTTACTTTGCCGACCTGATCTTCCCCGTGGCCACCAAGCACGAAATGCCGGATCTGGCCAACGATTTTTCCAGCGGCGCCTTCACCAGCATTTATCTGGTGGATCCCTGCTGTCCGCCCGTGGGCGAGAGCCTCAGTGACTTTGACGTATGCGCCAAGGTGGCGGAGAAGCTGGGGAAGGAGTATTACGACGCCTACACCGGCAAGCTGACCCATGACGAGCGGGTGCGCTTCCTGTACAAGGCCAGCGGCTGCGAGGACTATATGACCTGGGAGGAATTCCAGAAGCAGAAGATCTTCGTCATCCCCTGCAAGACCCAGGAGGAGCTGGACGCGCTTCCCGCCGGGCTGCTGAATTTCTATCGGGATCCCGAAGCCAACCCCCTTTCCACCCCCACGGGAAAGCTGGAATACGAATCCACCCAGATCCGGGATATGACGCCGGACGATCCCGAGCGGCCCGGCGTGCCCCACTGGATCGAGAGCGGCCCCAGCCATGACGAGCGCCGGTCCTCCCCCAGGGCGGAGCGGTACCCCCTGCTTTGCATGTCCAACCACGGCCGCTGGCGGATGCACGCCCAGTGCGACGATATCCTCTGGACCCGGGAGATCGAGACCATGAAGATCCGGGGGGAGGACGGATACCTGTATGAGCCCGTATGGCTGAATCCCGCCGAGGCGGAGAAGCGCGGAATCCGGCACGGAGACATCGTCAAGGTATTCAATGAACGGGGCATCGTCCTCTGCGGTGCTTATGTAACGGAACGGCTGATGCCCGGCGTCTGCTACGTGGACCACGGCTCCCGGCTGGATCCCATTATCCCCGGCTGGCTGGACCGGGGCGGCGCCATCAACACCATCACCCCCACCGCCCCCACCTCCCGGAACGCCACGGGCATGGCCGTCAGCGGCTTTCTGACCCAGGTGGAAAAGGTCAGGCCGGAGGAGTGGGCCCGGTGGAAGCGGGATTACCCCGAGGCCTTCGCCCGGAAGGTGGACGAGGGCTGCGGCGTCTGTCTGGAGGGCTGGCTGATCGACCGGGATTAAACACAGCGTCCCGCGCAGAGGAGGTGGACCGATGATCGATATTCTCCCGGAAGGCGCGCGCAGCTTTGTCTTCATCGGAGAAGCGGGCTGTGGGAAAAGCGAGCTGGCGGTGAATCTTGCCTGCCGCCTGGCGGAAGACGAGGCTCCCGTCCACCTCTTTGACCTGGATATGACCAAACCCCTGTTCCGTACCCGGGACCTGGGAGAAACCCTTGCCCGGGCCGGGGTGGAGCTCCACTACGAGGAGCAGTTCATGGACGCCCCCACCGTCTCCGGCGGCGTGATGCGCCTTCTGCGGGAGCAGGGCGCCCGTACCGTGCTGGATGTGGGCGGGGATTATATCGGCGCCCGGAGCATCGGGGGTTACGCGCCTCTGCTGAACCGACCGGAAACGGCGGTCTACTATGTGGTGAACCCCTATCGCCCCTGGTCCGGTACCCTGGAGCGGCTGGATCAGGTCCTGACGGATATTCTCGCGGTCTCCCATCTGCGCTTCGAAAACCTGCTTCTGGCGGCCAATCCGAATCTGGGAGAAGGAACGACGGCGGAAGACGTGCTGGACGGGGTCCGGCAGCTGGAAACCCTCCTGGAGGGCCGTTGGCCCATCCGGTTCGTGGGCGTGGAGGAAAGCCTCCTCCCGTTATCCGAGCGTCTCCCCTATCCGGTCTTTCCGATCCGGCGATACCTGACCTATCCCTGGTAATCAAAAATCATTCACATAAAGGAGCGAAAACAATGGCAAAAGTGGAGATCGTGGTGGAGCGCTGCAAGAGCTGCGGCTACTGCGTGCGTTTCTGCCCGAAGCATGTCCTGGAGATCGGTCATACGGTCAACTCCAAGGGCTATGAGGTGGTGGAGGCAGCCCGGCCGGAGGACTGCGTGGGCTGCGCCATCTGCGGACAGATGTGCCCGGACGGGGCCATCGACGTCTATCGCTGAGAAGGAGGCAAGGGCATGAGCAGAGTTTTCATGAAGGGCTGCGAGGCCATCGCCGAAGCAGCGGTACGGGCAGGCTGCCGTTTTTTCGCCGGCTACCCCATCACCCCGCAGAATGAGATCCCGGAGTATTTCTCACGGCGGATGCCGGAAGTGGGCGGGACCTTTGTTCAGGGGGAAAGTGAAGTCGCCTCCATCAGCATGGTATACGGTGCCGCTTCCTCCGGTACCCGGGCCATGACCAGCTCCTCCAGCTGCGGCATCGCGCTGAAGAGCGAGGGCATCTCCTACTGCGCCTCCGCCCGGATCCCCATGGTATACGTGAACGTATCCCGGGGCGGCCCCGGCGTGGGCTCCATCCAGCCCGCTCAGATGGACTATATGCAGGCCACCAAGGCCAGCGGCAACGGCGGATTCCAGATGCTGGTCTTCGCCCCCTCCACGGTGCAGGAGGCGGTGGATATGACCTATGCCGCCTTCGATTACGCGGACCGGGACCGGAACCCCGTGCTGATCCTGGCGGACGGGGTCATCGGCACCATGATGGAGCCGGTGGAGCTGCCCCCCATGCGCAGCGACGAGGAAATCCGGGCCATCAAGGAGAACAAGCGGAGCTGGGCCTGCGTCGGCCATGAGCTGGACTACGCCCACCGGGCCTGGATCGAACCCGGCCAGTGGTCCACCGCCGTGATGCAGCGCACCAATGAGAAGGCTGCCGCTCTGTACGAATCCTGGGAAAAGGATCTGCGCTGGGAGGAATACCGGCTGGAGGATGCGGAGCTGGTCATCGCCGCCTACGGCATCTCTGCCCGCATCGCCCGGAGCGCGGTGAATCTGCTGCGGCAGGAGGGATATCCCGTGGGTCTCATCCGGCCCATCACCGTGAACCCCTTCCCCTACAAAGCCTTCGACCAGATCGATTACCGCAAATGCAAAGCCGTGCTGGACGTGGAGATGAGCATCCCCGCTCAGTTCCTCCGTGACGTGTCCATCGGGGTGAAGGACCGCTGCCCCATCACGACCTGCCTCTGCTCCGGCGGCAATATCATGAGCCGGGAGAGCATCATCGAGGCGGCGAAGAAAAGCTTGGAGGCGTAACATGGAAAAGATCTATACCCGCACCAAAACTATTCAGGAGGACAAGGTCTCCGGCTTTTGCCCCGGCTGCATGCATTCCACCGTCATGAAGCTCATCGGGGAAGTGCTGGAGGAGCTGGGCCAGGTGCAGAATACCGCCTGCGTGCTGGGCATCGGCTGCTGCGGCCTCCATATGGACTATATGGCTTACGACAACATCACCGCTCCCCATGGCCGGGCCTGTGCCGTTGCTACGGGGATCAAGCGCACCAATCCCGATACCCTGGTTTACACCTACCAGGGGGACGGCGACCTGGCCTCCATCGGTCTGGCGGAGACGCTTTCCGCCGCCAACCGGGGGGAGAATTTCTCCGTCATCTTCATCAATAACGGCATTTACGGCATGACCGGCGGGCAGATGGCCCCCACCACCCTCGTGGGCATGAAGGCCACCACCGCCCCCAAGGGCCGGGATCCCAAGGAGCACGGCTATCCCATGCACATGTGCGAGATCATGAATCAGCTCGTCGCCCCCTACTATCTGGAGCGCACCAGCTGCAACAATCCCGCCAATGTGCGGAAAACCAAGGCCGCCATCAAAAAAGCGTTTATGAACCAGCTGGAGGGCAAGGGCTTCTCCATGGTGGAAATCGTAACCAACTGCCCCACCAACTGGGGCACCGACGCCCTGGGTTCCCTGGAGTACCTGGAGCAGAATATGCTGAAGGAGTTCCCCCTGGGCGTGATCCGGGACAAAAGCCTGGAAGAGGAGGGCAAATAATGGAGACCAATCTCTGTGTAGCCGGTTTCGGCGGCCAGGGCGTCATGACCCTGGGCAAATTCCTGGCGGAGGCCGCCTGTGAGTCCTCCGACCGGAACGTGACCTTCTTCC
>CAMVBX010000173.1 GCA_947165825.1 uncultured Clostridia bacterium
CGCTGGAGCGGCTCCGGAGCCGCGGCTACGCGGCGAACCCCGTGGGTGGCTGCGTCCGGGACAGCCTCCTGGGGCTGCATCCCGAGGATTGGGACCTCTGCACCTCGGCCAGACCGGAGGAGACGGCCGCCTGCTTTCCCGACTGCAGGGTCCTTCCGACGGGCATGCGTCATGGTACCGTAACGGTCCTCTGGGGCAAGCGAAGCCTGGAGATCACCACATACCGCAGGGACGGGGCCTACTCGGACCACCGGCGGCCGGATGCGGTGGCCTTCGTCTCCGACCTGCGGGAAGACCTGGCCAGACGGGATTTTACCGTGAACGCCATGGCCCTCTCCCCGGAGGGAGAGGTGTTGGATCCCTTCGGCGGGCAGGAGGATCTGAAAAAAGGGCTCCTGCGCTGCGTGGGTGAGCCGGAGGCCCGTTTCCGGGAGGATGCTCTGCGGATCCTGCGCCTTCTGCGCTTCGCCGCCAGACTGGGCTTCCGTCCGGAGGAACGGACCTATGGGGCTGCCCTGACCTGCCGGGATCTTCTCCCCGCTTTGGCGGGGGAGCGGGTGCTGCGGGAGATCTGCCTCTATCTGGAGGGCCGGAAAGCCGGGGACTGTTTCCCCTGGGCAAAGCCCATCCTGCTGCCGGTGCTGCCGGAGCTACAGGATCGGGACGGAGGGGAAGAGGCCTCCCATCTGCGCAGACTTTCCCCCTCGGCGGTCCTTCGCCTGGCCCTGCTCCTGCGTTCCCCGGCAGGGGAACGGACGGATGCGCTCCTGCGGCTGAAAAGCCCCAGGGTGCTGGAGCGACGGGTGCGCATACTGGCTGCGGGCGCCTGGGACCCCCTTCCCCGGGACCGGGCGGAGCTGGGTCTTGCCCTGGGACGGGTCGGGGAGGCGGCCTTCCGGGATCTGCTGCAGCTCTGGCGTGCCCTGGAGGCGGCGCCGGAGGAACAGCTCGCCGGAATGGAGCAGGAACTGGAGCTTCTGCTCCGGGCCGGGTTCTGCTTTTCCCCCGCCGAACTGGCGGTACAGAGCGCAGATCTGAAGGGCCTGGGCTTCTCCGGCGCAGAGCTGGGCAGCGTCATCCGCAGCCTTCTGGAGGAAGTTCAGAGCGGCAGATTGCCCAATGAACAGGCCGCCCTACTGTCGGCCGCGGAGAAACGGAAAAAGGCCGCCGGGAGCTGAACTCCCGGCGACCCGATCGTATTCTTTTCGCTCAGATGCTCCGGCCTTCCACCAGGGCTTCCGTATCCCGGGCAATGACCAGCTCCTCGTCCGTGGGGATCATCAGGACCTTGACCTTGGCCCCCTCGGGGCTCAGCTCGGCCAGTCTGCCGCGCACATTGTTGCGCTGGGGGTCAATGGAGATTCCCATAAAGTCCAGACCTTCCACCATGCGCTGACGGATATCCCCGTCGTTCTCCCCTACGCCGGCGGTGAACACCACGCAGTCCACCCCGCCCATGGCGGCGGCATAGGAGGCGATGAGCTTCCGGCCCTGGTAAACGAAGACGCCCCGGGCCATGGCGCAGCGATCGTCGCCCTCCTCCTGGCCTTTTTCCAGATCGCGGAAGTCGGAGGACTTCCCGGAAAGGCCCAGCATACCGGACTTCTTGTTCAGTACGTTGGTCATCTCGTGGATGTCCATCCCGGTCTTATCCATGATATACTCCAGGATGGCGGGGTCAATGGAGCCGGAGCGGGTGCCCATGGGGATGCCCTCCAGCGGGGTGATGCCCATGGAGGTATCCATACATTTGCCGCCCTTTACAGCGGCGAAGCTGGAGCCGTTGCCCAGATGGCAGGTGACGACCTTGAATTCCGGATCGCCCTCCCGGCCGCAGTAGCGGGCCGCTTCGGCGGAAATATAGCGGTGGCTGCTGCCGTGGAAGCCGTAGCGCCGGACCATATACTTGGTGTAATACTCATAGGGCAGAGCATACATATACGCCCTGCGGGGCATGGTCTGATGGAAGGCGGTGTCGAACACGGCCACCTGCGGCACGCCGGGCATAGCCTTCTCGCAGGCTTCGATACCGGCCAGGTTTGCCGGGTTGTGGAGGGGGCCAAGGGGGATGACCTCCCGAATGGCAGCCTTCACCTTCTCATCCACCAGGGTGGAAGCGGTGAACTTCTCTCCGCCGTGGAGGACCCGGTGGCCCACCGCGCCGATCTCGTCCATATGCGTCACCACGCCGACTTCCGGATCCGTCAATGCCCGGAAGACCAGACGGATGGCATCCCCGTGGTCCCGCATCTCCTCGCGATATTCCTTGCTCCGCCCATCGGGAAGCTTATGCTTCATGAAGGAATCGGCAATGCCGATGCGTTCGCAGGCTCCCTTGCAAAGTACGGACTCGTCCTCCATATTAAAGACCTGATACTTCAGGGAAGAGCTGCCTGCGTTGATGACCAGAATTTTCATGCTTTGTTCCATCCTTTCTGTCGCTTGCATCCATCTCTATATAAGTTTACATTTTAAAATGCATCAAATAACTATATACCTTTTTTTCGGTATGTACAAGGATTTTGGAGAATTTTCATGAAGATTATCGGCCTTGCGGCGGAATACAACCCCTTTCATCGGGGACATGCCTGGCAGCTTGCCCGAATCCGGGAGCGATTCGGATCCGATGCGGCGGTGATCACGGTCCTTTCCGGATGCTTCGTGCAGCGGGGGGAACCGGCCTTGTTCGACACCCGGGCCCGGGCGGAGGCCGCCGTGCGCTGCGGCGCGGACCTGGTGCTGGAGCTGCCCCTGCCCTGGGCGCTTTCCTCCGCACAGGGGTTTGCCCGGGGGGCGGTGGCCGTACTGGAGAATCTGGGCTGCGTAGAGGAAATGGTCTTCGGAAGCGAATCCCGGGATTTGACGGAGCTTCGGGAGGTGCGTCGGCTTCTGGAGGATCCGGCGCTGAAGCCCTTGCTGCGGGAAGGACTGTCGGAAGGTCTGGGCTTCGCCGCCGCCCGGCAGCAGGCTGCGGAACGGCTGGCCGGCGGAGAAGTGCCCCAGCTCCGGAGAAGGAACGATATCCTGGCCTTGAGCTATCTGGAGGCTCTGGAGCGTCTGGAAAGCCCGATCCGTCCCTGCCCGCTGCCCCGATGCGGCGAGTATCTCCCAGCCTCCCGGCTGCGGGAACGGGAGGACTTTCTCACCTGTCTGCCCGATGAAGCCGCGGCGGTGTTCCGGCGGGAGTGTGGGGCGGGCAGAGGCCCGGTGAGACCAGGAGACCTGGAGCTGCCGATCCTGGCCGCCCTGCGTTCCATGCCGGAGAATGCCTGGGATGACTTGCCCGACGGGGGCGAGGGACTGGAGAACCGACTCCACAGGGCAGCCCTGGAGGCGGGGAGTTGGGATGAGTTCGTCCGCCTGGGGGTCACGAAACGCTATCCCGCCGCCCGGATCAGGCGCATGGCCCTGGCTGCCTTCCTGGGGGTATCCCGAAGCATGACCGCCGGATCGCCGACGTATCTCCGGGTGCTGGCGCTGAACCGACGGGGGGCGGAGGTGCTGAGGGAGGCTTCTCCCCGGCTGCCGGTCCTCACCAAAGCGGCAAAGGGAAAGGGAGATCCTCTCCTGAACCTGGAACTGCAGGCAGCGGGCCTCTATGCCCTGGCCTTCCGCGAACCCTCGGAACGCCGGGGAGACCGGGGGTGGAGGCAAAGCCCCTTCTTCCTGGAATAAAAACAAGGAGCCGGACGGGAGTCCGGCTCCTCAGCGTGTCGACAAAGTCTTGTCGCCCCGCTGAAGCAAGTTTTTCGAACAGGAAATACGGTAGAAATTGTTCGAAAAACTTCTGATTGAACGCGAAAGACACCCCTCCTGGGTTTCTTTCGCGCTATCTTCCTTCCCGTTTTCGTTCCATTTTCGGGTTTGTCTACAGTCTGAGGAGCCGGACGGGAGTCCGGCTCCTTCTCTTGCCTTGAAGATTCAGCCGCTCCGGGTCCTGGCCCGGAACCGGATGCCTGACACCAGCCCCATGGCGGCGAAGCAGGCCACCATGGAGGAGCCGCCGTAACTGAAAAAGGGAAGGGTGATGCCCACCACGGGAGCGATGCCGATGCACATAGATCGGAAGAGCACACGTCTGAACTCCAGTCACACGCTCGAATCTCGT
>CAMVBX010000174.1 GCA_947165825.1 uncultured Clostridia bacterium
CTCCTGGCCCAGGAGATGGGGAACGAGGGGGAGATCCTGGCCTGCGACCTTCACGGGAAAAAGCTGGACCGGCTGCTGGCCGGGGCTGATCGGCTGGGGATCCGATGCATCCGCACCCGTGCGGCGGACGCCCGGAAACCGGCGGCGGAATGGAAGAACGCCTTTGATCTGGTGCTGGCGGACGTGCCCTGCTCCGGCATGGGGGTCATCCGGAAAAAGCCGGAGATCCGGTGGAAGCCCCGGGAGGAGCTTGCGGATCTTCCGGGGATCCAGCTGGATATCCTCCGCAGCCTGGGGGATTGTGTCCGTCCCGGGGGGCAGCTGATCTATTCCACCTGTACCCTTCTGGAGGCGGAAAATGAAGCGGTCACCGATGCTTTCCTGGCAGAGCGCCGGGATTTCCGCGCCGCCCCCCTGCGTCTTCCCGCCCCTCTGGGAGAGACGGCGGAGGGAAGACGGACCCTGTGGCCCTTTGAATTCGGAACGGATGGCTTCTATCTATGCAGGATGATCAGAGAGAAATAAGATCCCTTCTCCGGGAAGAACTGGAGGAGGAGCTGAAAGCCCTGGGTCTCCCGGCCTATCGGACAGGGCAGGTTTTCCGGTGGCTTCAGCGGGGCGCGGGGAGCTTTGGGGAGATGTCGGATCTGCCCAAGGCTCTGCGGGATACCCTGGAGGAACGGTACCGCCTCGCGGCGCCCGCCGTGCTGCGCAGGCAGGAATCCGCCGACGGTACGGTGAAATATCTGTGGCGGCTTTGGGACGGCAACGCGGTGGAGAGCGTCGTCATGCGTTACCGCTATGGCAACACCGTCTGCATCTCCTCCCAGGTGGGCTGCCGTCAGGGCTGCGTCTTCTGCGCTTCCTCCGGCCTGGGACTCGTCCGGGATCTGAGCGCCGGGGAAATGCTGGAGGAGGTCCTGTATTCCGGCCTGGACAGCGGCGCCGGGATCACGGGTGTCGTGCTTATGGGGATCGGAGAACCCCTGGAGAACTACGATCAGGTCATGCGCTTTCTCCGTCTGGTGAATGCCGCGGACGGGCTGAATATCGGCATGCGGCATATCTCCCTTTCCACCTGCGGCCTGGTGCCCCAGATCCATCGGCTGGCGGAGGAGGACCTGCAGATCACCCTGTCCGTATCCCTCCATGCGCCGGATGACGAAACGCGAAAAAAGATCATGCCCATTGCCCGCCGGTACGATATGGCTGCCCTGCTGGCTGCCTGCGGGGCATACTTCGCCCGTACCGGGCGGCGCATCAGCTTCGAATATGCCCCGATCCGGGGCGTGAACGATTCGCCTGAGCAAATGGCGCTTCTGGCGGAGCACATGCGCCGGGTGCATGGGCACGTGAATCTCATCCCCCTGAACCGGGTACCTGGGAGCAAGCTGGAACCGGGAAACGCCCGGGAGCTGGCCCGCAGACTGCAGCAGCTGGGCTGCAATGCCACCGTCCGCCGCCGTCTCGGCGCGGATATCGACGCTGCCTGCGGACAGCTGAGAAGGAAGGAGGCGACTTGAATTGCACTATTGGGCGCTGACGGACACCGGCCGCGTCCGGGCGGAGAACCAGGATTCCTGGCTCGTACGCTCCACGGAGTCCCCGGATGGGAAGGAGATCCTTACCGCCGTCGTTTGTGACGGTATGGGCGGGGCGAAAGCGGGGAACGTGGCGAGCCGGATGGGTGTGGAACGCTTTGCGGAATTCCTCTGTCCCGGCCTGGAGAAAGTGGCGCAGGTGGATCTGGCCGCACCTCTGGCTGTTCGGGAAGCCAACCGCGCCATCTATGATCTGGCCTTCGCGATCCCGGAATACGCAGGCATGGGCACCACTCTGGTGGCGGCTGTGACCGACGGCCGGGAAGCCAGGATCGTGAACATCGGGGACAGCCGCTGCTATCTGGTCCGGAATAGAATCATCCGGCAGATCACCAAGGATCATTCCCTGGTGCAGGACCTGGTGGACAGGGGAGAGATCGACCGGGCGGAGGCCTGGCGGCACCCCCAGCGGAACTTCATCACCCGGGCGCTGGGTACGGATGCGGACGTGATCTGCGACGTCTTTCGGGAAACCCTGGAGCCCGGAGACGTGCTGCTGCTCTGCTCGGACGGACTCAGCGGCATCGTGAATCCCCAGGAGCTGCTGTTCGAGATCGCCTACGGCGGCGAGCTGGAAAGCGCGGCGGATCGGATGATGGAAATCGCCCTGGAACGGGGCGCGCCGGATAACGTGACCCTGATCCTGCTTTCCGCGGACGGATCCTCGACGGAAGGCTGAACGGATATAAGGATGGTTTGAACGATGGACAATATGGACAAATACATCGGGGAAATGCTGGATAACCGCTACGAGATCATGGAGAAGATCGGCGTAGGCGGTATGGCGGTGGTTTACAAAGCCCTATGCCATCGGCTGAACCGGTACGTCGCGGTAAAGATCCTGAAGGACGACTATGCGGTGGACGAGGATTTCCGGCGGCGCTTCCATACCGAAGCGCAGGCGGTCGCCATGCTGAGCCACCCCAATATCGTCACGGTGTACGACGTGAGCCGGACGCAGGACGTGAACTATATCGTCATGGAGCTCATCGAGGGGATCACCTTGAAGCAGTATATGCAGAAGCGGGGTGTCCTCTCCTGGAAGGAGGCCCTGCATTTCTCCACCCAGATCTGCAAGGCGCTGATCCACGCCCATGGCCGGGGGATCGTCCACCGGGACATCAAGCCCCATAACATCATGATCCTGAAGGACGGCAGCGTGAAGGTGGCCGATTTCGGCATTGCCCGTCTGAACTCCTCCAATCAGAACACCCTGACCCAGGAGACCCTGGGCAGCGTGCACTATATCTCCCCGGAGCAGGCCAAGGGCAGCCATACGGACGCCAGGACGGATATCTATTCCCTGGGCGTTGTCATGTATGAGATGATCACCGGCCGCCTGCCCTTTGAGGGAGACAGCGCCGTAGCCGTGGCCATTCAGCATATCAGCTCCATTCCCCTGATGCCCAGGGAGATCGATCCGGAGATCCCGGAGGGCTTCGAGCGCATTACCATGAAGGCCATGTGCGCGGAGCTGGATAAGCGTTATCAGTCCGCCGAGGAGCTGTATGCCGACCTGGAAGCCTTCCGCAAGGATCCGGAGGGCAGCTTCGACGAGCAGGAGCTTCCGTTCGTGCCGGAGACCCCGGAGCGGAAGGAGCCCGAGGAAAGGGACGCGCCCAGGCGGAGGAAAAAGGGCGGCTGGGTGATGACGGCGGAGACAGAGGGCGTCAGACCCATCCGGGGGCCTCGGGAACTGAGCCGGAAGGATTACCGGAAAAACACCCTGCGGTCCAGAAGCGTGACCATCCTCTTCGGCGTGCTCTGCGTCATTCTGTTTATCCTGGCCCTGTTCCTCCTGCTGTGGCGCAGCTGGTTCAAGGATATGTTTACGGAACCGGATACCATGACCGTTCCGCTCCTGGTGGGCAGCCGGTTGGAGACCGTTCTCCAGAATCCGGGCTTCACCGATAATTTCAACATCATCCCCACCTATGAGGCGGATGAAGGGGCGGAGGAGGGCTTTATCCTCAGCCAGAGTCCGGCCAGCGGCCGCACCGTCATCAAGGGGGAGGAAAAGCCCACCCTGAAGGTGACGGTGAGCAGCGGCTCCGCCATCGTGATCATGCCGGATCTGGTGAACGAGGAGTACCGGAACGCCTTCCTTACCCTGCAGAAGCTGAAGCTGGAGGTGGACGAGGATCTGGTGGTCTCGGAAACCGTGACGGAGGGCTACGTGATCTCCACCTCCCCGGCGGCGGGCGAGGAGCTCAGACCCGGAGATAAGGTCTTTATCACCGTCAGCTCCGGTCCGCAGATCAAATACGTGTCCATGCCCGACCTGTACGGGAAGACAGGCCAGGCGGCTGCCGCCATGCTGGAGGCCATGAACCTCACCGTCGGCAGCATCAGCGAGGTGGAGGACGACGCAGAGAAAGGCACCGTGATCTTCCAGAGCACCGCTCCGGGCACCAGCATCCCCGAACACACCAAAATCAACCTGAACGTTTCCTCCGGCCCGACGGAGACACCTCCGCCGGAGGACGAGACCCCCGGGGAAGG
>CAMVBX010000175.1 GCA_947165825.1 uncultured Clostridia bacterium
GGAATCCGTCCTTTTTACGAGGAGAAACGGATTGCCACACCCGCTTCGCGGGTTCGCAATGACGGTGACGGGCATTTTGCAACGCGCCCTTCGTCTGTCAGATTTCGATGGTCTGTCCGGTGGAGAGATAGCCCAAGGCGGGGAGCCTGCTTTTCAGCCAGCGGTATTGCTCCAGGCCGGTGCAGTGGCAGGTAAAGAAACGCGTGTCCGCCTTCCCCAGGGCTTCCGCGCAGGGGGCCAGGCTGTCGTCCGCAGGCCGCTTCATCAGGTGGAACCCGCCCACCACCACGTCGGGGGCAAACCAATCCAGCAGGTTCAGGATCCCCTTGTGGGAGCAGCCGCTGATCAGCACCCGCTTCCCCGCTTCCTCGATCAGCAGGTACTGTTCATGGCGGAAGCCGTCGGGTACGACCTCCCCTCCCCGCCGCACCGTGAGCCCGGCACTGTCTATGGGATGCGCCGGCTCCCGCTCGTTGCAGGCATAGAGATGCAGGGCCGGGGAAAGCTCGGTCTCCTCCCCCGTAAACACCAGGCGGGGCTCTATTTTCAGTTTCGGGTCCAGCCCAATGTACTTCCCCTCGGCGTTATGGCATTCGTCGAAGGCATAGCGGCTGAGAAACACCGGGGCCCGGTCGTTGATTTCCAGGAAAACCGGCAGGCCTCCCCCGTGGTCATAGTGGCCGTGGGACAGCACGGCCAGCTCCGCGGAAGAGAGGTCCACCCCCAGCTTCTCCGCGTTTTCCGCAAAGAGGCCGGATTGCCCCATGTCGAAGAGGAGCCGGGTCTCCCCCGTCTCGATAAAGAGGCTCAGGCCGTGTTCGCTCCCCAGATCCTCCCGGGAGGAGGTGTTTTCCGTCAGTGCCGTGATCTTCATGGTCTCAGCCGGGCACGCGCTTCGTGCAGAGATAAAACACCGTCAGCAGGCCAGGCCCGGTGTGGGCGCCGATGACGACTCCCAGACTGCTGATGCGGATCTCCCCATATTCCGGGTGGGCCCTGCGCACCTCGTCCCGCACCCATTCCGCGTCCGCCAGGCAGTCGGCATGGAGGATGAGCATCTCATGCCCCGTCACGTCCAGGCCTTTAAGATCGGAGAGCACCGCATCCCGGATGGCGTTCAGGGCCGCTTTCCGGCCCCGTGCCTTTTTCGCCACGTCCAGGGTGCCTCCGTCGGGCACGTAGAGTACCGGCTTGATATTCAGGATGGAGCCCACCAGCGCGGAGGCGTTGGAGACGCGGCCGCCCCGTTTGAGGTAATTCAAATCGTCCACGGTGAAACGGTGGGCGATGCGCAGTTTGTTCTCCTCTCCCCAGGTATAGACCTCGCTATAGCTTCTTCCGGCTTCCTTCAGGGCCACCATCTTCATCACCAGCAAGCCCAGGCCACCGGAGATGCATCGGGTGTCCATGACGCATAATTGCTGGTCCGGATATTCCCCGCGGATGGTTTCCGCCGCCCGGCGGGCATTCTCAAAGGAAACGGACATCTTCTCCGACATATCCAGAAAGATGATGTCCTTTCCTTCCTCCATCAGGGACTTGAAGAAATCATAATAAACGTATTCGTTGATCATGGAGGTCTTTAAATCGTCACCTGCGCGCATCCCCTTGTAGACCGCGGCGCGGGATTCCTCCCGGCAGTCGTCCTCCCGCGGCTCACCGTTGACGGTGTAGCTGTAGCTGATAAAGGGAATATGGTGTTCCTCCAGCCAGGGCCGGGGCAGGTCCGCGGTGGAGGAGGTGGCGATCAAATAGTCTCTCATATCGTTTCTCCTTGTGTGTGGTACATTATTTGCTAATGCAACGCATTATACCACTGCGGGCTGCCGTTGAAAAGAGGAAAAACTCAGAATTTGACTGAGCCGCGCAAAACAGGGGCCGGGAGCTCTCCGCTCCCGGCCCCAAGTATCCGTACTGCTTATCTCTGTTCGTTGATGTAGATGGTCATTTTGCTCTGGAGGAGGCGGCCCACATCCTCGGCGGACTTCTGGCCCGCGAAGAAGGCCTCGGATTCATTGGTGATCATCTGCATCAGTTCTTCGTCGTAGTTCTGCACCTTGGTGGTGGTGTTCACCAACTCCATGATCTTATCCGCCTGGGCCTGGGTCAGGGCCTTGATCTCCACCGTCAGGTCGCCCCAGCCCCAGGAGCCCTTGGATACTTCGATCTTTTCGCCGTTCTCGTCCAGGATGAAGTTGCCGTTTTCGTCCCGCATGTATTCGGGGGTCATGGCTTCCTTCAGCTTCTTTTCAAAGGCGACGCGGTTGGTGGGCAGGCCATAGCCGTACTGCTCCTGATAATCCGCGGTCATCAGCGTGCGGAGGAACTGCCAGGCGGCGTCCTTGTTCCTGCTCTTGGCGCAGATGGCATAGCCGCTGTCGTCGAAGTTCATCATGTTGCCGGTGCCCTCGCTGGTGGGGAAGCCGATGAAGGTGGCCTCGCCGCCGAAGATGGCCTCGTACATCTGGATGCTCTCAAAATCGCTGAGCCACATGGTCATCAGCATCTGCCGCCCGGAGGAGATGCGCGCCGTGTCGTCCTCCCCCTCCATGTTCTCCCAGTCCATATCCTTGGGGAACTGATTGGCGAAGCGGAGGATGTCGGTGAAGACGGGGGTGTCGAAGGAGCAGACGCCGGTGGCCCAGTCCACCAGCTTGTTCATCTCCATGCTGAGGCAGCTGGAGAGGATGGTGTCCCGGGTGGTACCCTGGCTGAAGGGTTCGCAGCCGGCGGGCATCTGCTTCAGGGCGGCGTTGTACTCCTCCAGGGTCCAGCCCGGCTGATCGCCCACGATGCTGCTGGCGCCCATGACCGTCTCGATGTTGAAGCTGGAGGCGGTGCGGTAGAGCTTGCCGTCGGACTGAAGGGCCTTCAGCACATTGTCGAACATCTGGTCCTTCAGTTCCTCGTCGTTATTCAGATAGGGCATCAGATCCGCCAGGATGCCCCGGGCTGCCAGCTTACCGGTGGAAAGGCCGTTGAGGTTGAGGATATCCGGCACGTTGCCCGCCATGATCTCCGTATTCAGCTTGGTGAGCCCGGCCTCGTAATCCTCCTCCGTGTTGTACTCGGAATAGTTGCTGATCTCAATGCGATAATTGGGGTTATTGCGGTTGAATTTCACGATCATGCGCTGCATGTCCCCGTCCAGATTCATGGTGGCCAGGGTGAGGACGGTCTTGTTGGGCAGGCTGGAAGCGGGCACCTTGTTGACCAGGATCAGATAGCCGCTGAATTCATTGGTCTTCTCGTCCCACTCGCTCCCCAGGGTGACGATCTGCCCGTCCTCCAGGACAAAGACCTGATTCGCCATACTGGACGGGTCCACGTCGGCATTGATCCAGTTGAGGACCTTTTCGGCCTTGCCGCTCTCCAGCTTGTAGCCCATGAGATTGGAGCCATTGGTGTAATAGAAATCGTAGTCGCCGCCGCCCACGCTCAGATTCCAGGCGTTGGCGATCGGGTAGGACTGCTCCTCGTCCAGGGTCATGGTCTCCGTGTTCAGGATGGTCAGCTGCTCGCCCTGTTCGCCGTAGTAGGTGACGCCGATGCGCCCATCTTTGAGGCGGATCATGCTCTCCATCCAGTTGGGGAATTCCAGCACCTGGCGGAAGCTGCCGTCGGCCTCCAGGGCGACGATGGCCTGGGCCACATTCAGATAGATCCGGCCCTTGTCGTCCAGGACGAAGCTCTGGAGATAGTTGGTGTCCTGCCAGTTCTCCCCCAAAGCCTCTGTCAGCACGTCGTTCAGAGACAGGCGCTTTTCCTCGCTGCCGTCGGCGGCCAGGAAGCGCAGATAGTAGCTCTGCTCATTGTGCATATAGTTGTAGTACTGCTTCTGATACCACGCCTGGGAATACAGCTCCACATCGTCGGGCCCGTCGTACCAGTTGCGGTAGACCGTCTCCATGGAGACCAGCTTGCCCTCGGGCGTGAGGAGCATGCCGTTGGGATCGGAGGAACCGTTTTCCCCGGCATCCATAGGCTGATAGCCCTCCAAGGCCCGGACGCTGCCGTCCAGGCCGACGGAATAGAGCTTCATGCCATAGACGTCATACTGGCCCTCCCACTCCGGGGTGACGCCCTC
>CAMVBX010000176.1 GCA_947165825.1 uncultured Clostridia bacterium
AGCTCCGCGAAATGACCGACTGCGGCATGATGGAGTGCAAGAAAGCCCTCACCGAGGCCGATGGGGATATGGACAAGGCCGTCGAGCTCCTCCGGGAGAAGGGCCTGGCCACCGCCGCCAAGAAGGCCGGCCGCGTGGCAGCCGAGGGCATCTGCGCCGCCTTTGTGGCGGAATCCGGCTGCCCCGCCGCCGTGACCGAGGTCAATATCGAGACCGACTTCGCCGCCAACAATGCCGATTTCCGCGCCTTCGCCGCCGCCGTGGCCAAGCTGGCCGCCGAGAAGGCCCCCCAGGATCTGGAGGCCCTTATGGCCCTGGAGCTGGAGCCGGGCAAGACCGTTGAGGACGTGCGGAAGGAAAAGGTCGCCACCATCCGGGAGAATATCCAGGTCCGCCGCTTCGCCCGCTATGGCGAGGGCTTCACCGTCTCCTATATCCATATGGGCGGCAAGATCGGCGTTCTGCTGAACATGGAACTGTCCGAAGGCCTGTGCACCAATCCCCAGGTCATCGAGCTGGGCAAGGATCTGGCCATGCAGGTGGCCGCCATGAACCCCCTGTTCCTGGATAAGTCCTGCGTGGATCAGGCCACCATCGACAAGGAGAAGGAGATCCTCCTGGTCCAGGCCAAGCAGGATGAGAAGAACAAGGGCAAGCCCGACGCCATCATCGAGAAGATGGTCATGGGCCGCATCGGCAAGTACTACAGCGAAAACTGCCTGATGCAGCAGGACTTTGTCAAGGGCGACAAGATCACCTGCGAGAAGCACGTGGCCGAGGTGGCCAAGGCCGTGGGCGGCAGCATCGCCATCAAGGGCTATATCCGCTTCCTCACCGGCGAGGGCATCGAGAAGAAGGCCGACGACTTCGCCGCCGAAGTCGCCAGCATGGTGAAGTAAGATCTTCTCCCGAAACAAAACCGATCGACCCGCTGCGGCAGCTGCCGCAGCGGGTCTTTTCCTGTTTTCGCCGGGGGATGGGGACTCATCCCTCCGCCACCGTGAACAGCTCGGCGGGAACCACAAGGACGTTGAAATAGCTTTCGTTCATCCGAACCACGCCGATGATATGGATGCGGGTCTCATCCGGGGGAAATTCCAGGTCCTCGCCCCCTATGACCTCATAGGTGGTGCCGACCCGCTGGTCCCCCGCGGCGTTGGGAACGACGATGGTATGGGACATCATGGCGCTGCCCACCTCCCCGTCGATCTCCACAACGGTATCCGCCGGGATCTCAAAATTCTGCATTTTTTTCGCCAGATCGTACATGCCCTCGTAATCGTCATAGGCGATGGAGATATCCGGGGCGGAGAAATCGATGCCGGAGATATCCAGATAGCTGGTTTCCTCCGGCTCCTCCGGGGTGGGTGCGGGGGTCTCCGCGGGCTGAACCGTGGGCTTCGCCGTTGGAGCGGCGGAGGGCTGAGCAGAGGGGGTCGCGTTTGGGCACTGCCGCAGGCGGAAAGGGCGGCCAGGAGCACCAGGGCCATCAGCAGGGAAAAAACGGATTGGACAGAAAATCTCATGGGATAGAATCTCCTTTGGGCGGAAAACCGGACTCGCTTCGCAGCGACTCTCCGCAGTTCCTGTGGGGTTTGCAGTATTCGGAGGGAGAATCTCATCGGGGCTCCAGCGTCAGCGCCTTTTCCGGCTGCCCCTCCTCCCGGAGGATCAGCGTCACGCCCCGGGCCAGCACAGATTCCAGAGCAGACCGGTCCATGGTCTCCCCCTGGGCGTACAGGGCGTACCATCCCGCCGCCCCCTGGACATAGGCGATGAGGCCGGGGGAATCCGGATCCTCTTCCCAGGGGATGAGCGCGCCTTCCATCATGCTCTCCAGCAGCTCTCCCTGGGCGGTGCCCAGAGCGTGCCAGCTCAGGAAGAAGCGTCCCTCCGGTACGGAAAACACCGCCGCGGGACGATTGGTGCTCCCATCCAGCCCCTTGAAGATTGGCTCTGTTCCTGCCGCTCGGAGAAAGACCAGGGTGTCCGCCGTCTCCGCCGCCAGGAACCGGTCCATCCAGTCCGGCGCGGGTTTCGGCGTGCGCCGGAGCTGACCGGTGCAGGCCAGGGTGAGGATCACCGCCAGGACCGTCAGCACCAGGGCGGAGGCCAGATTCAGAAGCAGGCCCTTCCGCTTTTCCCTGGCCGCCAGACCCGCCCGGGAGAGGCGGGCCGCCTCCTGCCGCTCCTCCTCGGAGAGCAGGTCGAAGCGGTCGAACCGGGGTTCCGGAGGGGGGAAGAGGGACCGCTTGTTCCCCAGAAGCTCCACCAGCGCCTCCAGGGTGGGGCAGGCCTCCGCCTGTTGAAGCACCCGTTCCGCCTCCTCCGCCTCCTGCCGCTGCTGCCGGAGGCTGTCCCCCAGCTCCCGCACGGCGGGGGCGATGGCCGCCGGGTCCTTCTGCATCTCCCCGATCCGGCCGATGGAGAAGCCCGCCTGCCGCAGGAGGGCGATGCGCTCCAGGGCGGCCACGTCCTCTTCGGTGAATTTGAAGTAGAGACGGCCGTTCTGTTCCTCCCGATAGGGGTTCAGCAGTCCCTGCTCCGTCCAGTACCGCACCGTCCGGTCCGTCAGACCGGTACGCCGGCAGACTTCCCGCATTTTCATGGTCGTCCCTCCCGGATACAAATTGCCCGGAGACCGTATTGTCGATCCCCGGGCAGCGATTTCATCAGAACGTGATCGCGACCTTGATATCCCCGTACTTGCCGGTGGCATAGTCGAAGGCGGTCTCCCACTGCTCCAGGGGGAAGGTCCGGGTGACGACCCCTTCGGTCTTGATGACGCCGGAGGTCATATTCTCGATCACGTAGGGATAGCAGTTGGGGCTCAGGTGGGAGCCCAGCACGTCCAGCTCCTTCTTGTCCCCGATGATGGACCAGTCCAGGGTGGTGGGCTCCCCGAAGACGGAGAATTCCACAAAGCGGCCCAGCTTCCGGATCATGTTCATGCCCTGCACCACGCTGGAGGGATGGCCGGAGCATTCGATATAGATATCGCAGCCGTAGCCCTCCGTGAGGTCCATGATCTTCTTCACCACGTCCTCCTTGCCGGGGTTCCAGGCCTCGTCTGCCCCAAAGGCCAGGGCGCGCTCCAGCCGGTTTTCCTGCAGGTCCAGGCTGATGAGCTTTTTCGGCTTCAGGGTGGCGGCATAGGTGATCATGCCCAGGCCCAGGGTCCCGGCGCCGGAGATGACCACGATGTCCTCATGCCCGATCTGGGCCCGGTCCACCGCATGCTTGGAGCAGCCGAAGGGCTCGATGAGCAGGGCGCTGGAGAGGGGAAGCTCCTTGGGGACCCGGTGGATGCGGGCGTGCTTCGTGGGGATGCGCACGTATTCTGCCATGGCGCCGCAGTAATCCGGAAAATAACCGTAGATATAGTGGGGCTGGCACATCCAGTACTTCCCGCTTTTGCAGAAGCGGCACTCCCCGCAGGGGGCGATCTGCTCGATGGTGATCCGGTCACCGGGGACGTAATCCTTCACGTTGGCCCCCACCTCGCATACGGTGCCCAGGAATTCATGGCCGGGGATGAAGGGGGTGCGGACCCAGGGGGCTTTGTCCGCTCCGTTGCCCCAATAGCTCTCCGCCCCGTGCCAGCACTTCACGTCGCTGGCGCAGACGCCGCAGCCCTCGGTCTTCAGCAGGATGTCGTCCGGTCCGCATTCCGGAATGGGGTAGGCGGGCTCAAATTTATATTCGTCCTTTCCGTAGACCACCAGGGCCTTCATGGTTCCTTTCATGACGATGCTCCTTTCAAATGCGTTATTCCTGCTTTGACAATAATACAGCGGGGGGAGAAAGTCAAGGAAAGGGTGTGGGGGACGGCAACCCTGCCGGGGTATGCCTCCGGCGGCCCGGTTTCTCTTGCGCGAGAGAAACCGGGGAAAGAGCGCGGCGGGGCTCCGCCCCTGCACCCCGGTGCGGCGGGCGCTGAAGCGAAGGGGGCAACGGCGCGGCGGGGAACAGGCGGGTGCGGGACGTCAGCTTGCCGCCTTTGAATCAGCTTGGCAATAGTCGTTTGCTTTTCAGGGTGGTTATCTGTAGATCGGCAATGTTTTCCGTCCCCCCTCCCCCGT
>CAMVBX010000177.1 GCA_947165825.1 uncultured Clostridia bacterium
GAGTTGACGAACACATTCCCCCCGAAATGGATATTCTTCCCGCAGTCCGTATAAAAGGGCGGAAACAGCCCGAAGGCGGGGAAATCCGGATTGCCGGTCAGCGCCCGCATCAGGGCCAGCAGCTCCTCCGGCGTGTGGTAGGCGTTGTTCATCTCCGCCGTGATCCGCAGCGCCTCCTGAGAAAGCGCGTGCATGAACAGGTGGTATTCCGAACCGGCCTCGATCTCTTCGCCGGTATCCATTTTCGCAAGAAATTCCTTCAGATCCATTTTCGCTTCTCCCTTTCCCCGGGGGATGAACCGGCTTCCCGCCCGGGGATGCCGGGTATCCCGCTCCCCGGACAAGGCGGAGCGGCAGGCGCCCAGCCTTCTGACTCTATTGTAATCGGCTGCACTGATATAATCAAATGCTTGTTTTCTATGCTTTCCTATGCTAAATTTGTATAGGAAACACAGGGGAGGGGTTCGATGGATATCCGGTCCATGCAGTATTATCTGGCCGTTGTCCGGGAGGGGACGATCTCCGGGGCGGCGGAAGCCCTGCACGTGGCGCAGCCGTCGCTTTCGCGGCAGATGAAGGAGCTGGAGAAGGAGCTTGGGGCAGAGCTCTTCGTGCGTGGGAACCGCAGGATCACCCTCACGGCGGAGGGGACGGTCCTGCGCAGACGGGCCGAGGAGATGGTGCGGCTCCTGCAGATGACGGAGGAGGAGATCTCCCGGGTGAAGAACCATGTGTCCGGCCCGGTGCGCATCGGGGCCGGGGAATCCCGGGCATTCCATTATCTGTCCCGTACGGCGGCGAACATGGCGGCGGAGCATCCGGATATCCGGTTTCATATCACCAGCGGCGATACCCGGGACCTGATGAACGAGCTGACGGACAGCCTCATCGACTTTGCCGTGATCTTCACGGACGTGGATCATTCCCTTTACGAATCCATCCCCCTTCCGGCGGAGGACAGCTTTGCCGTGCTGATGCGGAAGGACAGTCCCCTGGCGGAAAAGGAAGAGATCCGGATTTCCGACCTGCGGGGCTTACCGCTCATCGTCTCCCGGGCGTCGGAGCCGCTGTTTGCCGACAAGAAGCTGAACATCGCGGCGACCTACAATCTGATCTACAACGCGTCCCTGATGGTGGAGGACGGGCTCGGGTACGCCATCTGCTTTGACCGCCTCATCAATACCACGGGGGACAGCCGGCTTTGCGTCAGACCCCTGGTTCCCCGGATGGAAAACGCGGGAAACCTGATCTGGAAAAGGTATCAGGTGTTCTCCCCGGCGGTCCGGCTGTTTATTGAGGAGATCCGAAGGCTGACGGAAGGCTGATACGCGCGTTGGAACGGGAAAACGGCCCGGGAGTCCGCCCATCCCCTTTCAAAAAGGAAAAAAGGGATTGACAGCGGTAAATATATTTGATAAAATCAAATTGTATAAAACGATGATCAGAGGGGAACCGATATGGAATACGATTATCACGAGGCAATGAAGCTGGAAAACCAGCTGTGCTTCCCCCTTTATGCCGCGGCGAGGAAGATCACCGGGCTGTATACCCCCTGGCTGAAGCCCCTGGACCTGACGTATACGCAGTATATCGTTATGCTGGTTCTGTGGGAGCATCATGAGATCACGGTGGGGGAGCTCTGCCGACGGCTTTATCTGGACAGCGGAACGATTTCCCCGCTCCTGAAGAAGCTGGAGGCAGCCGGTTATCTCCTCCGGACACGGACGAAAGAAGACGAGCGGGTGGTGGAGATCCGGCTGACGGAGGCCGGCGCCGCCCTGCAGGAAGCCGCGAAGGATATCCCGAAGGAGGTCGGGAGCTGCGTCAGGCTTGCGCCGGAAAAGGCCGGGGCCCTGTACGCGCTGCTCTACGAGATCCTGGGGAACGAATAAGCATAAAAGGAGGAAAACAGAATGGCCGGATTCAGCGAAGAAGAGACGGTACGGGCGTTTCACCTGATGTGGGACAACTATCCGGAGCAGGTGCGCCTGATCGACAGGAACTATCGCGTGGTGGCGGGGAATCCCGCCTATATCGGTGCGGGCGGGCAGACGGAAGTACACTGCAACGTGGGACCGGCGGAAATGCACCGGGGCTGCCAGGCCCAGGCCGCCCTGAAGTCCGGAGAGACGAAATCGGTCAGCCATCCGGCGGGGGATATCCGGGCGGAGTCCTTCTGGATCCCCGTGGCGGGAGACGGGGAATACTACGTGCATTTCACCAACGGGCTCAACGAGATCATCCGGAGGATGGCGGAGCAGGCAAAGGGACAGCCGGAACAGGCCTGAAAGCAGGAGGTGCGGAATGAACGTCGCAGTCAGATACTACACGAAAACGGGAAACACGAAGCGCATGGCGGAGGCGGTGGCGAAGGCCCTGGGGGTGGAGGCGCTCCCGCTGAGCGAACCGGTGAAGGAGCGGGCGGACCTGCTCTTTCTGGGCAATTCCTATTACGCCTTCAGTATCGACCCGGAGGTGCGGGATTTTATCCGCGGCCTGGATCCGGACAAGGTGGGGCGGATCGTCAATTTCGGCTCCGCGGCCATGCTGAATTCCACCTGGAAGAAGGTCAAGGCGGAGGCGGACAGGGTCGGGATCCCCGTGGATGAACGGGAGTTCCACTGCAGGGGAGAATTCAAGGGACTGCACAAGGGCAGGCCGAATGCCGGGGATCTGGAAGCGGCGGCCGCCTTTGCCCGGTCCGTTATCGAATCATCGAAAGGAGCAGAAAAATGAAGAGCGTCTATGATTACACCGTAAAGGACAGAAGCGGCGCAGAGGTCAGCCTCTCCGCATACCGGGGAAAGGTCCTGCTGATCGTGAATACCGCCACCGGCTGCGGGTTCACCCCCCATTACGAGCCCCTGGAGGCCATGTATCGGGAGATGAAGGAGCAGGGGCTGGAGATCCTGGATTTCCCCTGCAACCAGTTTGCCAACCAGGCCCCGGGCAGCGACGAGGAGATCCACGAATTCTGCACCGTGAAGTTCGGCACGGAATTCCCCCAGTTTGCCAAGATCGACGTGAACGGGGAGACGGCGGATCCGCTTTTCGCTTTCCTGGCGACGGAAAAGCCCTTCGAGGGCTTCGGGAAGGGCCTGAAGAACGCGGCGCTGAAGAAGTTTTCGGATATGAACAACAAGGCCTTCGGAGACAAGGCCTATATCAAATGGAACTTCACCAAATTCCTGGTGGACCGGGAGGGCAGGGTCATCGCCCGATTCGAGCCCACCGTGGATATGGAGGAGGTCCGGGCCCAGGTAAAAGCCGCGCTGTAAAAACGGCGGCGGAGACGGAGCATCACAAGCACAGAAAAGGAAAGGGAGAGCACAGCATGGAATTCAAAGCGGTAAAGTTTCGCCGGGACGGGTTTTATTCTCAGCCCTTTGTTTTCGGCGGCGAAGAGGGCGCGGAGAAATACGATCCTTCCGTACGCTATCGCGGCAGCCTGCAGAACTATCTGATCGATACCGGAAAGGAAGTCATCCTGGTGGACACGGGTATCCCCGCCGGAACGCCGGAGGAATCCCCGGACGAGACCAGCCCGATCTTCACCGGCAAGGATATCTGCAGCTATATGGAAGCCTTTGCCGCCCTGGGGTATCGGCCGGAGCAGGTGACGAAGATCCTGCTGACCCACAGGCACGGCGACCATTCCGGAGAGCTGCGGTCCTTCCCCAATGCGGAGATCTACGTTAACCGGGAGGAGCTGGATGCGGAGGAGCTGAAGGGCATTCCAAACCTGGTGCCCGTGGACTTCACCGACGGGGCATATGCCAACTTCCCGGAAAGCCGGAAGATCGCCGACGGGATCTTCTTCATCAAGGCCAAGGGGCATACCCGGGGCAACAGCCTCGTCATCGCGGAGGACGGCGGCCTGTTCTATCTGTTCCACGGGGACGTCACCTATGTGGACGAGGCGCTGTACGAAAACAAGCTCTCCACCGTGTACGACGATCTGCCCGCCGCCCGGGAGACGCTGGACCGGGTGCGGGAGTTCGTGCGCACCCATCCCACGGTCTACTGCGGCACCCACACGCCCCAGGGCTATGAGAACCTGGAGGCCA
>CAMVBX010000178.1 GCA_947165825.1 uncultured Clostridia bacterium
GAACCAGCCCCTTCATCCGCCCGTCCGGCAGGTATTCCGGGGTATACAGGGAGGGGACATAGACCCCTTCGATCTTTGCCGCCGCCTCCAGGAAGGCGGGCTTGGTCCAGCCCTCCTCCTTGGCCCGCATGAGCAGGGCCGCCACCTCCCGGTCCGCCTTCTCCCCTTCCCCGATGACGCACAGGTCCAGGAAATCCGCCATGGGCTCCGGGTTATACATGCAGGCGCCTCCGGCGAAGACGATGGGGGTGAGCGCCTTCCGCTCCGCGCTCCGCAGGGGGATGCCCGCCAGATCCAGCATATCCAGGATGCCGGGAAAGCTCATCTCGTACCCCACGGAAAAGCCGATGAGGTCGAAATCCTTCACCGGGTCCCCGCTCTCCAGCGCAAACAGGGGCAGCCCCGCCTTCCGCAGTTCCTCCCCCATATCCCGCCAGGGCTCGAACACCCGCTCGCACCAGACCCCGTCCATCCCGTTCAGCACCCCGTACAGGATCCGCAGGCCCAGGTTGGACATGCCGATCTCATAGGTATCGGGAAAGCAGAGGGCGAAGCGCAGGCGCACGTCCGCTTTATTCTTCTTGATCTCCCCGTATTCCCCGCCGGTATACCGGGCGGGCTTCTGTACCCGGGGCAGAATGGCTTCCAGCTCAGGCAGCATAGCCGATAACTCCCTTGATGGGGAAGCAGACGGCTCCCCCAGAAATTCAAATCATCATACATGATTCTCCGGGAGAAATCAACCGGGAGACCTGCCCCGGAGGGGAAAGAAAAGCTGCAATGATCAAATAGCTGAAAATTCGCAGGAACGTCCAGGAATTGCCCGACCCCCAGGCAGTCTGACGATTCAATTTTTCGTCTCTCCCCGGATCCGCGCCCTCACCGCTTTCTCACCCGGTGGACCAGGAGCCAGGCGCTCCACAGGAGCCAGTCCGGCCTGCCCTTCAGTCCCAGGAGGAGGAACAGGAGGATGCTGACCCAGTCCAGCGCAGAAGAGATCCGCTCCGCCGGGACCGGACCCAGAGCCAGGATCGCCAGGCTGCGCAGCAGCCTCCCCCCATCCAGGCAGGAGGCGGGGAGAAGGTTCATGCCGGAGAGGGCCAGGCTAGTCTCCCCCCAGAGGCGCAGAAGGGGTTCGGCCCTTCCCCGGAGGGCGAGGGCCAGAAGCAGACCCGCCGCCGGTCCCGCCAGGGTGCGCAGGAGCTCCCGGCCCTCGGTCGCCGCCGGAGGACAGCGGAGGCACAGCCCCGCCAGGTCCATCCGCAAAGCCCGGGGCAGCTGACCCTGCCCCAGGAGGACGGCGGCATGGCCCAATTCATGGACCGCCGCCGCCAGGGCCAGGGCCGCCAGGGTCTCCCCGCCCCAGAGGAACCAGGTGAGAGTCAGGAGCAGCAGGAATTCCCCGGTGAGCTCCAGCCGGAAGGGTTCCCCCCTCCCGCTGCCCCCGGGTTTCGACATTTCGTTTGACATGCTCTGCCGTTCTGCTATATTATACATAGTTATCATGGCGGAATTATGGGATTTGACAGGAGCTGCAGATGGACTATCGGGACGAGGCGCCGGAGATCCTCCGGGATTTTCTCCAGTATCACGAGGTGGTGAAGGGACATTCCCAGGCCACCATCGATGAATACTATCTGGACCTGCGGACCTTTTTCCGCTTTCTGAAGCTCCGGCGGGGGCTGGTACCCAGGGATGCGGACTTCGCCTCCATCCCCATCGGGGACGTGGACCTCGGCATGCTTGCCAAGGTGACCAAGGGGGAGGTCTACGACTTTCTCAGCTTCCTCAGCCGGGACCGGGTGCGGCAGCAGCGGTCCCGGGAGGCGGAATACGGCCTTTCCGCCGTATCCCGGGCCAGGAAGCTGGCCACCCTGAAATCCCTGTACCAATACCTGACGGTAAAAACGGGCAAACTGGAGAAGAACCCCCTGGAGGGCTTCGATACCCCCAAGACCCGCCGCTCTCTGCCCAAGTATCTGACGCTGGAGGAGAGCCTTGCCCTGCTCCGCAGCGTGGGCGGGCGGAACAAGGAGCGGGACCGGTGCATCCTCACCATCTTTCTGAACTGCGGCCTGCGGATCAGCGAGCTCACGGGGCTGAACCTCTCCGACGTGACCGGGGACCAGCTCCGGGTCCTGGGCAAGGGGGGCAAGGAGCGGGTGGTTTTTCTGAACGACAGCACCCGGGAGGCCATCGATACCTATCTTGCCCTGCGGCCCAGGGAAGCGGCGTCTTCCGCCCTGTTCCTCTCCGAGCGGGGCGACCGGATCGCCCGGAGCACCGTGCACCGGCTGGTGAAGGTCCATCTGGGGGAAGCGGGGCTGAGCCAGGAGGGCTTCTCCTCCCATAAGCTGCGGCATACCGCCGCCACCCTCATGCTGCATAACGGGGTGGACGTACGCACCCTGCAGGAGCTGCTGGGCCACGAGCATCTGAATACCACGGAGATCTACACCCATGTGGAGAGCACGGACCTGCGCCAGGCGGCGGACGCCAGCCCCCTGTCCTCGTTCCGGCCGGAAGAGGAGGAAGAGGAAGAATAATGCTGTTTTCCAGCCTGCTGTTCCTGTTCGTCTATCTTCCGGTGACTCTGGCCGTGTATTTCCTGGTCCCCTCCCGGTGGCGCAATCTCTGGCTGTTCCTGGTGAACCTGGTGTTCTACGGCTGGGGGGAGCCGGTGTATATCCTTTTGATGATATTCTCCATCACCCTGAACTATGTCTCCGGCCTGCTGCTGGCCAGATACCGGGAAAAGGGAAAACCGATCCTCACACTCAGCATCGTGCTGAACCTGGCCCTGCTGTTCTTCTTCAAATACTATGATTTTCTCGCGGAGAACCTGCGGCTGATCCCCTTCCTGGCCTTTCTGACCCCGCTGGGGCTCCGGCTGCCCATCGGCATCTCCTTCTATACCTTCCAGGCCATGAGCTATCCCATCGACGTATACCGGGGCCAGGTGGAGCCCCAGCGCAGCTATCTCCGCTTCGGCACCTTCGTAGCCCTCTTCCCCCAGCTCATCGCGGGTCCCATCGTCCGGTACCGGGATATCGCGGCTGAGCTGGCGGACCGGCGGATCACCCGGGCCTCCTTTGCCTCCGGCGTGCGGCGCTTCATCCTGGGCCTGGGGAAAAAAGTCCTGCTGGCCAACGCCGTGGGCGCCCTCTGGGACGTGTACAAGGCCATGGATCCCGCCGCCCTTTCCGCGGCGGACGCCTGGCTGGGAGCCGTCGCCTTCACCTTTCAGATCTATTTCGATTTTTCCGGCTATTCGGACATGGCCATCGGCCTGGGCCGGATGCTGGGCTTCGAGTTCCCCGAAAACTTCCGCTATCCCTACCTGGCGGACAGCATCACGGATTTCTGGCGCCGGTGGCATATCACCCTTTCCTCCTGGTTCCGGGACTATGTCTATATCCCTCTCGGGGGCAACCGGAAGGGACTCCGGCGTCAGCTGCTGAACCTGCTCATCGTCTGGTGCCTCACCGGCATCTGGCACGGAGCCAGCTGGAACTATCTCCTCTGGGGCCTGTATTACGCCCTGCTGCTGATGCTGGAAAAGGCCTTTCTGCTCCGGCGGCTGGACCGCGGCCCCAGGTGGATCGCCCACCTCTACGCCCTGGTCCTGGTGGTGATCGGCTGGGTGCTGTTCAGTCTGGAGGATCTGGGCCAGTGCATCGGCTACCTTTCCGCCATGTTCGGCGGGGGCAGCGGCCTTGTCTCCGCCACCTTCCTCTATTATCTCCGGAGCTTTGCTCCGACCCTGGTGATCCTGGTCCTGTGCGCCACTCCGCTGCCCCGGAGGATCTTCGCCCGACTGCCGGAAAGGCTCAAGGGCTGCGCCGCGCCGGTCCTTCTGCTGGGCTGTCTGGTGCTGGTCACCGCTTATCTGGTGGACGGGAGCTACAATCCCTTCCTCTATTTCCGCTTCTAGGGGGTGAGCCGGATGAAACGTTTTTCCGATCTGGCGCAGATCCTGGCCTTCCTCCTGTTTCTCGTCCTCGGCCTTCTCCTGTTATTGCTGTTGCCCCGCAGGACGTTCTCGGGGCCGGCAAA
>CAMVBX010000179.1 GCA_947165825.1 uncultured Clostridia bacterium
GGAAGTGCCGACTCCTCTCAGATCGGAGCCCGGCAAGCGGGTCCGATTTACCGGGTTTACGCTTTCCAGTCCTCCTGGAGGCACTTGCCGCAGGAGTCGCACTTCTTGTTGGGGTTGTATTTGCACTGGATGGGGCCGTTGTAGTACATCTCCCGGGTGGAGCCGTCGGGCATATCGTAGATGCCGCCGAACATGGGCATCATGCAGGCCGCCAGGAAGAGAACGGGCTTATCCACCCGCTTGAAGTGCAGGGGGCAGTGGTACACGCCCGCAGGGACCCGGATGATGGTGGGCTTGTTGATGTGGTACAGCTCCTCGTCCTCCCCCTTCTTGCCCAGGGTGAATTCGATGTCCGCGTCGAAATCGAAGACGTTGGGGAAGGAAGCGCCCAGGAAGATCAGGTATTCGTCCTTGGGATGACGGTGCTGGACCCGGTCCAGGAAGAAGGGCTTCACAAAGATCTGGAAGCTGCTGTTGAATTCGCTTCCGGGGATCTGGGAGGCGCCGCGGAAATAGGCCTGGGGTTTGACCACAAAACCGGGATCGTCGCCCGGGGCGGTGATTTCGTTATACTCCTGGGGGAATTCGAATACCAATTTCTCGTACATGGTCGTATCTCCTTTTCAAATAATCAGGTCAGCGAAGCGGGCTCGAATGGATTATTTGATACCGCAGTCCTTCAGCCAGGCTTCCAGCTTTTCCCCCGCCTGGTCCACGTCCACGCCCTTCACGGGGATGGTGGGGAAAACCTTCGCGGCGCCTGCGGCGGTGCAAAGCTTGGTCATATCCTCCCCCACGTTCTGGAGTCCGCCCATGCCGTGGGTGCAGAAGGGGGCGACGGTCTTGCCCGTGAGGTCGATGCCCTTGATGTAATCCGCCATGGGGCCCGCCACGGTGGCGCTGTAGTTGGGGGTGCCCAGGAAGATCAGGTCATAGGCGGCAAAATCGGGCTTGGGGGCTTCGATATCCACTGCGTCTCCGCCCACGGAAGCCTGGATCATATCCGCCAGCTTCTTGGTGTTTCCGGATTTGGAAAAATACACGATCAGCTTCTTCTCGTACATGAAAAATCCTCCTTTTTTTGATTTATCGTTCTGATGCAAGGATAGCACATCTCCCCGCCCGGGTCAAGGAATCCCGCAACAAAAGGGCCCGCGCCCCTTCCTTGACGCAGCGGCCCGGCTGTGCTACCCTTGCAGAAAAAGGAAAGGCGGTTTCCTATGAAAGACTTTACCCTCCCCCTGAACGATTCGGGCACCGCACGGCTGCGCTGCTGCCTCCATGAGCCCGGGTCCGTGATGTCCGCCGATCCCCTGCCGGTGATGCTGGTGTGTCCCGGCGGCGGCTTCAATATGCATACGCCCCAGGAGAACGAGTCTGCGGCCATGACCTTCTATGGCAAGGGTTTTCAGACCTTCGTACTGGAATACCCCCTGGGTCTGGGGGTTCTGTATCCTGCCGTCATGATCGCCGCGGCCAGGGCCATCCGCATGATCCGGCAGCATGCCGGGGAGTGGAACCTGCGGCCGGATGCGGTGTCCGTCATCGGCTTCTCCGCCGGGGCTTTTGTGGCGGCGGCCTCGGGTACCTTCTGGAAAAAACCCGAGGTACAGGCGGCGGCGGAGAACTGCGGCGTGGAGGCCAGGCCCGACGCCATGGTGCTGATCTATCCCTGCATCGGCTCCGAGCTGCCGGTGCTGGAGGACGGGGTGCTGAAGACCAAGGTGTTCCGCTGCGACCTGGAGGTGGACGGGGACACGCCCCCCGCATTCCTGATCTCCTCCTATGAAGACCATCTGGTGTGCTGCAACCAGGCACTGAACATGGCCCTGGCCTGCTCCAACCACGATGTGCCCTTTGAGCTGCATTGCTATACGCCCGGGGAACACGGCATCCTGGCCAATGAGCTCGCGGGCACGACGGATACCGGCTTCCGGAAGCAGGGCTTCGATACCTGGCTGCCGGACTGCCTGGCCTGGCTCCGGGATCTGTTTCGCTTCCCGCCCAGGTCCCGGATGCCCTGGGAGTCCAACCCGCCGTCTGAAGAGCCGGACCATGATCCCCGGAAGTTCATGCCCCGGAAGCATGAGGACTACTACCCCGCCTTCAGTCTGCCCCCCATGCCCGGACAGACCGACCCTGCGGGCTTCAGCGGCAATACCCCCATGGCGGAGGTGCTGGCGGATCCAAAAGCAGCGGAGATCGTCTATGCCGCGGTGCCCTGGCTGCGGGAAGTCAGGCTGGATGATTCCATCGGGGGCATGACCATCAACCAGTGCCTGGCCTTTGCGGACAAGGATGAAAGGCCCTTCGGTCCCCCGCCGGACCCGGAGGGGCCCATGGCCAAACTGCGGGAGCTGTTCAAATCGGACCCGCTTCGCTGGGCTCCGATTTGAGAAGGTTTGCTTCGCCGCTGCGCGCCTCGGCCGAACACTTCGACACTTGCGGCGATAGATGGTTTTTCGGGCAGAAATGAATTCCGCCCGAAAATGATCCTGTTCTCTTCACGCCTGCGTGCGCGAACTCTGCTGAGAGCTTTTTGAGACTTAACCTGCATGCGAAAGAGCGCTTCCCCGCCCGGGAAGCGCCTTTTTTATCGAATAATCAGGAATTTTTCAAAAACCTATTGACATTGACGCGGCGTCAAATTGTAGGGTGAGGGCAGAAAGGGGGGATTTCCATGCGTTTTCAATGGACCTGGTTTTTCTTCGCCCTGTTTTTTCTCCTGATGTTCTTCCTCCACGGCTGCGCCGCTAAGACCACGGACGCGGAAACAACGAAACTGATCGAAGCCTCCGATGCGGTATGCCTGGCGGAAGCGACAGGAGGCAGCACCTCTTACGACCAGAAGACGGTGATGGCCCTCACGGTGCGGGAGGACTATCTGGGGAGTATTTCCACCCTGGGGCAGGATGCCCATCGGGACGATCGGGTGACCGTCTATGTGGCGGTGGACCATGACTGGTACATCCGGGTATTCAGGGCCTGGGAGGAGGAATCCGGCAAGTATACCCTGCGGCTGATCCTGTTCCTGGACGTGTATGAGGAAGATTACAAAGATGGAAAACCCCTGTTCGTGCCCCACAGCGGGGAAGCGAGCATCCGCCGGGAGACCCGGGACGGGGCGGGGCTTCGGTTCCTGGAGGCTCTCCGGGCTTACGGGAAAAAGCATCCCCGGGAGGCGGAAAGCTGGACCTTCCAGTACCCGGAGGGGCTGTGGACGGAGACCGTGATCAAATTCGACTGAGCATCATTGACAAGGGAGGTGGAGCATCGTGCGCATCAGGCGATTTCTTTTCATCCTGCTCCTTCTGTTCCTTCTCCCGGGCTGCGGGCAAAAGACCCTGGACGCGGAGACGGCGGCCCTGGCGGAGTCGAGCCAGATCGTCTGCCGAGCTTCCCCTCTGTTGGACGATGGTTACCGGCCAAACGCCCAAATCCCCGGCAAACGGCTCCTGTTCTGCCTCCTCATGGCGGATTACCGGGGCAATCTGAGCGAAGAGGGGACGGATCTGAACCGGTATGACAGCCGATATATTACCGTCATGGTGGATATGGTCTGGTATGAGGCCTTCCTGAAAGAGCCCTCCGCCCTTCTGCTGTTCCTGGACCTTTCCGACCGGGAATACGGCAGCTATCCCGTCCTCGTTCCCCATGGGGAGGCAGGTCTGCAGCCGGACGGGCGGGACAAGGCCAGTCTGGAGCGGGAGGAACTGCTGCGGACCTGGGGAAGGGCCCATCCGGGGGAGGACCTGGGTTTCCCCTCCCGGCTGGTGGAGTGGGGGAATCTGGCTTTTGATTTCGGTACCGGTCCGCATCTTCCCTACTGAGAAGGAGGATTGTATGACGTACAGCAAGCGCCTTTCCTGGATATTGCTCCTGCTTTTCCTGCTCCTCCCGGGCTGCGGGAGGAAGCTGGACCCGGAGACCCTGGCCTTGATCGAGGCCAGCGACGCCGTATGTCTGGCAGCGATGAAGGACGTGGAGGTGATCCCCACCCCGGAGGGGAGCGGAAGGGATTATCTCCTGACCTGTCGGGTGA
>CAMVBX010000180.1 GCA_947165825.1 uncultured Clostridia bacterium
CGGAGAGAACACCCGGATCGTCATGGAGATCCTCCGGAAGCTGGCCCACGAGGAAAACCGCTGCGTCATCGTGGTGACCCACGACCCGGAGGTTGCGGATACCGCCGACCTGGTGCTGCGGATGAAGGACGGGGTGCTCACGGCAGCGTAAAAGCGGACAAACCAATGGGGCGGAGCCAATCGGCTCCGCCCCACAATACGGAGAAGAATCAAAAATGAAACGAATCCGGGAAGGAAGATTCAGGGGAAGAAACCCGGGAAGGGTGCCTTCTTCAGGTCATACCGCGTTTTCCCGGAGGAGATCCCGACGGAGCCGGTTGAGGATCCGCTTCTCCAGCCGGGAGATGTAGCTCTGGGAAATGCCCAGGTCGTCCGCCACCTCCTTTTGCGTCTTTTCCCTACAGCCGTAGAGCCCGTACCGCAGGGTGATGATCCGCCGCTCCCGGGGGGAAAGCCGGTCCACGGCCGTGCGGAGCATATTGCGTTCCGCCTCATCCTCCAGGGGCTGCAGGATCAGATCCTCCTGGGTGCCCAGCACGTCCTCCAGCAGCAGCTCGTTGCCGTCCCAGTCGGTGTTCAGCGGTTCGTCCAGGCTGATTTCCCCCTTCCGGGAAGCGCTTTTCCGCAGGAACATGAGGATCTCGTTTTCGATGCAGCGGGAGGCATAGGTGGCCAGCTTGATGTTCTTCTCCGCGTCAAAGGTGTTGATTGCCTTGATGAGACCGATGGTGCCGATGCTGATCAGGTCCTCCAGGCCGGTGCCGGAGCTGTCGAAACGCTTCGCCACGTACACCACCAGCCGGAGATTCCGCTCGATGAGAACCGCCCGCACCCCGGCGTCACCCTCTGCCAGGCGGCGGATACATTCCCGCTCCTCCTCCCGGCTCAGGGGCGGGGGTAGGCTTTCGCTCCCTCCGACGTAGTATACCGGAGCGTGGAGCAGACGGTTCAGCCGACGCAGCAGCTTCTTCAGCAGTTCTTTTCCAGACATGCGTGACCATCTCCTTTCTATTCGTCGCTGCCCAGCAGGGCAGCGCAGCCGTCCCCGGGGTGCAGAGGTCCGGGGGAGAGGGCTGCCCAGAGTCCGGGACAAAGGGTTCCGTCCACAAAGACCTGATCCGGGCGAAAGGCCAGCAGGAGGCCGCCGCCTTCCAGAGTGCGATAGGGCAGGAGGCGGAAGCCAGCTCCCAGGACCGTGAGCCGTTCCGGGGCGGGGAGTCCGGCCGTGGCGAGCAGGCGGGACTGCACCTCCGGTTCCAGCAGGGGCAGAAGGTCGGCTTCCGCCGCAATCAGGGCAGGATCCCCCGACAGGGGTTCCCGCAGCCGGTTTCCGGTATCCCGCAGGGCGTTGAGCTCCACGCTGCGGCTGCCCCGGACCAGCCGCAGCCGGACGACCCCTCCCCGTCTGCCGCTGAAGCGGAAGGGAAGGGCGCAGATCCCCAGACTGATCCCCAGAGCAAAGACCAGAGCCCGGAGGGAGGCCTTGCCTGCGGTCCAGATCACGGCGGAGGCCGCTCCGGCGTACACGGCGCACATGGCCAGAAAGGCCAGACTCAGCCGCCAGAGCCCCTTCTCCTTTCCATATGCCGTGAGCAGCATGACCGCCAGGGAGAGGACCTTTCCCGGCAGGGACGCGGCGGGGGGCCACAGGACCGATAGCAGGGCATAGATCGCCCCCAGGGACGCCGCCGCCAGGAGATGAAGCTTCCGCCGTCTGGCCTGGCACAGCTTCCCCGCGGCCCAAAGAAGCGTCACGTCCGATACCAGCTCGAAGAACAGCAGGCTGTCCAGGTAAAGCACCCTCATGGCCTGTATTGTACAGCCAGGCGCGGGGATTGTCCGTCGAAATGGGCCAAAGGGAAAAAACAGGGCCGCCTCCTGTTAAACCTCCCGGATTCCGGGCAGAATAAGCTTGATTCTCAATATCATGGGAGGCGGCTTATGACGACCATTCAGGCCAGTTTTGATCAGGTGGATCTGGCGGAGCTGGCGATTTCCAGACTTCGCCGGGCGATCCCGGGATTTGATCTGGATTATTCCGGCCCCCGGGACCATCTGCCGGGGGATGCGCCCTTCCGGGCTTCCGTTCTGTATCCGGGCGGGGCGGCGGGACTGCCCCATTGGGGAATCAGCCAGGGGCAGGAATCCCTGGGCAGCCGTGTGCTGTTCACCGGGGATATCCTGGGGCTGCCCGTCTACCGGACCGGGGGAGCGGACCTGCGCATCCGCGTTTCGGATGCGGAGGCGGAGCGGGCGGGAGCCCTGCTGATCAACGCAGGCGCCCGGGGGGTGAAAAAAACGAAGCGGGAGGAGAAGCAGACGAAGGGGAATTGAAGCTTGCTTCCCCGGGCGGATCAGGGTACAATGAAAAAGTGATCCGTGAAGGGGGAGAGAGGCATGTGGCTTGCGGTAATCATCCTGATCCTTGTGCTGCTGACGGGACTCATGGCCTGGGGCCTGTTCCGCCGCGCTTTCCGGCGTCCCGCGTCCGTGGATCCTGAGAATGAGGCCTCCCTGCAGACTTCCCGCTGGTTCGCCTACGGGCCCATCCTGCGGCCGGGAACAAAATGGCTGAAGGACCAGCCCTGGCAGGAAACGGCTGTTGCCGGGGAGGACGGGGCGGAGCTCCGGGGACTCTGGTATCCCGGAAAAAAGGAGAAGCCCATTGCGCTTCTGCTGCATGATTACGGCTCCGGTCCCTGGCTGGATTACTGCCTCACCGCCCGCTGGGCTATCCGCCAGGGGTGGGGCGTGCTGCTGCCCGAAGAGCGGGCACATGGAGCGAGCGGCGGAATCTATTCCACCCTGGGACTGCTGGAGGGGGGAGACTGCCTCCGGTGGACGGAAAAAGCCGGGGAGCTGGGCGGACCGGATCGCCGGCTGATCCTGGGGGGAACGGGTCTGGGGGCGGCGGCGGTCCTTTCCGCCCTGGATCGGGGGCTTCCGGACAGCGTCGCGGCGCTGCTGCTGGATTCCGCCTTTTATTCCCCCAAGGCACAGATCAAGTACATGCTGCGTCGTCGGCTCCACATGCGCACCTTTCCCATATTTCAGCTCCTGCTTCTTTTTGCCCGGATCTGCTGGGGCAGGGGACCCGGAAGTCTGGACGGCAAAGCCGCGCTGACGAGGAACGAGCGTATCCCCGTTTTCTTTGCCCATGGCAGGGAGGACAGCATGACGCCCTACGCCGAAACGGAGCAGGCCTATACCGACTGCAGGGCGCCGAAGCAGCTGTTCACCGGGGAAAACGCGGGCCACGGCGGCTGCGCCTACGGGGAAGCGGAACGGTACTTCCTCACCTGGGAGAATTTTCTCAAGAAGGAGCTGGGGGAGCGCTTCCCCCTGCGGGAGAAGACGAAAAACCACGCGAAACAGTCTTGACAAGGCAGGGGACATGTGGTATTCTCAGTAAGCTTTGGAGAAGTACCCAAGAGGCCGAAGGGGCTCCCCTGCTAAGGGAGTAGGCGGTGTTGAGCCGCGCCCGGGTTCAAATCCCGGCTTCTCCGCCACAAAAGCCCTTTTGTCCGGTGACAAAAGGGCTTTTTCCATATTGCTGCACGTCCGGGCGGGCAGTCGGCTCTGCGCCCGATGAGAGGATTTGCGGGAAATTGAAAGAAAAGAAGATCGTCCTTCTGGAATGGCTGCGGATCGCCCTGGGTCTCCTGGTTTTTGCCTTCGGGGTGCATCTCACCATCTTCGCCAATATCGGCCTGGCGCCCTGGGACTGCCTGGGCATGGGCGTCGCCGCCCATACGCCCCTGAACTACGGCCTCAGCATGACCTGCATCGCTCTGGCTGTGCTGGGGATCGATCTGCTCCTGCGGGAACGGATCGGATGGGGTACCGTGATCGATGCCCTGCTTACGGGGAATTTCGTGCAGATGTACAGCGATCTGAACCCCTTTCCCCTGAACACCAGCCTGTGGCTGGGCATCCTGCTGATGCTTGCGGGCTTCGTGTTCATGGCCCTGGGGATGTGGATCTACATGCGGGGGC
>CAMVBX010000181.1 GCA_947165825.1 uncultured Clostridia bacterium
ATTGTTCGAAAAACTGTTGATTGAACGCGAAAGGAACCCCTCCTGGGTTCCTTTCACCCTTTCTTCCTTCCCGGTATCGTTCCGTTTTCGGTTTCTCTGCAGTCTGAGCGGCATCGTACGGTGCCCCTTCTTCGTGTATCCGCACCCGGGACACAGGCATCGTCGCGGAAGCAGCAGATAATGTCTGCGGCGGAATAAACTTCCTTGACTTCCTGCGCGTCTTTTGTTACTCTGCCCCTGGAAGAAACTGTCCCTTCACTTTGAGCGCCGCCGTCAACGGAAGAGCCCGTATCGAAGGGGTGAGTTTCTTTTTCTCATGTTCTTTCCGATCTTATCGGCTGCATTTCCGTCTTTTCCCATCCGGATAGACAAGGTACAAAAGAGGGAAAAATGAACAAGATGCAAAAGGCGATCCGCGAGCTCTCCGAACTGGATGCGCTTGCCGCCAGGTCCTCCCCCATCCATGCTCTGCACCCGACGGCAAAACTGCTGTCGACGATCCTGTATATCCTCGTCACGCTTTCCTTTGATAAATACGATCTGAGCGGGCTGGTGCCCATGGTCCTCTGGCCCATCCTGCTTTTTCAGATCAGCGGCACCGAAGTGCGGACTTGTTTCTATCGTCTCCGGATCGTGCTGCCGCTGGTGATGGCGGTGGGACTGTTCAATCCCCTGTTCGACCGGACGATCCTGCTGCGCATCGGCAGCCTGGGGATCTCCGGCGGCGTGATCTCCATGCTCACTCTGATGCTGAAAGGGCTTTTCTCCCTGATGGCTTCCTTTCTTCTGATGGCTTCCACTTCCATAGACAGTCTCTGCGCATCCCTGCGCCGACTCCATATTCCCAGGATACTGGTCACCCTGCTGCTGCTCACCTATCGCTACGTGGGCGTCCTGACGGAGGAGCTGGCTGTGATGACCGACGCGTATCATCTGCGCGCTCCGGGGCAGAAGGGCATCCATATTTCCGCCTGGGGCTCGTTTCTCGGCCAGCTTCTGCTGCGCAGCATAGACCGGGCGCAGGAGCTGTATTCCAGCATGCTGCTGCGGGGCTATCGGCAGGAGTTCCATTACGCGGATATCCGGCGCTTTCGCAGGGGCGACGCCCTATATCTGGCCGCCTGCTCAGGCTTCTTTTTCCTGCTGCGGTATGTGCGGATCGCGCAGCTGCTGGGCGGTACGATGGTGAGGTGAAAAGGATGATCGAGTTTCAGCATGTGAGCTTTTCCTATGAAGAGGGCCGTCCGGTGCTGCAGGATCTGACCTTTCAGATCCGTACGGGCGAATCCGTCGGACTGATCGGGGCAAACGGCGCGGGCAAATCCACGATCATGAAGCTGCTTCTGGGATTGCTGGAGGGAGAGGGCCGCATCCTGGTGGACGGCGAAGAGGTCCGCCGGGAAACCCTGGGGGAGATTCGCCGGAAGCTGGGATTTGTGCTGCAGAACTCGGATAACCAGATGTTTATGCCCACGGTGTATGAGGATATGATCTTCGCTCCCCTGAACTACAAGCTCAGCCGGGAAGCTGCCGAAGCCCGGGTGGACGCGGTGCTCGCGCGCCTGCATCTGGAGGATCTGAAGCATCGCCATAACCACAAGATTTCCGGCGGCGAAAAGCGCATGGCGGCGATCGCCACGATCCTGGCCATGGAGCCGATGGCGATCCTGATGGATGAGCCGACCTCCGCTCTGGACCCCTATAACCGCAGGATCGTGATCAACACGATCCGGGAACTGCAGCAGACGAAGCTGATCACCTCCCATGATCTGGATATGATCCTGGATACCTGCGACCGGGTGATTCTGCTTTCCGACGGGCAGATCGCGGCGGATGGCGCAGCGCAGGAGATTCTGCGCGACCGTACGCTTCTGGAAAACCACCGGATGGAGCTCCCCTTGTCTCTTTCCGGACGCTAGGCCGCTCCCTCCTTCCCCATCGGCAACAGCTGCATAGGATGGCGGCGGCCCGTCCTGGCCGCCGCCTTTTGACCCGCCGTCCGGGATCCGGCGGCGGTCCCGCGCACAGTGCAAACGGAAACGCACCGACGAAGCGGAGCCATGCGCCGCCGGGACGTTTCCCGGGTACGCCGTTCCTGGGCGCGGTTCCGTGAAAAGAATTTTGGAAAACCCTTGACAGGTTAGCAAAGGATAACTATAATTGCAGCGTGGGTTAGCGATTGCTAATCACGGAAAAGGGGATCGGGTCCGCACCGTTCCCGGCGCAAAGGAAGGGAAAGTAATGATGCCACTGGTATTGGCGGAGGCCGGCGAGGAACAGATCATCAAGAAAGTGGGCGGCAATCAGGAGCTGCGGCAGCACCTGGCGGATATGGGCTTCGTCCCCGGCGGGGGCGTTACCGTGGTCAGCACCATCGGCGGCAGCGTCATCGTCCGGGTCAAGGAATCCCGTGTCGCCATCAGCAAGGAAATGGCGCAGAAGATCATGGTCTGAACGCGCCGGATCAAAAAGGGAGGGAAAAGCATGACGACAAATCTGAGAGAAGTCAAGGTGGGGCAGAACTGCACCGTGAAAAAGCTCCACGGCGAGGGCGCTGTGAAGCGCCGGATCATGGATATGGGCCTCACCAAAGGCGTGGAGGTCTTCGTCCGGAAGGTGGCTCCCCTGGGGGATCCCATGGAACTGACCGTCCGGGGCTATGAGCTGAGCATCCGCAAGGCAGATGCGGAGATGGTGGAAGTCGAACTGTGATTCGACTTTATTTTTGTGCATAAGTTAGCCAAGACTAACTATTGAACAAAGGGAGAGTAGTTATGGAAGTGAAAATCGCCCTGGCGGGCAACCCCAACAGCGGAAAAACGACTCTGTTCAACGCCCTCACCGGCTCCACCCAGTACGTGGGCAACTGGCCCGGCGTCACGGTGGAAAAGAAAGAGGGCAAGCTGAAAAAGCACGAAGACGTGACCATCACCGACCTGCCCGGTATCTATTCCCTGTCCCCCTATACCCTGGAGGAAGTGGTGGCCCGGAATTACCTCATCGACCACCGGCCCGACGCCATCCTGAACATCGTGGACGGCACGAACCTGGAGCGCAACCTCTACCTCACCACCCAGCTCACGGAGCTGGGCATCCCCGTGGTGGTGGCCGTGAACATGATGGACCTGGTGCGAAAGAAGGGAGACAGCATCAATATCAAGGAGCTGTCCCGGCAGCTGGGATGCCCGGTGCTGGAGATTTCCGCCCTGAAGGGCGAGGGTATCCAGGAGGCCGCCGAGGCCGCCATCCAGGCGGCGAAGGGCGGTAAGACCGTACCGCGGCACAAATTCTCCGGTCCGGTGGACCACGCCATCGCCCATATCGAGGAAGCGGCCCTCCACGGGCTCCCCGAGGAGCAGCAGCGGTGGTATGCCGTGAAGATCTTCGAGCGGGATGAAAAGGTGCTGGAAAAGCTGAATATTGACAAGGAAATCCTGGCACACATCGAGAGTGACATTCAAGCCGCCGAGGCGGAGCTGGAGGACGATGCGGAGAGCATCATCACCAACGAGCGGTACGTGTACATCGCCCAGATGCTCAAGGGCATCTATAAGAAGAAGGAAGCTCACAGGCTCTCCTCTTCCGACAAGATCGACCGGATTGTCACCAACCGGATCCTGGCCCTTCCCATTTTCGCCTTGGTCATGTACCTGGTGTACGCCCTGAGCATGGGGGCGCCCATCGGAGACGGGGGCATCTCCATCGGCACCTTCCTCACGGACTGGGCCAACGATACGCTGGGCGGCGCCTGGCTCACGGACGGCTCCCGGGCCCTGCTGGAGGGCTGGGGCGTTGCCGGCTGGCTGGTGGGTCTCATCTCCGACGGCATCTGCGCCGGCGTGGGCGCGGTGCTGGGCTTCGTACCCCAGATGCTGGTGCTGTTCCTGCTTCTGGCCATCCTGGAGGACTGCGGCTATATGGCCCGGATCGCTTTCATTATGGACCG
>CAMVBX010000182.1 GCA_947165825.1 uncultured Clostridia bacterium
GTGCATATTCTGGTGCATGATCCGGAAAATACTGTTTCGGAGATGATGAAGAAGCTCGGGGTCAGTTATTCGAAGTATTACAATGAGAAATATGAGCGGATTGGGCATCTTTTTCAGGGCCGGTTTTTAAGCGAACCGGTTGAAAACGATGAATATCTGCTGACAGCGTATCGCTATATTCTGAACAATCCGCGGAAGGCGGGAATCTGCCCGGCGGAGAAGTATCGTTGGAGCAGCTATAAGGGTTATTTCAGAAATTATGAGATTCTGGACCTGGATTTCATCCGGGAGAAGTATCCAACGGCCGAGGCGTATCGGGAGTTTATTCATGCGCCGAATGAAGACGAATGCCTGGAGTTTATTCCGCCCACCCGGGACGATGAGTGGGCCCTGGGGATGATTCAGGAATGGTTTGGCGTGCAGAGCGGGACGGAGCTGCAGACGTGGGAGCTTCAGAGGCGGAACAGTGCGCTGAAGTTTTTGAAGGATAAGGGACTGTCGCAGCGGCAGATTGAACGGCTGACAGGAATCAGCCGCAGGGTGATAAAGGACATCTGAGAAGCGTTGCGCCACGGGGGCGAAGGCTCCGGTGGAGCCTTCGTTGGCACATAATACTACTTACACCGGCCAGTCATATTTGATCTTATCTGCAACAGAAATCTCCGAGCCCAGCTGCACCTCCGTCAGCTGCAGCCCTTCCGCCCCCGCAATCACGGTATGCTTTTGCCCGGCCTGCATCCGGATCACGTCCCCGACGCCGATCTCCCGCACATCCCCGTCAACAACAGCCTGCCCGTTTCCGCTGATCACGGTCCAGATCTCGTCCCGGTGCTCGTGGCTGTGGTAATTCATCCGGTGATTTGGGTTCAGCGTGACCTTCACGGTCAGGCTGTTTTTTTCAACGTCCAGCACCCGATAGCTGCCCCAGCTCTTCTCGGCAAACATGACCTGCTGATCAATGGCGTCGACGAAGGGCTTGATGTAGCTGCTCTGCTCTTTGTCGGAAACCAGGATCCCCTCCGGCGAGGCCGCGATCACGGCGTCCCGGATCCCCATGGCCAGAATCGGCACCCCCAGTTCGTTGATGATGTGGAGATTCCGGCAGGTGTCGTTCATCTGCGCATTGCCGAGGATATTCTCCTCCATGGCCTCCGTCAGCGTGTTCCAGGTGCCCAGATCCTTCCAGGTCCCGGAATACCGCAAAACCTCCAGCGATGTTTCCTGCTCCACAACGGCATAGTCGAAAGAAATCTTCTTCAGCTCCGCGTAATGGTCGAATAAATACCGGTAATCGGAAGATCCCAGCAGCTCCCGGCTCTTTTCCAGCACATAGCGCAGCCTGTAAGCAAATACGCCGCCGTTCCAAAGGGCGCCGCCCGCGATGTATTCCTCCGCCTTTTCTTTGGAAGGCTTTTCGGTGAAAGTATATGCCGGTTTCCCGTCCGTGGGCGCGGAGGATCCCGCCGCGCCGGCAGCAGGCTTGATGTAGCCGTATTTCTCGGAAGGATAGGTCGGCTCGATGCCCATCAGCACCAGGTTCTTCCGTCCCTTCCGGGCTTCCTCGCAAAGATCCCGCACGCATTCAAAATACGTCTCATCCACATAGGGATCCACCGGGCACACCACCACGGCCTCGTCGGCGCCCACCCCCCGCACGTCGTGCAGGTAAGCCGTCGCCAGGGCGATGGCCGGAAAGGTATCCCGCCGGCAGGGCTCGATGGAAATCCCCACGTCTTCGCCCAGCTGGTTGTGAATCGCGGAGACCTGGGTTTTCGCCGTGGCGATGGTCACCGTCGCCTCCGGATCCACGGCCCGGATCTGGCGGTAAACCCGCTGAACCATGGATTCGTAGGAACCGTCCGCCCTGGGAAAGATCTGGATGAACTGCTTCGAGCGGATGTCGTTGGAAAGCGGCCACAGGCGTTTGCCGGAGCCGCCGGAGAGCAAAATAATGTTCATTATAGACCTCCCTTGCGAGATGATATGCGCCACGGGGGACAGACCCCAATGGCGTGCACCAATGGGGACAGACCCCATTGGCGCAGCACCAGGTGCACCGCAGACCCCAATGGCGCAAGCCCGGATGTCCCCGCGCTCCCTTACCTCTCCGCTCTCATGGGATTGCTCAAAAAGTCCTGATAGCTCAGCCGGATGCCTTCCTCCAGCTCGGTCCGATAGGTCCACCCCAGCGCCGTCGCCTTCGAAACGTCCAGCAGCTTCCGCGGCGTGCCGTTGGGCTTGCTCGTGTCCCAAAGGATCTCCCCCTCATACCCGATCACCCGCGCCACCAGCTCCGTCAGCTCCCGGATCGACAGTTCCTTCCCCGTGCCGGCGTTGACGGTCTCATTCCCGCTGTAGTGGTTCATCAGGAAAACGCACAGGTTCGCCAGGTCGTCCACATAAAGGAATTCCCGTAAAGGCGACCCGTCGCCCCAGCAGGTAACGGAGGGCGCCCCGGCTTCCTTCGCCTCGTGGAAGCGGCGGATCAGCGCCGGCAGCACGTGGCTGTGCTCGGGGTGGTAGTTGTCGTTGGGGCCGTAGAGGTTGGTGGGCATGACGGAGATGTAGTCGGTGCCGTACTGGCGGTTGAGGAACTCGCAGTACTTGAGTCCGGAGATCTTCGCCAGCGCATAGGCCTCGTTGGTTTTCTCCAACTCACCTGTCAGCAGACAACTCTCCTGCATCGGCTGCGGTGCCAGACGCGGGTAGATACAACTCGATCCCAAAAACTCTAATTTCTTCACCCCATTCTTCCACGCCGCATGGATGACGTTCATCTCCAGGATCATGTTGTCGTACATGAAATCCGCCAGATGCCGCTCGTTGGCAATGATACCACCTACCTTGGCGGCAGCCAGGAACACATATTCCGGCTTCTCTGCCGCAAAGAACGCTTCTACCTCCTCCTGCCGGCAGAGGTCCAACTCCTTATGCGTCCGGGTCACGATGTTCGTGTACCCCTGACGATGCAGTTCACGCACAATCGCACTTCCCACCATGCCTCTATGTCCGGCAACGTATATTTTACTATCTTTATTCATCTTCTATTTTTTTGTGAGCATATAAACCCTCTCGGGACCGTCTCGAGCGGATGGGGAACGCGAGAGTCGTTGAGCATGGGGCGAATTGTCCCGAAGGGTTTGGTATGCGAACTATTTAACAATTCCTTTCTCCAAATATTCCGCCAAATTGAAATGCTCGCGCGTCACTTTCTGCATATCGTGCTTGACCATGATCTCGACCAGTTGCTCAAAGCTCGTGCGCTGCGGGTTCCAACCCAACTCACGCTTCGCTTTACTCGGATCACCCAAGAGGTTCACCACATCGGTCGGCCGGTAGAAATCCGGGCTGACCGCTACAACCACATCACCCACATTCACCCGTTCATCCATTAATCCATTCACCCTTTCAACGATACCTTTTTCATCGACTCCCTGACCTTCCCAACGCAACTCAATACCTGCGTGGTGGAAAGCGAGGGTGGCGAACTCACGCACGGTGTGTTGTACACCGGTCGCGATCACGAAATCCTCCGGCTTATCTTGCTGCAGAATCAACCACATGCACTCCACGTAGTCCTTGGCGTACCCCCAGTCACGGAGCGAATCCAGATTGCCCAAATACAGGCATTCCTGTTTACCTTGCGCAATACGTGCGGCAGCCAACGTGATCTTACGCGTCACGAAAGTCTCCCCGCGGCGTTCGGACTCATGGTTAAAGAGGATACCCGAGCAGCAGAACATATCGTACGCCTCGCGGTACTCCTTGATGATCCAGTAACCGTATAACTTCGCCACGGCGTACGGACTATACGGATGGAAAGGCGTCGTCTCGCTTTGCG
>CAMVBX010000183.1 GCA_947165825.1 uncultured Clostridia bacterium
GCATGAAGCTGCGCTGGAACGGGGTGTCAAACTGACCGGTGCGACGGTACACTATGTAAATGAAATTCCGGATGGGGGAGAAATCATTCTCCAAAAGGCAGTGGAAATTCTTCCCGGCGATACCCCAGAGATTCTGCAGCGTCGGGTGATGGAAGAGGCCGAATGGATCCTTCTTCCCAGAGCGGCGGAGATCGCAGCAAAGGAGATTCGAAATGACTGATTTGATTGAATATCTGCAGGGCAACCGTTATCCCGGCCGCGGTATTGTCATTGGCCGGCAGGACGAGAAACATATGCGGATCTACTATTTTATCATGGGGCGCAGCGTCAACAGCCGGAACCGGATTTTTTCTTATACGGAGGACGGGATCCGAACCGAAGCCTGCGATCCGGCAAAGCTTCAGGATCCCAGTCTGGTTATTTATCATCCCGTCCGTTTGTACAAGCACAGCTTCATCGTAACAAACGGCGATCAGACGGACACGATACGCGACTTTTTGACTAAGGGCAGGAGTTTCCGGGATGCATTGATGACCAGGACCTTTGAGCCGGATGGGCCGCTGTATACCCCACGGATCTCCGGAATCGTCCGGCAGGGCGGTCGGTTTGAACTGAGCATTTTGAAGAGCGGGGACGGTGACCCGGATTATCATCATCGCTTCTTCTACACCTATGACGATGTACCGGTCGGCTCCGGATGCTTCATCAGCACTTACCAGTGCGATGGGAATCCGCCTCCGTCCTTCGCCGGGGAACCCATTGCCGTGACGCTGCCTGAACCGGATGAGGTATGGGCTGCGCTGAATCCGGATAACAAAGTATCCCTGTATGCCTGTTCTCTTGACGTGAGCAACTTTGCCTGCGATGAGCGGCTTTTCAATCTGTATGGAGGGGAGAACGCATGAACGAGCTTTTGCTGAAATACGGCTGCAATCCCAACCAAAAACCGGCGCGGATCTTCATGGAGGACGGAGCAGATCTTCCGGTCCAGGTGCTGCAGGGACGACCGGGCTACATTAACTTTCTGGATGCGCTGAACTCCTGGCAGTTGGTAAAGGAACTGAAGGCGGCACTTGGGCTGCCCAGCGCCACTTCCTTCAAACACGTGAGTCCCACTTCTGCCGCCGTCGGCCGCAAACTCGGTGACAAGCTGAAGCGCGCATGCTTTGTGGACGATGTGGATGGGCTGGATGATTCTCCCTTAGCCTGCGCTTACGCAAGAGCCAGGGGAACAGACCGCATGAGTTCCTTCGGTGACTGGATCGCTCTCAGCGAGCCCTGCGACGAGGTCACCGCCCGCCTGATCCGTCGGGAAGTAAGCGACGGTGTCATTGCGCCGGGTTATTCCAAGGAAGCTCTCGCTCTTCTTGCCCGGAAGAAAAACGGTAACTACAACGTGGTGCAGATCGATCCGGATTATCTCCCTGCTGAACTGGAGCGGAAGCAGGTCTTCGGCATTACCTTTGAACAGGGACATAATAACTGTGCGATCGATGCGTCTCTCCTCCAGAATATCGTGACGAAGTGCCGCGATCTGCCTGCCGACGCGGTCCGGGATCTGATCCTCTCTTTGCTACGCCTATGACGGACAAGCTATCGGTGTCGGAGCAGGCCAGCAAAGCCGTATTCATTGCACACGGCTGGCAGGGGAGAAAGCAGACAAATGGCTGCTGCGTCAGTGGGACCGTATCCTCGATCTGGAGTTCAGCCCGGATATGGGACGCGCTGATCGGGACAACTTTATTGACGTATATCTGGACGAGATGCCCAAGGAAGAAAAACGGGCATATTTGGATAGAATCGACGGCGTCAGCCTGGGAAGCGATGCGTTCTTCCCGTTTTCCGATAATATCGACCGGGCGAGACTCAGCGGAGTGAGATATGTAGCTGAGCCTGGCGGATCTGTCCGGGATGACGCGGTGATCGAAGCCTGTGACAAATATGGCATGACCATGGCCTTTACCGGCCTGCGGCTGTTCCATCACTAATGGAGGCAAAAATGAAAATTATGGTGATTGGCGGCGGCGGAAGGGAACACGCTCTGATCCGTTCGCTGAAAAGAAGCCCGAAGGTAGAACGCATATATGCCCTTCCTGGCAACGCCGGCATGGAGCCGGATGCGACCTGTGTTTCCATTGCTGCAAAGGATATTCCTGCCCAGGTCGAGTTTGCCCGGGAAAATGGGATCGACTATGCCGTCGTTGCACCGGATGATCCGCTGGTTTTGGGCGCTGTGGATGCCCTCGAAGCTGCGGGGATTCCCTGTTTTGGACCCAGGAAGGATGCCGCGATCATTGAAGGCAGCAAAGTTTTTTCCAAGTGGCTGATGAAGAAATACGGCATTCCCACTGCCGCATATGAGGATTTCTCCGATCTGAAAAACGCAATGGCCTATGTGGAGAAGCAGACCCCGCCCATTGTTGTCAAGGCGGACGGGCTTGCCTTGGGTAAGGGTGTTGTGATCGCCGAATCCGTTGCGGAGGCCAAGGATGCCCTGCGATCCATGATGCAGGACAAAAAGTTTGGGGAAAGCGGTCTTCGCGTCGTCATCGAAGAATTTCTTACCGGACCTGAGGTGTCCGTCCTGGCCTTTACGGATGGGAAGACCATGGTACCTATGGTTTCCAGCATGGATCACAAACGAGCATGCGACGGCGACCAGGGGCTGAATACCGGCGGAATGGGTACGATTGCCCCGAATCCCTACTACACTCCGGAGATTGCGGAACGGTGCATGCAGGAGATCTTTCTTCCTACCATGAACGCCATGAACGCAGAAGGACGGACCTTCAAGGGTTGTCTGTATTTTGGCCTGATGATCACTCCCAAGGGTCCGAAGGTGATCGAGTATAATTGCCGTTTTGGGGATCCCGAAACGCAGGTCGTCCTTCCTTTGCTGGACAGCGACCTGCTTTCTGTCATGCAGGCTGTGACAGAAGAACGGCTGGCCGAAGCGGACGTTCGCTTTTCCCAGGATTCAGCATGCTGCGTCGTTATGGCATCCAAGGGTTATCCCGCGTCCTATGAGACGGGTTTTCCTATCACCGTGGATCCCGGTTTGGATTGCGAGATCTTTTATGCCGGGGCAAAAAGCAAAGACGGCGCTGTCGTAACCGGCGGAGGCCGGGTCCTCGGTGTCACCGCAAGGGCCGGTACGCTCCGGCAGGCGATACAAAAGGCATACAGCGGTGTCAAAAAAGTTCACTTTGCGAATGCGTATTATCGAAAAGATATAGGAAAACGGGCGCTTTCCGCCCTGGAGAATGAATGATGGTTTACCGGATCTATGTGGAGAAGCGTTCTGAGCTGGCCACCGAGGCCAAGGCTCTTCTGGAGGATCTGCGGAGCTTTTTGAACCTGACGGGTTTGAAAAACCTGCGTCTTTTGAACCGTTACGATGTGGAAGGTATTGAGGAATCCCTGTTTCAAGAGTGTGTCAGTCTTGTGTTTTCTGAGCCGCAGACGGACTTGGTGTACTCGGATCTGAGCGAGTTCCGCGCCGACCACGTCTTTGCGGTGGAGTATCTTCCCGGTCAATTTGACCAGCGTGCAGATTCCGCCGCGCAGTGTGTGCAGATCATCTCCCAGGGTCAGAGACCTGCCGTACGCACCGCCAAGGTCTATGCATTGTACGGAAAGATCACGGCTCAGGAGCTGATGGCGCTGAAAAAGTACCTGATTAACCCGGTGGAATCTCGTGAGGCTTCCCTGGATCCGGTCAGCACCTTGATCACAG
>CAMVBX010000184.1 GCA_947165825.1 uncultured Clostridia bacterium
ACCACCACCGTCCGGGCCCAGATCGGCAACTGGCACAGCGAATGGGAGATCGGCTCCAAGGTCAACTTCGGCACCCTGGAGTACGGCAACATCAAACCGCCCTTCGCCCGCAGACATCACTTCACCACCGATCTGGTGGGCAAGTGCTTCTCCTGGGCCTACAGCGATAAGATGAGCTCCATCCATGTGTACAGCTCTCCCGAGAGCTCCAGCTGGACCATCTTCCAGGGGGACAACAGCGGCGGCGCCACCTGGTCCAGCCCCTGCTACTACATCAAGCTTCGTGACGATGCCTACATCTTCGAGTGGGTGGAGGAGAACTGCAACGGCATGCAGGGCCTGGTGGTCATCAACCCCAAGACCCTCCACGACGGCGGCTTCTTCTTCGGCGTGGGCCATAACGGCCTGAGCCTGAACATCACCGGCGCCTTCGGCCGGGAGCTGGGCTCCTTCGACATCAAGAAGTACTTCGACAAGACCAGCGACAATATCTGAACCGAATGAACCATACGGGGGCCTGCCGTGCGGCAGGCCCCCGTTCGGCGGAAGAAGGGAGAAAAATCATGGCTTACAATGTTCTGGTGATGGGCGGAAGCTATTTCCTGGGGCGGATTTTCTGCATCTTTGCCTCCCGGCGGGAGGACATGGAACTGACCCTGGTGAACCGGGGGCGGTATGCCATGACCCATTATCCCCATCTCCGGGAGTATCGGAGCGACCGGCACGACGCCGCCGGCCTATCCCGGCTGCCGGAGCAGGCATACGATGCGGCGGTGGACTTCTGCGCCTATGCCCCGGGGGATATCTCCTTTCTCCTGGATCATCTCCCCGGTTCGGTGAAGCGGTATATCCTCATCAGCACCGCGGACGTTTACCGGCGGGAGCCGGGGGTGATTCCGGATGAGGACTCGCCCGTGCAGGATACCCCGGGTACGGGATCTGCGGCGGAATACATCTGGAACAAGGTCCTGCTGGAGCGGGAGCTGAAGGCGGAATGCGAAAAGCGGGGCATCGAACCCGTGATCCTCCGCCCCGCCTTTATATACGGCCCCTATAATTACGCTCCCCGGGAATCCTGGTATATCCGGCGCATCGTGCAGGGGATGGATATCCCGGTCCCCACGGACGCGGCTTCCCGTTTCCAGTTCGTCTTTGTGAAGGACGCGGCGGAGGCCATCCTGGCCTGCGTCTCCGGATCGGAGGCGGCGGGAAAGATCTACAACCTGGCTGCCCCCGAGGTACTGGATTATGCCGCCTATACGGAGATCCTGGCGGAGGTGAGCGATATTCCCTTTGTCTCCCGGCCGGTGACAGTGGAGGAGGTCCTGCGGGAAAATATCCCCGTGCCCTTCCCCCTGGCGGAGGAGGAGAGCGAGCTCTACCGCGGCGAGCGGGTCACCCGGGAGCTGGGCATCGCCTATACGCCCTTCCGGGAAGGAATGGAGAAGACCTGGAAGGCATTCAAGAGCGTTTATGCGTGATCCGGAAAAACGGGATGGTGACGTTTTCCTCTTCTTGAATTACCCGACCTGTACTCCGTTTCGCCCGTTTCCGCAGGGAAAAAACCGGGGCAGCCGCAGAAAGCGGCTGCCCCGGACAGCGTGTCGACAAAGTCTTGTCGCCCCGCTGAAGCAAGTTTTTCGAACAGGAAATACGGTAGAAATTGTTCGAAAAACTTCTGATTGAACGCGAAAGACACCCCTCCTGGGTTTCTTTCGCGCTATCTTCCTTCCCGTTTTCGTTCCATTTTCGGGTTTGTCTGCAGTCTGACCGGGGCAGCCGCAGAAAGCGGCTGCCCCGGACGCTTTGCTCAGGGGTTATCTCCATTTGTCGATGGAGACGCTGTGGGGACTGTACTGGGACCAGGCCTGGACCACGTTGCTGCCCTGGGGATCTCCCAGAACGATGACGTGGATCTGATCCCGGGCGAACAGGGGAACGATGGAATCCTCCGTGATGGGTTTGGGGATCATGGGATCCTGTTCGAAGCGCCGGGCATAGACGCCTTTCTTTCGGATATCGCCCACCCGGACCGAGAGCTTCTTCCAGAAGTAATCCTCGATCTCCTTCCGGGAGCTGCAGCCGGTTTCCTGCAGCAGCTCCTTCGCCCGCAGGGGGGAGAGCAGCAGGGTAATGCCGTGAAGCATTTCGAAGGTTTTGATGGAATCGTAGAAATCCTCCAGACTGGGACGGAGCATGAAATTGCCGATATGGCTCCAGCCGCCGGTGAGAATGGACAGGACGCTTTCCCCCTCCTTGAACCCCAGGGAGGTGGAGAAGGGAGCCCAGGGACTGGCCTCCTCGTTTTCGGCGAAGGCGAAGGAATAGCAGCTGTTGTTGCCCATAACGCCCATGAGGTTTACCCCAACTTCGCTGCCCCCCAGATTGGTCAGGGCCAGCCGATGGGCCCGGCCGATGACGGCGTTGGCCCGGCCGCCGGGACCCAGGGCACAGACAGAGTCGTTCATCCCGATTTCCTTGCGGATGGGGCCGTTGACCACCTGCATGAAGCTGAAGGCGTTGGTGGATTTCGCGGTCTGGTGATGGCGCTGATCCGTACCCATGATCTCAATCATGGCCAGAATCACCGGCATATACTCCGGCTTCGCCCCGGCCATGACGGCGGTGATGGCCGCCTTCTCCACGGTGACGATGCGTCCCTCCGGGGCCATCTGGGTGACGATGACCTCGTCCGGAGAATGGGAGGTGCCTTTCAGCATGGCCGCGACCCGCTCCTCCGTGGGGATGATCACCGGGAGTCCGTCCGTCAGCCCGTTTGCCTGGAAGTATTCCTGCAGCTCGTCCTCCGTTCCCTCGGCGCAGAAGCGCGGCGGCTGAGGCGGGGTATACACGCCGCCCACCAGTTCTTCCGGCTTCAGGGGAGACAGCAGAGCGTCCTCAATATCCCGCAGCAGCTTGTCCAGGTCCGCACTGCTGATGTCGGAGCAGGGAAATTCCGTCTCCGCGAAGCGGATCTCCATCCCCTCCCGCTCCCGGGAGAGGAGGGCGTCCCTCTCCAGATACCGATAAAGCACAGTAAGACCGGGGATCCCCGCCCGCTCGATCTTCCGCGCGGGCCATGTCACGGCGCAGGCGGTGGTGGAGCAGGAGGGCGCGGCGAAGTACACAAAGCAGTCCGCCTTCTCCTTCATCTCCGCCCAGAGGGCCGGCTCATCGGAGGAGTAGCTCATCCGGGCGCGGTATTCGATCCGGATCCCGGCGTACTTGTTCCGAAGATAGGCGTCCAGCGCCTTTTCCACCTGGGTGAACCCGTGGGTCTCTCCGGGCCAGGAGTTGATGATGTAGACCGTTTTGCCCGCCAGCGTCTCCGGCCGCGGGGACAGGGGAGCCCGCTGCACGTCGTTGAACAGGCCTCTGGGATCCAGAGCTTTCAGAATGTCCTTCATGATCGCGTCTCCTTTCCGACCGTCTGCCGGCGGCGCTTTTCGGTTTCCCGTGACGCCCTGCGGCAGATTGCTTTTCCTCACTGCATAACAGCATAACATGAGAAGGGGAACAGAGCAACGGTTTTTACAATTATTTTACATAGTTTGCATAGTGCATAGACTGAGCCCCCTTTGCTGGAGCAAAGGGGGCTCAGTCTGTAGACAAACCCGAAAATGGAACGAAAACGGGAAGGAAGATAGCGCGAAAGAAACCCAGGAGGGGTTCCTTTGAGTGTGTCGACAAAGTCGACACGCTTCGACCGGGACCCACTTCGTTGGGCT
>CAMVBX010000185.1 GCA_947165825.1 uncultured Clostridia bacterium
GCCGGGAGCACCGGCGAGGGAAAGACCCTCACGGTGGCGGAGCACAAGGAGGTGCTGCGCTTCAGCGCCGAGCGCATCGCGGGCCGGGTGCCCATGATCGCGGGCACCGGCTCCAACGAGACCAGCGTTTCCATCAGCATGAGCCAGTATGCCTGCCAGGTGGGAGCCGACGGGCTGCTGGTGGTGACTCCCTACTATATCAAGGCCACGCAGAACGGCCTCGTCAAAATGTATAACATGATCGCCGACGCGGTGACGAAGCCGCTGGTCCTCTACAACGTACCCAGCCGGACGGGGGTAAATATCGAGCCGGAGACCTATCTGCGCCTGGCGGAGCATGAGAACATCGCCGCCATCAAGGAAGCCAGCTCCGATATTTCCAAGATCGCCACCACCGCCGCCCTGACGGCGGGAAAGCTGGATCTCTATTCCGGCAACGATGACCAGACCCTGCCCATTCTCTCCCTGGGAGGCAAGGGGGTCATTTCCGTCCTGTCCAATCTGCTCCCGGCGGAAACCTCCCGCATGTGTCATCTCTGGTTCCAGGGGGATACCGCCGGAGCCACGGCCATGCAGCTCCATTACCTTCCCCTGATCCACGCGCTGTTCAGCGAAGTGAATCCCATCCCCGCCAAGGCCGCCATGTCCGCCATGGGCTTCTGTGAAAACTTCCTGCGAACCCCTCTGACCCCCATGGAGGACGAGCACAAGGAAAAGCTTTTCGCCCTAATGCGGGCGGAGGGCCTGCTGTGATCCCGGAATGATCCCCCGGCCTTCCGGGTGTCTCCCCTGACTTTTCTTTCCTTCCGCGCCATTCCGCCGGCTTCCCTGCGGAATGGCGCGGTACTTTTTGCCCATATGCCCCCGCCTTTCGGGCGCTTTCTACGCGCTGCCCGCAGGTTTAGGGACGGAACCCGATCTGCGCTTTGGGCGGCCGGTTTTCTCCTGGCGCTGCCAGGTCTTCCGCGGTCAGCACAAAGTCGTTTCCGGCGCCGGAGCCATAGATCCGCGATGCATAACCGAGGATCGCGTTTTCGATCAGGTTCCGGCAGAAGCGTCCATTGCCCAGCTCTGGACGGCCGGCGGCTTCGGCACAGATCCCGTTGAGTCTGGCGTAAGCCTCCGGATGGATGGCAAAGCCCCGTTTCTTTGCTTCCCATTCTGCGATCCGGACCAACTCCTCCGCGGAATAGTCGCTGAAGGAAAGGAGAAACGGGATACGTGACCGGAGTCCCGGGTTCCTTTCGAAGAGCTCCCTCATCTGATCCGGGTATCCGGCCAGGATCACAATGGTGTCTTCCCTGCGGTTCTCCATTTCCTGCACGATGGCATGGATCGCTTCGTCTCCGAATTCCCCTGTGCTGTTCTCCAGGAGGGCATAAGCTTCATCGATAAACAGGAGCTTTCCCCTGGCTTCCCGGAAAACCGACCGGACCTTGTCCGCCGTCTGTCCCTCATATCGGGCTACGAGATCGGCGCGCCCGACCTCCACCAGCTCAGGGCTGGGGAGCAGACCCAGCTCGCAGAAAACTCCGGCGGCGATCCGGGCTGCAGTCGTCTTGGCTGTTCCCGGGTTCCCCACGAACGCCATATTCCAGGCCGCCGGGATCCGCTTCATGCCCAGCGCCGTCATCTCCTTCTGCAGCTTCGCAAACGCCGCGATCCTTCCGATCTGCTCCTTGAAGTTCTCCAGACCGATCAGCTCATCCAGCGTCTCCCTGGAAGCGGAGGACGGAGCCGGGGCCGCGGGATCCGCATAGGTCCGGAGCTTTTGTCCGATCTCTTCCATGCCCTTTTTCCCAAGATTCCGGATCTTCCGGTAATCCTCTTCCGTCAGCCCGCGCAGTTCCTCAACCGTGGTAAACCCCGCCCGCTTCAGGCAGTTGTAAGAACGGATGCTGAGGTCCAGGTCTTCGATCCTCCCGGAGGAGGGATCCCGGTTTGCTTCTTCCGCAAACCGCCCGGGCGCATCCTCCCGAGCGGACGCAGGCTGCGCTTCCCCGGCTCCCGCTGTCCCCCAGGCCTGCAGGAAGGCTTCCAGCATGCCGCGCATCCCCTCCTTCAGCCGACGGCCGGGAAGAAGATCGAGGGCAGCCGGTTCCGTGATCTCAACGGCGGAGGTGCCCGGGAAGGACAGCGCCAGCACGGTCCGCAGCCGCAGGGTCATGGCCTTCGGCAAGCGGATCAGGATCATTCCCCTTCCCTCCATGCCCCCTGCGAGAAAGCGCAGGGTCGCTCCGGCTTCGTTCAGCGCGTCCAGCGCTTCCGAACCGTACGGCTCCGAAAAGCTCACCTCGTCCTCCTCCCGCATCCCGGAGCCGCAGGCTCTGCTGCCCCCCGGATCGCTTCCGTTCCCCTGCTCACTCTCCGTCTGCCGCAGCGCATAGAGCCGGTACTCCGTCCCGGAGGAACGGTCCGGGACGTTCTCCCGGAAGCTCCTGACCGCAGCGCATTTCCGGAAGATCCAGTCAAAGTCCTCCGGTGAAGCGGACACGCTTCCGGCGGCGAAGGCGCTCAGCCGCATTTTCTCCCCGACGGTCGTTTCGATCTGCCACCCCAGGCAGTTCTCCTGGGAAAGAAGGGCCGCAGCCTGCAGGAACCGGCGGCAGACGTCCCTTACCGCGTATCGGACGGCGTACGTGTCGTTTTCCATGGGTTCCGGCTCCATGAACGCCACATCAAAGGTCACGCTGCTCTGATCGTTCATTTTCATTCTGTCGTGCCTCCTGTTATTTCCGTTTTGTTTTGGTCGTCGCCGCAGGCGGACGCAGCGCATCTCCCTGGCAGGCTCGCCGCATCTCTGCGGGTCATGGCGCTGCTTCGCCGGATCGGCTGCTGCGGGATATCTGCGGATGCAGTTTTCAAGGAGCAGGATCAGGCACGACAAAAGAGCCGATGCTCTGACCGAAGGGCGAATGGGCATACTCCTCCCCGGAGTTCCCTTTCACGATTGGTCAGAACATCGGCTCAAAACCGATGAAATCAAATTGTGATGCTCATATTAGCACCGGAAGATCCGAATGTCAACTCTTTTTCTTCGGATCCCGGTCCCGAAGCCCTGGCGTTTATCCGGGGAAAACGCTGTCCCGGGGAGAGGGATGGATCCGCTCATAAATGGGGAAACGCTGGCAGAGCGCCGCCACCCGGTCCAGGATCTCCCTTTGGCTCCCGGCATAGTCAAAGATGGCCTTGAGGATCAGCTCGCCCACCTCCTGCATCTCCGCCTCCTTGAAGCCGCGGGTGGTAACGGCCGGGGATCCCAGCCGCAGGCCGCTGGTCTCCTTGGGCCCACGGGGATCCGCAGGCACCGCATTCTTGTTGGCGGTGATGTGCAGGGAGTCCAGACGGACCTCCAGCTCCTTGCCGCTCAGGTCCATATTCTTCAGATCCACCAGCATCAGGTGGTTATCCGTTCCCCCGGAGACCAGCTCCAGGCCGCCGTTCAGAAGGGTCTGCGCCAGGGTGGCGGCATTGGTCACGATCTGATGCTGATAGGCCTTGAAGTCAGGCCGCAGCACCTCCCCCAGAGCCACGGCTTTGGCCGCGATGATATGCATCAGGGGGCCGCCCTGGACGCCGGGGAAAATGGCGCTGTTGATCTTCCGGGCGATCTCCGCGTCGTTGGTGAGGATGATGCCGCCCCGGGGACCGCGCATGGTCTTATGGGTGGTGGTGGT
>CAMVBX010000186.1 GCA_947165825.1 uncultured Clostridia bacterium
GAGTTCATCGAGCGGCGGCTGTCGCTGCACTTCGAGCCGACGAATGTGCGGGTGCTGACGGACGAAAAGTGGCTCTCCTTCGTGCTGGAGCAGCTGCTCTCCAACGCCCTGAAATACACCCCGGAGGGGAAGATCTCCGTTTACGCGGAGGAACCGGCGGTCCTGTGCATCGCGGATACGGGCATCGGCATCGCCCCCGAGGACCTGCCCAGGATCTTCGAACCGGGGTTCACCGGCCTCAACGGGCGGAGGGACAAGCGGGCCAGCGGCCTGGGGCTCTACCTCTGCCGCCGGGTCTGCCGGAACCTGGGCCACGGGATCTCCGCGGAATCGGAGCCGGGAAAGGGCACGATCCTGCGCCTGGATCTGAGCCGCAGACCCCATCGGCCGGAATAAAGGTGACAAAAGCGTAAGGTATCAGCGGGAAAATGTAAGCCGAATCCATGGCGGCGCATTTTCCCGCTTGTTATGATAAGGGCAGAATTCCGAAGGAGGAAAACTGCAATGAGCATTCTGGAAGTCCGGGACCTAAGAAAGGTCTATACCTCCCGCTTCGGCACCCAGCAGGTGGAAGCCCTGCGCCGGGTCAGCTTCTCCGTGGAGCAGGGGGAATACGTGGCGGTGATGGGGGAATCCGGCAGCGGCAAGACCACCCTGCTGAACCTTCTGGCCGCCTTGGATAAGCCCACCTCCGGCGCCGTGTACCTGGATGGGGTGGATACCGCTTCCCTGCCGGAGAAGGATGTGGCGGCCTTCCGCCGGGACCAGCTGGGCTTCGTGTTCCAGGAGTTCAATCTTCTGGATACCTTCACCCTGGAGGACAACATCTATCTCCCCCTGGTGCTGGCAGGCAAGAGCCACCGGGAGATGGCGGAGCGCCTCGCCCCCCTGGCCCGGGAGCTGGGGATCGACGGCCTGCTGAAGAAGTACCCCTACGAGGTCTCCGGCGGACAGAAGCAGCGGGCCGCGGCGGCCCGGGCCCTGATCACGGAACCGAAGCTCCTCCTGGCGGACGAACCCACGGGCGCCCTGGATTCCCGGAGCACGGACGAGCTTCTCTCCCTGTTCGCCCAGGTGAACCGCCGGGGCCAGACCATCGTCATGGTGACCCACAGCGTCAAGGCGGCAAGCCACGCCACCCGGGTGCTGTTCATCCGGGACGGGGAGGTGTATCACCAGCTTTATCGGGGCAGGGACACCAACGAGCAGCTGTACCAGAAGATCTCCGATACCCTGACCGTGCTGGCGACGGGAGGCGAGGTCCGATGAAGCGGGGCTTCTACCTCCGTCTGGCCCTGGACGGGATGCGGAAAAACCGGCGGCTCTATCTTCCCTACCTGCTCACCTGCGCGGGGATGATCGCCATGTTTTACATTCTCTCCGGCCTGTCCCGCTCCCCGGTGATGCTCGCTATCCGGGGCGGCAGCACCATGATGGCCATTCTGAATCTGGGCACCATCGTCATCGCCCTCTTTTCCCTCCTGTTCCTGCTGTACACCAATTCCTTCCTGGCCCGGAGGAGGAACCGGGAGTTCGGCCTTTACAATGTGCTGGGCATGAACAAGCGGAATCTGAGCCGCATCCTCCTTTGGGAAACGTTTCTCACCGCCCTCTTCGCCCTTGCGGCAGGGCTTCTCTGCGGCGTCCTTCTGAGCAAGCTGGCGGAGCTCGTCCTCCTCCGCATGGCGGGGGAAAGCGTGAGCTTCACCCTGCGCATCTCCCCCGCCAGCATCCTCATGGCCCTGCTGTTCTTCGGGGTGATCTTCGTGATCCTGCTCATCGTCTCCCTCGCCCGGGTGGGGGTCTCGAAGCCCCTGGACCTGCTGAAAAGCGAAGCGGCGGGAGAAAAGCCCCCCAAGGCCAACTGGGTCTTTGCCGTCCTGGGGTTGGTGGTCCTTGGGGTGGCCTACTATCTCTCGGTCTCCATCCAGTCCCCCCTCACCGCCCTGATCACCTTCTTCGCCGCGGTGCTCATGGTCATCCTGGCCACCTACCTGCTGTTCATCGCCGGATCGGTCGCATTATGTAAACTCTTGCAGAAGAACAAGAACTATTACTACCGCAGCGATCATTTTGTCTCCGTGTCCTCCATGGCCTTCCGCATGAAGCGCAACGGGGCGGGCCTGGCCTCCATCTGCATTCTGGCCACCATGGTGCTGGTGATGCTCTCCTCCACCGGCTGCCTGTATTTCGGCGGAGAAAACGCCATCCGGGGCCTCTGCCCCTACGACATCTCTGTGCAGCTGCGCTACACCGCGCCGGAGAACGTGGATGCTGCCGGCGAAGCGGAGCTGCAGGAGCTGGCGGACACTCTCTCCGGCGGACGGGCCAGGGGCTTCGTCACCTATACCTGGACCAGCATCAGCGGCGCCTTTGACAACGGGACCATCCAGGTGGACGGCTTCGAACGGATCGTGGAGCTCACCTCCTCCCCCGCCGCCCTGGAGCATGTGCGCAGCGTATATCTCATGCCCCTGGAGGAGTATGACCGACTCATGGGCACGAGTCACGACCTGCAGCCCGGGGAGGCGCTGATCTGGTCCAGCGGGGCCAAATACGGATACGATACCCTCAGCATCTCGGGCTGCCGCTCCCTGAAGGTCGCCGGGACCCTGAAAGAACTCCCCTTCCGGCTGAACACGGAGCAGACCCTGGTCACCACCTACTGCGTTTTCGTGCCGGACTGGACGGAGCGGGCCCGGGAGCTTCTGGACTATACCCTGACGTTCCAGGACGAGATGATCACCGCCGATACCGAGCGGACGTTCTCCTTCGATCTGCCGGGAGTCAGCGAGGACGAACAGATCCGCATCACCGACGAGATGAACCAGGCCCTTTGGGACAGGATGAACGAAGACGGTAGATCTTTCAGCGGCTTCAGCAATACCCAGTCGGCGGCGGAAGCCCGTACCAGCTTCTTCAGCATGAACGGCAGCCTCTTTTTCCTGGGGATCATCCTCAGCATCGTGTTTATCGCCGCGGCAGCCCTGATCATCTACTACAAACAGCTCTCTGAGGGCTACGAGGATCGGAGCCGCTTCGGCATCATGCAGAAGGTGGGGATGACGGATCAGGAGATCAAAAGCGCCGTCGATTCCCAGGTGCTCACCGTATTCTTCGCTCCCCTGCTTCTGGCCGGCCTGCATCTGGTCTTCGCTTTCCCCTTCGTGCAGAAGATCGTCCGGATCTTTGGGGTGACCAACACGCCCCTGCTGATCCTCACCAGCGTTATCTGCTTCCTGGCCTTCGGCCTGTTCTATGTCTTCGTCTACCGCCGCACCGCCCGGGCGTATATCGCCATCGTCAGTTCCGGGGAAGAGAGACGGTAAGCGGCAAAATCTGAAATCAGGACCACCCCTCCGGAACGCAAGCTCCGGAGGGGGTTTTCGTGATGCAGGGCCATGAGTAAAAGAGGTAAAGCCGGGGGTATACCCCGCCGCGCGGTCTGCCTTCTCGCTGATGGAAGGTGGCTCCGGCGTCTCACGGAAGCCGGAGACGGATGAGGGGTGACCCGCGCTGCGTTGACCCCTGCCGGGGTATGCCTCCGGCGGCCCGGTTTCTCTCACGCGAGAGAAATCGGGGAAAGAGCGCGGCGGGGCTCCGCCCCTGCA
>CAMVBX010000187.1 GCA_947165825.1 uncultured Clostridia bacterium
AACCTCGCCGATATACATGCGGTGAGGCTCCTCCGGGGTATAGATCCGTGCAGTCACCTCCGGGGGCATATGCTCCCGGACCAGGTCCTGCCAATAGATCTTGCGGCAGACCAGGGTCGTCTCCGCCTGGGCGAAGGTGACGCCCTCCCGCAGGGCTACAGGGGTGAGGCGGGTGAGGGCGACCTTGTCCCCGTCCCGTCCGGACTTGCTCCCCAGGGTCATCAGGTCGCTCCGGTACTCTTCCGGGAAGAAGCCCACCGTAAAAACGCCGTACTTCTCCATGTACTGCCAGGTGTACCGGATGGGCTTCACGTATACCGTGACGACGGGTTTGCCCCAGAGGGTACCCATGCCGCCCCAGCTGACGGTCATGCAGTTATAGTCCTCTCCCGTACCCGCGGAGAGGAGCGCCCATTTTTCGTTGAACCGGGAAAAGATATCGGTGACAAATTCCATACGTTCCTCCTGTCTGCCGGCTGAACCGGCTATGCATACACAAACGGCTCCGGCAGAAAGCCGGAGCCGAAAACTTACGGATCAGAGTCTGGGCGGGGTACCCTCTTCCGGGAGGTAGGGGATGGGATCCACCGCCGCGCCCCCTTCGGGATGAAGCTCAAAATGAACGTGCACACCGCTGGCCACGCCTGTGGCGCCCTGCTCGGCAATGATATCTCCCTGGTAGACGATATCGCCCACCTCCACCAGATTTTTGCTGTTATGGGCGTAATAGGTAACGTCCCCGTTATCATGCTCGATCTCGATCAGCAGGCCATAGCCGCTGTATTCCCCGGAGAAAATGACCACGCCGCCATCGGAGGCGAGAATGGGATCTCCGTAATGACCGGCCAGGTCGATCCCCCGGTGGAAGCTGGAGCCTATGTAGTAGTTCCGGTAGCCAAAGGTGGAGCTGAGCCAGGTCTGCTCGGAGAAGGGCCAGATATAGGTGCCGGTACTGAGACGCGGACGGGTACCCTGCCGCACGACCCGGTTCACCGGCTCGGACAGCACGGTCTGGGAGACCACGCGGTTATCCCGGATTTCCCCGTTGACCAGGGTGCGTGTGCATTCCACCCGGATTTCCCCATCGCACCCCTCTGCCAGGACCTCCTCCTCATCCTCGAACATCGTCTCATCCAGCTCTTTCTCCGTGAGGAAGGGGTAGCTCTCCATAAGGGTGTAGTTTTCCACGGTCTCCACCTGGATGGCCGCTGCCAGCTTTTCCAGATTATCCGTCAGCAATTCGGTGCTGGCGTAACCCTGGGCCAGGGTAACCTCCTGCACGAAAGCGGCGGAAACGGTATACTCGGTCAGATATCGGGTACGCAGATCCTCCAGCGCCAGCATGGCTTCCGCCTGGCCGGGGAACGCGCAGACCGCCTCGCCGTTGATATACACAAGCTCCAGGCTGCAGGCGCCTTCCACGCTCTGATACAGGGTGCTGACCAGCTGGGCTTCTTCCTCCGCCGAGGCCGGAGCAAAGGCCAGACGGCAGGTCAGGGTCGGCGCGGTCCAGGTATGGCCCAGGGCATCGCTTGCGGCACGGGACACCCGTTCCACAATGGCGTCCAGCCGCTCCTGATCCTCCACATACCCGATCAGACTGCCGTTCATGCTCACGGCAAGAGAGCAATGGACACGGCTCACGCAGAACAGCGCAACGGCAAGCACCACAGCCAGGGCCAGCAACCGACGGTGTCTTCTCACACAGGCGCAGAAAGACTGCCAGACGAAACGCCGCCGGGCGGCGCGGTCCGCAGGGCTCAGTTCTTTACTTGTCCCGATCTTCTGCCGCATAACTGCTGGTAACTCCTGTCATCGAAATGAAATGTATCCGCAAAAATGGTGACAATTTCCTGTTTGCGTAACAATTCGGTTACAAGGCGTATTGTACACAATCCTGCGATACTTGTCAAGAGTAAAACACAAAAGCGCAGGGTGTTCTTTTCTGTCCCGCAGATTTGCCCGCTCAGTTCCCGCTTCGGCTTCGTACCGACCGGGTGGCAGCGGCGGGCCGTGCTTCTTCCCCGCTTTTCCGACCAGCGTATCCGGGATCCGGGCGTCCGCTGCATCCGGACCAGCTTCGGCAGCGGTGCGCCGAAAACCCGGGCAGCTCCGCTCGTCAGATGCGGAATCATCGGAGAGGCGCGGCGGCGCGGAAATCCATCTGGTCTATTTCGGTCCGGGTGCGCGTAGGGTATCCTGAGGTGATGGATTTGGCAATGACCTACGAGGACGCGAAGGGCGGGCGGAGCAGCCAGGCCCATAGTCTGAGCCTCAATGACCGGCGCAGACTTACGGTGAGCGGCGTGGAGGACGTGGACCGGTTCGACGAGGATGCGGTAAGCCTGGTGACCTGCGCCGGAACCCTGAACGTCCGGGGCAGCGGATTGAAGATCGAAAAGCTGAGCCTGGACGGAGGCGAGCTGGTGGTGGAAGGACGCATCGACAGCCTGGATTACTCGGAAAACACCCCGGGACGCCGGGGCTGGATCGGCAGGCTGCTGGGCTGATGGCTCCGGCCCCCGAATGGCAGGGGCTGCAGGCCCTGGTTTCCCTGGCCTGCGGTTCCCTGCTCGGACTGGTGTACGACCTGATGGCCGCTCTGCGGCAGAAGCTGGGCCTGAACCGGTTCCGGCTCCTGCCGGATCTGTTGTTCTGCCTTCTGGCGGCGCTGGTGCTTTTTCTGCTGGGCTACGTTGCGGGAAACGGTCGGCTTCGGCTGTTTATGCCCCTGATCCTGGTACTGGGGGCGGTGGTCTATCTGCTGGTCATGCGGAGATCCGGGCGGCGTCTGGCGGATCTTCTGGCGGCGATTACCGTACGAATCTGCTCCATTGTCCTGTCCCCTCTGCGCATTTTGGGAAAAATCGTGAAATTTTCTCTGTTTTTCCTCAAAAATCTCTTTCAATATCTGGCGAGATGGTTTACAATAAGCTATCAGACATTCGATTCCGTCAGGAACGTGTGTTTATGGGAGGCTCAGCATGAAGCTAAAGCGATCCGGTATACTGACGAAACTGCTGGTGCTCGGTCTGCTGATCGGTATTCTGGTGGCCTATGCCAGGACCCAGACCAAGATCGGCGAAGCGGAAAAAGCAAAGGCCGCCTGCCAGGCGGAAGTGCGCACCATATCCGTCAGCAACGCCGCACTGGAGTACGAAATCGAGCATTGCCAGGATCCGGAGACCATCGAAAAGGTCGCCCGGGAGAAGCTGGGCCTGGTTCTGCCGGGTGAGATCATTTTCTACGACATGGGCGACTGAGCCGCCCGGATCACCCGCGCGGAATTACGATCCGGATACAGGAGGGAACCAGGTTTCCATGGATATCACAGTTGGGGCGGTCCTGGAGGGCAAGGTCACCGGGATCATGAAATTCGGGGCGTTTGTCTCCCTGCCGGGAGGCAAATCCGGCTTGGTACATATCTCAGAGATCGCCTATTCCTACGTGAACCAGGTGAGCGATCACCTGGCGGTCGGACAGGAGGTCAAGGTCAAGGTCATCGGAGATCGGAAGAGC
>CAMVBX010000188.1 GCA_947165825.1 uncultured Clostridia bacterium
GGGAGGTCCGCTGCATTCTGTACCGCTCAAGCCGCAAGCCTTCCCCCGTCTACTTCGATATGCACGGCGGCGGCTTCGTGGGGGGCAACTGTGAGGACGTGGATTTCTGGTGCGACATGATCCGCAAAGAACTGGATATCACCGTGGTGAGCATCAATTACCGCAAAGCCCCGGACCATCCCTGGCCTGCGGGAGCCAACGACGCCTTTGACGTTGTGCAGTGGTTCTTCGATCATGCGCAGGAATACGGGCTGGATACGGACCGAATGGCCATCGGCGGGCACAGCGCCGGCGGAAATCTGACGGCGGTGACCTGCCTGCGGAGCATTCAGGAGAATGCCCCCTTCCGTTTCCGTCTCCAGATCCTGGACTATCCCCCGCTGGATCTGAAGACCTGCGCCTTCGACAAATTCCAGCATCCCATGGCCATCCCGCCGCAGATCGCCATTATGTTCGACGCCTGCTACATTGCCCCCGGCCAGGGCGGGGATCCTCTCTGCTCTCCCGCCGTGGCGGATGTGGAGATGCTGAAGGGGCAGCCCCCCGCCGTCGTCATCACCGCGGAGCTGGACTCCCTGCGCAGCGAGGGCGAGCTGTACGCCTACAAGCTGCTCCAGGCAGGGGTCCCGGTCCGGGCCAGACGTTTCCTGGGCTCCGCCCACGGCTTCACCATGACTCTGGGGGGACGCAATCCCCTAATGCCGGAGGATCCCAACGCCCCCATCGCCTGCCGGATGATGATGGACGCCCTGAAGGATTACCTGCTATGAGCCGGCGGTATGAGACCCATTGCCACACCGGGGAATCCAGCCGCTGCGCGCACGTACCCGCGGAGGAACAGGTGCGGTATTACCATTCCCTGGGATATGACGGCATCATCGTCACTGATCACTTCCTGGGCGGAAATACCACGGCTCCCGCCCAGCTGGGCTGGAAACGCCGGGTGGAAATCCTGTGCTCCGGTTACCGGAATGCCCGGGCCGAGGGAAAACGGCTGGGGCTGAAGGTCTTCTTCGGCTGGGAATTCGCCCACCTGGGCTGCGATTTTCTCACCTACGGTCTCAGTCCGGAATGGCTTTTGGAGAATGAAAATCTGGACCGGATGCCCATCGTGGATTATCTCCGGTATGTCCGGAGCCAGGGAGCCCTGGTCATCCACGCCCATCCCTTCCGGGAGGCTCCCTATATCCCTTATATCCAGCTTCTCCCCCGTCAGGTGGACGGAGTGGAAATCCTCAACGCCTGCCGCAAGGATTTTGAGAATGAGCGGGCGGCGGAATATGCCCGGAACTATGGTCTGCCGGTCTTCGCCGGGGGGGACAACCACTCCGCCGCAAAGCAGACCCGTCTCTGCGGCATCGATACGGAGGAACCGCTGGAGTCGATCCAGGATTTCATCCGTGTCTTCCGGGCGGGCAAATACCGTCTGTTCGACACAAGGGACGAATAAACCCTGCGGGACCGGAAATCTTCCCGGTCCCGCTCTTCAGAAAGGAGACGCGCATGAGGCGGCGCACGGAAGGCTCCTCTTCCGCTCTCGTCTGGCTGAAACGCGGCGCAGTCTACTTCCTGGGCCTGTTTATCATGGCCATGGGGGTAGTCTTCTCCGTGAAATCCTCCCTGGGCGTAAGTCCCGTCACCAGTCTGGCCAACGTAACCCATCAGATCACCGGGATCGCTCTGGGCGTCTGTACCACCGGGACCTACTGCTTCTATATTCTGGTGGAGCTTCTGATCCTCCGGAAGGAATTCCAGGCGCACATGCTGCTGCAGATCCTGGCTTCCTTCTTTTTTGGTCTGTTGGTCACCGCGGCGACGGAGCTGCTGCGCTTTATCCCCGCTCCGGACAGATATCTTCTGCGCCTTGTCTATCTGTTCATCTCCATCCCCCTGGTCTCCTTTGGCGTGATGCTGTATCTGGCCCCGGCCATTCTCCCCACCCCCGGAGAGGGGCTGAGTCTGGCCGTATCCCGGAAAATCGGCAAGCCCGTCGCCGTCTGCAAGATCATCACAGACTGCTGCATGGTGGGTCTCTCCGCCCTCACCTCCCTGCTCTTCTTCCATGCCCTGGTGGGAGTCCGGGAGGGAACGGTGATCTCCGCCCTCACCGTAGGCTTCCTGATGAAACGGATGATGCGCGTCTGCCAGGCCCCCCTGCTCCGCTTCGTAGAGCGGGAGACCAAGCTGGAGCGGGCGATCCGGCGGGATGGTTTGCCAGAGGGCAGAAAGGGCGGCCTTATCCTCACCATCAGCCGGGAGACCGGCTCCGACGGACTCTGGGTGGCGGAGGCGCTGTCCAAGGCCTTGGGGATCCCCTTCTATGACGATGAAAAGCTTATCCCCCTGGAAGCGGAGGAAAGCGGTCTCAGCGAGGAGTTTATCCGGGCCCATGAGCAGACCATGGGGCAGAACCTGCTGTATGACTTCCTCACCTCCGGCTACGCCATGTACAACGAGGATCTGCCGCCTTTGGAGAAGCTTTTCGCCGCCCAATGCCGGGTCCTTCGCCGCATCGCCGCAGGGGGCGAGGGCTGCGTGATCGTGGGCCGCTGCGCCGATTATATCCTGTACCAGGAGCCCAGGAGCTTCCGGGTCTTCCTCCATGCCAGGCCCCTGTGGCGGGCTCAGCAGCTGGCGGAGCGGAAGCAGATCTCCCTGGCCAGGGCGGAGGAGGAGCTGGAGCGGACGGACGCCGCAAGAGCCCGGTACTACCAGAATTTCACCGGCCGGAAATGGGGTGATACCCGCTGGTTCCACCTGACCGTGGACACGGAGGTCTTCAGTCGGGAACAGTGCGTGTCGCTGATCCTGGAAGGGCTGAAGCTCCGGGGAGAGATCTGAACGAATTTTCTTCCGGCATACTGAGAGGTCGTGAGTTTTGTCTCCGGCCTCTTTGCTTTTTTGAGTCCTTTTTCCCATTTCTCCGTACTATAGACGACCGGTCAATCACTGCATGGGAGATGATGCATTGAAAGAGGAACGAATCGTCAACCGTATACGGGACGGGGATGAAGAGGCCATCGACGCGGTGATGCGCAGATATACAAAGCTCCTGTGGTCTGTGGCGGCGGGGATTCTGCGAGGCGTCGCCTCCCCACAGGATACGGAGGAGTGCGTAGCCGATGCTTTCATCAAGCTCTGGCAGGAGCCGGAGAAATTCGACCCCGCCCGGGGAAACCTGAAGCTGTGGCTCTGCATGGTCGTTCGTTCCCGCGCGCTGGACCGGTATCGGGAGATCCAGCGCAGGGAAGAACAACCCATCAACGAGGACATCCTCTCCCGCTCCCTGAATCTGGAGGACGGTCTTCTCCTGGAGGAAAACAAGGGCAGGCTGATGAAAGCCTTGGCGCTTCTTCCGGAACAGGACCGGGATATTGTCCTTCGCCGATACGCCCGCGAGCAAAAGCCGCGGGAAATCGCCGCGGCCCTGGGGCTGCCGGTGAAGCAGGTGAAAAAT
>CAMVBX010000189.1 GCA_947165825.1 uncultured Clostridia bacterium
CTCCCTGAAGGCGGACCAGCTGAGCAAGGGCAACCAGCAGAAGATCCAGCTGATGCTGGCCCTCCTGCCGGATCCGGAGCTGCTGATCCTGGACGAGCCCCTCTCCGGCCTGGATCCGGTGAATACGGATCTGTTCAAGTCCATCCTTCGGGAGGAGATCGGCAAGGGAAAGTATATGATCCTCTCCAGTCACCAGATGCCCACGGTGGAGGAATTCTGCACGGATATCACCATCCTGAACCGGAGCAAGACCATCCTCCAGGGGAACCTGAACGAGATCAAGAAGGGATACGGACGGGTGAATCTGCGGCTGAAAACCGAGGAGGACGCGGAAGCGCAGATCCGGGCGGCGGGCATCGAGCCCTTCTCCGAGAAGCCCATGGAATACGAACTCCGGGTCACCGGAGAAAAGCAGGCGAACGACCTGCTCCGGCGGCTGGCGGAGACGGGGATCGGCGTGGTGACCTTCGATCTGCGGGAGCCCAGCCTGCATGAGATCTTTGTGGAAAAGGTGGGGAAAGCCGATGCTGCCGAATAAGGCGGAATACCAGGGGATCAAGCAGGTTTTCACCTTTTCCCTGCAGCAGTATTTCAAGCAGAAGGCCACCTTTGTCATGCTTCTGATCATGCTGCTGTGCTCCGTGGGGAGCGTGTTCATCATGTCCGCTTCCATGAAGCGGGGACAGAATGCGAACCGGGACGGGGAAGTCCTGTATATCCTGAACGAAAGCCCCTATGCCCTGGAACCGGCGGAACTGCCGGACTACATGGTCCAGGAGACCGTGGAGGGCGCCGGGGAGGCGTGGCTCAACCGGCTGAACGGGGAGGAGAAGAACGTCCTCCTGTGGATCGACGCGGATCCGGAAGGCGGCTGGAGGATCCGGGCCTGCACCGGGGAGAACAGCAAGGTGAGCGGGACCGAGGCGGCACGCATCGTCTCCTATGCCCGCACCGCCTTCCGCAGCGCCAGACTGGCGGCCGCCGGAGCGGACGAGGAGCAGCAGGCCGCCGCCTTCGCCGGGTATTCGGCGGAGGCCGTGACCCAAAAGAACTTTCTTGCGGAGCCGGAGGCAGGCGGCGATCCCTTCGACCAGGGCCGCTTCCTCATGGGCTTCCTATATGCCGTCGTCGCTTTCATGCTGGTGAGCATGTCCGTCTCCTACGTGGTACGGGCGGTGGCGGAGGAGAAAAGCTCCAAGCTCGTGGATCTGCTGATGGTCTCCGTCCGTCCCCTGGCTCTGGTCTGGGGTAAGATCCTGGCGGCCATGTGCGTGGTGCTGGCCGGTATCCTGGTCATTGCGCTGGGCATGACCGTGACCCGCATGGTGCTGGGGGTGGAGGCTCTGCCCGGAGGAGTGTCCATCGGGGCGGTCCTGGCGGGACTGGGGGCAAAGGAGCTCCTCTGCATCCTGGTTTCCCTGCTCCTGGGCTACCTGAGCTTTTCCATTCTGGGCGGCATCGCCGGTTCCTGCAGCTCCGGCGAGGAGGGGACGGATTCCGCCTCCACGGCGGCCACTCTGCTGAGCCTGATCGGCTATTTCATCGGGATCTTCACCTCCTTCTCCGGGAGCCGGGCGCTGCATACCGTCGTCTCCCTGCTGCCGCTGATCTCATCCTTTACCGCCCCTGCCCGGTACATCACCGGAGATATCTCCCTCTGGGTGCTGCTTCTCAGCTGGGTCATCCAGGCGGCAACGGTCCTTCTGCTGGGCCGCTTCTGCGCCGCCGTTTACGGGGCTCTGCTCATTCATAAGGGAGAGAAGATCAAACTGAAACAGCTCCTGCGGATCTTCCGGGAGCAGAAGGGGGTGCGGGCATGAGAAAGGGCTTTCTCAGCGGCTGGGGAAAGGTGTTCCGTTTTTCCCTGTCCAGGACCGTTTCCGGAAAGGGATGGAAGCTCCTCACGCTGATCCCGGCGCTGCTTCTGCTGCTGTGCATCCCGGCCCTGGTGATCCTCCTTCAGGACAGGGGCGGGGAAGAAGAGATCCGGGACCGCACCGCCCTCCGGGTAGTGTACGTGGCGGACGAAACTCCGGGGGAGCTGGATTTCCGGGCCCTGAACGGTCTGGGCGACCCGGTTTATTCCGGCCTGGACTACGTCGTCTGCGCAGGGCCGGAGGATGCCCTGGCCCGGACGGCGGGAGAACCGGACAGCCTGATCCTTTCCCTTCGCCGGGAAGGGGACGGTTACCGGCTCCGGGTGGTGCTGCCGGAACAGAGCGCCCTGGATATGGGCGAAGCGGAGCATTACGCCGAGTTTCTCAACGGGTATTTCGGCGCGATTCTGCCGCTGAAATCCGGCTTGACGCCGGAGCAGCTGGCGGAGGTCCTGGAGCCGGTCCAGACGTCAACGGCCCAGGCGGCGGAGATCCTCTCCGGGGAAGAGAGCGGCGACGGAGCCGCCGGAGAGATCCGGGAGATCGCGGACATCGTCCTGCCCTATCTGAACGTGATGCTGCTGTACTTCCTGGTGCTGTTCTACGGCCAGGGCGTGGCCTCCTCCGTCGTGCTGGAGAAGCAATCCAAGCTCATGGATACCTTCCTGCTCTCCCTGCGGCCCGAGGCGATGATTCTGGGCAAGCTTCTGGCGGGAACGCTGGCGGGCATTCTCCAGGTCCTGGTCTGGATCGTCGGAGCTGCGGGAGGCGTACTCCTGACCTCCGGACTGATGCACGTTCTGTATCCGGATGCGCAGATGGGCTTTCTCCTGCTGCTGAAACAGCTGGGCGCTTTGGGATTCTTTGCCCCCGGACCCTCGATCCTGGCGCTGCTGATCATCGTGGGCGGTTTCCTGCTGTACTGTTCCCTGGCCGCCGTGGGCGGGGCTCTGGCCGGGAAGCAGGCGGATCTGGGCAGCACCAACTCCCTGTTCACCACCCTGCTGGTGGCCAGCTTCCTCATCAGCATTTTGGGAAAGGGGAGCAGCTCCGGCCAGATCATCTCCGATGCTTCCTGGATGAACTACGTACCCTTTACCGCCGTGCTCACCCTGCCCTCCCGCCTGGTGCTGGGGGAGGCCAGCGCGCTGACGGGGATCGTCTCCCTGGTGATCGTGCTTCTGTTCGCCCTGGCCATCGCCATGCTGGCGGGCAGGCTGTACACCCTCCTGGCCTTCCGGAAGGGGGATCCCCCCAAGATCAAGGAGATTCCCGCCCTGCTCAGAGGGAAATAAACCGCGGACCCATCCCCGGGATCTCCCGGGGATGGGAAAACCCGAAAATCTCCTCTTGACAAACGGAGGGAGATAGGGTATACTCACTAAGCTTTGACCGATGAGGACAGTTAGCTCAGCTGGTAGAGCTTCCGCTTGACGTGCGGAAGGTCAGGGGTTCGAGTCCCTTACTGTCCACCAGGAAAAGGGCGCTTGCTGCGGCAGGCGCCCTCAGCGTGTCGACAAAGTCTTGTCGCCCCGCTGAAGCAAGTTTTTCGAA
>CAMVBX010000190.1 GCA_947165825.1 uncultured Clostridia bacterium
CCATCAGCACGTCCGTCATCTCGTTGCCGCGCTCGCCGCAGCCGATGTAGACCACAACGTCCACATCCGACCACTTGGCCAGGGCGTGCTGCACCACGGTCTTGCCGCTTCCGAAGGGACCGGGCACCGCGGCGGTGCCGCCCTTGGCGATGGGGAAGAGAGTGTCGATGACCCGCTGGCCGCTCTGCATGGGGGTGTCCGGCAGGAACTTGGCCCGGTAGGGCCGCCCGATGCGCACAGGCCAGGTCTGCATCATGGTGAGATCTTTTTCGCCGCCCCGCTCCAGCTCGGCTACCGCCACGGTTTCCGTTACGGTATAGTCCCCTTCGGTGATGCTCTTCAGGGTGCCCACCACCCCGTGGGGGACCATGATCCGGTGGGTCAGGGCACTGGTCTCTTCCACCGTGCCGATGATGTCGCCGCCGGTTATCCGATCGCCGGCCTGCTTGACGGGGACAAAGTGCCATTTCTTTTCCCGGTTCAGAGCGGGGATATCGATACCACGGGCGATGGTTTCGCCGGCAAGGGCCCGGATCTCCGTCAGGGGGCGCTGGATGCCGTCATAGATGTTTTCCAGCATGCCGGGGCCCAGCTCCACGCTCAGGGGGGCGCCGGTGGTGTATACCTCCGCCCCGGGTCCGAGGCCCGCGGTCTCCTCATAGACCTGAATGGAAGCCGTGTCGCCGGTCATGGTCAGGATCTCGCCTTTCAGTCCCTGGGCGCCGACCTTGACCACGTCGGCCATGCCGGCGTCAGCCAGACCGTCCGCCACCACCAGCGGCCCGGATACCTTGATGATTTTTCCCATAGTCAAACTCCGTTCATTCCGAATTCCACCGGCTTTCCGGCGGGAGTTTTCAGTCGATAGGATCTGAGCCGGAGCTCAGAGGATATTTGCGCCTACGGCCCGCTCCACGGCGGAGGTGAGAGCGTCCATGCCCAGACCCAGGGTGCCGTTCTTGGAGGGGATGGGGATGATGGCGGGGGTCATGGATTCCTTGGCCGCGCTGATCTGCTCCCGAAGGGGGGCGATCAGCTCCTCGGTGATGTAGATAATGGCGTAGGGCTGGCCTTCTCCCTTCACGGCGGAGTTGAACACCGCTGCGGCGTTCTCCGGCTCCGCGGGGAACACGTCCAGACCCAGGGCCCGGAAGCCCATGACGCTCTCCCGATCCCCCAGCACCGCGACCTTGTATGCGCTCATGCTTCCTTCGCCTCCAGTCGATAGAGGTAGCGGATCAGCACGTTCTCCCCAAAGGGGGTATACCGGGCCTGATCCATCCAGTTTGCCAGGAGGGTGCGGCAGCCCTGCTCAAAGGCGGAAAAGCCGCCTCCCCGGGCCGCACGCTCCGCCTCCGTCAGAAGGGGAGCCAGGCCGGTGCTCCGGTACAGGACCAGAACGGCGCCGACGTCCGGATAAGCCGCGTTCAGGGCCTTCAGGGAAACGGTGCCGCAATCCGTCAGCACCTGGCTGAGCAGCTCCGGCTCCACGCCGCTTTTCAGCATGCGCACCAGCGCCCGGAGGTTCAGGGTGTCCGCGTTCAGCGCGGCATAGTTGATGAGCAGCTTTGCCTTTGTATCGTCCGCTGTTGCCTTCAGCTCCTGCACGTAGGCTTTGTCCAGCAGAAAATCCGCCAATCGGGGATCTTTCGTGCGGGAGAGGACCTCGTCCGCCTGGAAGAAGGCCTTGCTGAAGGTGGGAGTGAGCTTATCCGTCTTCCCGTCCCGGTAGGCCATCATCAGCTCCTCCCGGGTCACCCGCCCCAGGGGGGAGTAGAGCCGGGAATTGTCCGTATTGGCGGCGATGCTCTTGAGAAACACCTTGGCGTTATGGTAGTCGTATTTCACCCGGAAGAAATCCACGATCTTCGGATCCGGGGCGAGGCTTTCCAGGTCCCGGAGAATGGCGGCCTTGTCCGTTTCGGACCCGGTTTCGCCTGCCCGGGCTTCCCGGGCATGGAGATAGGAGGAGAGAAAGAGGTAATCCGTATCCTTATGCTTTCTCACGGCGGCTCCTTATCCGAACAGCAGCGCGGAGGCCTTGCCCGCCAGCTCGTTCCGGCGCAGGGCGGCCAGGGTATCCAGCGCGCAGTTCACCTCGATCTTCCCTTGGGAGAGGATCAGCCCGCCCACGATGGGGCGGCATTCCTCCGCCAGCGTCAGACTGCCGGAGCAGAGGCGGTTGGCCTCCTCCACCACCCGGGCGCCGACGCGGGCCTTATCCCGTTCATTGAGGATGATCTTTTCCTGCTTCGTTTCCGCGGCGGAGGCGGCGAGCCTGGCCAGCAGCTTCGTGTAGGGTTCGTCCTCCATGGCGCAGAGCTGTTCCACCGCCCGCTGAAAGGCCCGGGCGACCAGCTCCTGCTTTGCGCCCAGAAGCTGCTTCCGGTTCTCGGTCTCCTCGGCGGCCAGGAGCAGATCGTACTGCCGCGCGGCCTCGGCCTCCCCCTCCTTCCGGAGGGTTTCCCGCAGCTCGTCGGCTTCCCGGTCCGCGGCGGCCCTGGCCTCGGCGGCCTTCTGTTCCGCCCGGGTCACGAGATCCTTCGCTTCCTGCTGCGCCTCCTCCCGGATGCGCAGCGCGATGTTTTCGATCCCTTTCATCTTACTTCACGTTGAGGATCATCAGAATGGAGGCGATCAGGGAAAGAATCGCGTAGAACTCCACGATGACGCAGAGGATGATGCCCTTGGACCAGTCGTCGGGCTTCTTGGCGGCGATATTGATGGAGGCGGCGGCAACGCGGCCCTGATACTTGGCGGAGATGAGACCGCCCAGCATCATGGGGATGCAGGCGACCAGGTAGCCCAGGCCCTGGGTGATGGTGAGGGACTGAACGCCGTTTCCGCCGAAGATGCCGATCTGCAGCAGCACGAAGAACCAGATAACGAAGCCGTACAGACCCTGGGTGCCGGGGATGACCTGCAGGATCAGGCACTTGGTGAACTGCTCGGGATCCTCGCTCACCAGACCGGCGGCGGCTTCACCGGTCATGCCGGTGCCCCGGGCGGAACCGATGCAGGAAAGGACGGCGGCGAGACCGCCTCCCAGAAACGCCAGCGCGAGACCGCCGAATGCATTGATGAACTCAGCCATGGATGGATTCCTCCTTAATGATTTCAAAATACTTGGTTTTCCGGTCCAGGGGGCGGAAGGGCTTGCCTCCGTCCACATAGAACTTGCCGAAGAATTCAAGGTACTGCAGCCGCGCTGCGTGGACGTATGTGCCGATCACGTTGATGCCGATGTTGAAGACATGACCGATAACAAAGATGGGGATGAAGAGGATCACGCTGCCGAAGAGAGAGCCCAGTACGTTCACGATGCTGGCCACGATCCCGCCG
>CAMVBX010000191.1 GCA_947165825.1 uncultured Clostridia bacterium
CCTGCGCCGGCTGCGGCGAGACCCCCTATGCCAAGCTCATCACCCAGCTCTTCGGCACCCGGATGCTCATCGCCAACGCCACGGGCTGCTCCTCCATCTGGGGCGGCAGCGCCCCCAGCACCCCCTATACCGTGGACAAGAAGGGCCGCGGCCCCGCCTGGGCCAACTCCCTGTTCGAGGATAACGCCGAGTTCGGCTACGGCATGCTCAGCGCCATGAAGCAGCGCCGGGCCCTCCTGGCGGAGCAGGTGGAGAAGCTGGCGGAGGATCCCGCCTATGCCGACGCCGCCAACGCCTGGCTCCTGAAGAAGGACAGCTCCGCCGAGGCGGAGGCTGCCGGGGATGCCCTCCTGGCCCTGTGCCGGAACGGCGCCTCCCCCGAGGCGAAGTACGTGGCCGAGAACGCGGATCTGCTCCCCAAGCCCAGCTTCTGGTGCTTCGGCGGCGACGGCTGGAGCTACGATATCGGCTACGGCGGCCTGGATCACGTTCTGGCCTCCGGGGAAAATATCAACATCTTCGTTTTCGATACCGAGGTTTACTCCAATACCGGCGGCCAGGCCAGCAAGGCCACGCCCATCGGCGCGGTGGCCCAGTTCGCCGCCGCGGGCAAGAGCGTGAAGAAGAAGGATCTGGCCCAGATCGCCATCAGTTACGGCTATATCTATGTGGCCCAGGTAGCCCTGGGCGCGGATTACAACCAGTGCGTCAAGGCCCTGGCCGAGGCGGAGAGCTACGACGGTCCCTCCCTGGTCATCGGCTACGCCCCCTGCATCAACCACGGCGCCCGGGCGGGCATGGGCAAGAGCATGAGCATCATGAAGGCCGCGGTGGAGGCGGGTTACTGGAACCTGTTCCGCTTCGATCCCCGGCTGGAGGCGGCAGGGAAGAATCCCCTGAGCGTGGACAGCGCCGCTCCCTCCGGCAAGTACGAGGACTTCCTCATGAGCGAGGTGCGGTACTCCTCCCTGGCTCTGAGCTTCCCGGAGCGGGCCAAGGCCCTGTTCAAGATCGCCGCGGAGAACGCGGATATCAAGTACCAGAAGCTGCTGCTGCAGAAGCAGATGTACGATCTGGAAGCCCAGCAGAAATAAGAGTAAACGGCATACGGCCCCGGCTTTTGCCGGGGCCGTATTTCTACAAGAGGTGCAATTATGTCAACCATCGCAGCCATTGCCACCGGCGGAGGCCGGACGGCCCTGGGGATCATCCGGCTCAGCGGGCCGGAGGCGTTATCCGCAGCGGAGACCCTTTTCCGCCCCAAGGGGGGCGGGAGATTGGGGGAGAAGCCCCCCAGGACCATGGTGCTGGGCTCCCTGCTGGATACGGACGGGACCCAGCTGGATCAGGTTCTGGCGGTGTACTGCCCCGGACCCCGGAGCTTTACGGGAGAGGACACGGTGGAGCTGAACTGCCACGGCTCCCCGGCGGTGCTCGCCGCCGCCCTGCGGGCCTTCTTTACCCTGGGCGTCCGGCAGGCGGGACCCGGGGAATTCACCCGCCGGGCCTTCCTCAACCGGCGGCTGGATCTGGTGCAGGCGGAGGCCATCGTGGACCTGGTGGATGCGGAGACCGCCTCCGCCGCCAAAAACGCCGCGGCCCAGCTGGAAGGAGCGGTGAGCCGGAAGACCGGAAGGATCTATGCGGATCTGCTGGGGCTGTTGGCCTGGTTCCAGGCGGCGGTGGATTATCCCGAGGAGGGCGTGGATCCCCTGGAGCGGGAGGAAATGGCCGCCCGGCTCCGGGCGGACGGGGAGGCGCTGGACCGGCTCCTGGGCAGCTTCCGCCGGGGGCAGGTGCTGAAGGAAGGACTTCGCTGCGCCCTGCTGGGGAAGCCCAACGTGGGAAAAAGCTCCCTGCTGAACGCCCTGCTGGGCTATGACCGGGCCATCGTCACCCCCCAGGCAGGGACCACCCGGGATACCCTGGAGGAAAAGCTGGTGCTGGGCGGGACCCTCCTGCGCCTTACGGATACGGCGGGCCTGCGCGCTGCGGACAGCGATGCGGAGCAGCAGGGGGTGGAGCGGGCCCTGGCCGAGGCGGAACGGGCAGAGCTGGTGCTGGCGGTGTTCGACGCCTCCGCGCCTCTGGCTCCGGAGGATCGTCAAGCGTTGGATGCCGCGGGGAAGGCCCCGAGGGCCATTGCCCTCCTGAACAAATGCGATTTGCCCCAGGCGCTGGAGGAGGCGGAGATCCGGGCCGCCATTCCCCACGTTCTGCGGGTATCCGCCCGCACCGGGGAAGGCCTGGAGGAGCTGGAAAAGCTGGCGGCGGAGCTGCTGGCTGGAGAACAGCCCCGGGACCTGGGGGAGGTGCTCACCAACGCCCGGCAGTATGAAGCGGTGCTCCGGGCCGGGGAGGCGGTGCATCGGGCCCTGGCCGCCCTGGAGGAGGGCATGACTCCGGACGCGGTGCTCACGGACGCGGAAGAAGCCCTGGCCGCCCTGGGGGAGCTGGACGGACGGACCCTGCGGGAGGATCTGGTGGAGGCGATCTTCTCCCGGTTCTGCGTGGGAAAGTGAGGAAAGAAAATGGTCAACATCCTGCTGGAGGGTTACGATATCGACGCCCCTTGGCTCTATGGGGTGCTGCGGCCCTATATCCGGCCCTCGGACCGGGTGGCCGTCGTTGCCTTTTCCTTCCGGGACAATCGGGTGAAGTCCCCTGAGGACTGGGACCGGCTGTACGCCAAAGAGAAGGGGATGTACTGCGGCGGCATTACCGGCGGCTTCGCCGCCTATGGGATCCCCCCGGAGCAGGTCTCTTTCCTGGATTACTTCCGGGATACGAAGAAATCCGCCCGGGAGAAGGCGGAAGGGGCGGATATCCTCTATTTCCTGGGCGGCCTGCCGGACCGGATGCTGGAGCGCATCGAGGAATTCGACCTGACGGACGCGCTGATGCGGCACAAGGGCGTGGCGATGGGGTACAGCGCCGGAGCGGTGATCCAGCTGGCGGAGTACCACCTGTCTCCGGACGAGGACTATCCCGAGTTTGCCTATTACCGGGGGCTGCCCTACCTGGACGGGTTCTATCTGGAGGTCCATTACCAGGGTACGGCGGTGCAGAAGGCCGCCTCGCCGGCGGGGGTATGCCTCCGGCGGCCCGGTTTCTCTTGCGCGAGAGAAACCGGGGAAAGAGCGCGGCGGGGCTCCGCCCCTGCACCCCCGGTGCCCAGGGCGCTGAAGCGAAGGGGGCATAGGTTCGACGATAAACAAGCGGGTGCTGAACCTCAGCCTGCCGACTTTGAATCTGTTTGGCAATAGTCGTTTGCTTTTCAGGGTGGTTATCTG
>CAMVBX010000192.1 GCA_947165825.1 uncultured Clostridia bacterium
AGTTCATCGCCTTCATGGAGAAGGCCAAGCAGTTCGGCGTGCCCGTGCAGCTGGGTGTCATCATCCCCAAGAGCGTCGGCATGTGCCGCTACCTGAACGCCAACGTGGCGGGCGTCCATGTGCCCGATGCCCTCATCGATGAGCTGAAGGCGGACAAGGAAAAGACCAAGGCCGGCATCACCGGTGTGGAGATCACCGCCCGCCTGATCAAGGAATGCCTGCCCTACTGCCAGGGCGTGCATATCATGGCCCAGGGCTGGGAATCCAAGGTGCCCGACATCCTCAAGCTGGCTGGGATCTGAAACACCCTGCATCGCTGAATCGTATAACTGGGGGAACTGCTTGCGGTTCCCCCAGTTATTGTAAATACCGGCACTTGACCCGGGTATTCGTCATGATCCCGGGAGATTACAGGAAAGGAAGCGCGTTGGACCATGGAGCAAATGTCCGGTCCGTACACGGCCATCCGCAGGATGACCGAAGAGATCTGCGCCATCCTGGGGGAGGATATCCCCCGCTCCATCTATCTCCACGGCTCCGCTGCGATCGGAGATTTTCGACCGGGATGGAGCGATATCGACCTGCTGGTCCTGACCGGGGAACCCATCCCCGAAGACCGGGCACTGGGATTAAGGGGGCTTCGCCAGGCTCTGGGCGATCCCGTATACCGGGCTTTTGAGGGAGGGATGCTCTCCCTGGATGCGTTCCTGACGGAGATACCGGACCGGGTGGTGTACTGGGGGACCAGCGGCGAGCGGATCGCGGAGAAATACGACTTCAATAGTCTCTCCCGGATGGATTTGCTTGATCACGGTATCCTGCTGCGCGGCAGGGAGGTGAGAGACCGGATCTCCAGGCCGACGGAAGCGGAGTGGCAGCGGGATATCGCCGCCCACCTGGAGACGATCCGAAAGTACGCCCGCTTCACCGGAAGGAGCCTGTATTCTTTCGGCTGGCTTCTGGATATCTCCCGCTGTCTGTATACCCTCCGTACGGGAAGGATCATCGGCAAAACAGCAGCGGGGGAGTGGGCGCTGGAATCCGGACTCTGCCCTGAGCCGGAGGCACTGGGATACGCCCTGACTGTCCGCCGTTCGCCCATCGAATACCGGGATCGGGCGGAGACCCTGGACCGGGCTGAGGCGCTCGACCCGGCGGTCCAACGATATGCCGACGTGCTGGAGCAGGAGCTGCAGGTAATGCAATTACCAAAGGCTCCGTCTTGACGGCCTGCCTCTTATCCATTACAATTTTGTGTATGAACAGAATGAATCAAAAAGGGAGGATGAATATGGGAACCTGGTATGAGTATCTGAAATCCACGGGCACACCTCCTGTATGGCCCTATCCCGTGAAGTTCGGGGAAGAGCGGGAAGAGGAGGCGGACGTACTGGTCCTGGGCGGCGGCATCGCCGGCTGCTGGGCGGCCATCGGCGCGGCGCGCACCGGAGCAAAGGTCATTCTGATGGAGAAGGGGGACGTGAAGCGCAGCGGCGCCGGCGGCCCCGGCTGCGACCATTGGTGCAACGTGCCCGCCAACCCCTGCTCCCGGGTGGATCCGGACGAATGGGCCGTTGAGGAGATGGAATCCCTGGGCAAATACTCCAACGGTATCGGCATCCAGATCCAGTGCCGGGAGGACTGGGATACCCTCCTGGAAATGGAGCAGATGGGCGGAAAGATCCGGGACGATCAGGACGAATTCCTGGGGGTGGAAGGCCGGGACGAAAAGACCAAACTCATGTTCTCCCCCCGGTACAGCGCCGGCGCGGGGCTGGGCCTGCCGGAAACCTACGGTCAGCCGGGCTTCAACCCGCCGGAGAAACGGAACAATACCGTGATCCGCATCTGGGGCAGCACCTTCAAACCCATACTGAAGAAGGAATGCCTGCGGCTGGGGGTAAAGGTGATGGACCGGATCATGGCCACCGGCCTGCTGAACGAAAACGGAAAGCAGGGGGCCAGAGTGGTGGGCGCAACGGGCGTCAACGTGCGTACCGGGGAGTTTGTCATCGTGAAGGCCAAGGCCGTGATCCTGGCTACCTCCGGCGCCGGACAGATGTGGCACATGGACATGGAGCACGGCGGCTATTCCACCATGTACTCCCGGAATGAGAGCGGGGACGGCACCGCCATGGCCTGGCGGGCCGGAGCGGAGGTCACCATGATGGAGGGCAGCGCCCCCTACCGCATCGCCAGCGGCCTGAAGCACAAATGGTATACCGGCGGCGGCGACGCCAGCTATGAGAACGTGCCCCTGGTGGACGCAAAAGGCAAGCAGCTTCCCGCCCCCACCCAGGGCTGGGCGGACGGGGGCGCCATGTTCAGCACCTCGGCCCAGATCATCAACGCCATTCGGGATGGGGTCAGGAACGGCGAGTATAAGCTGCCCTTCTACGGGGACTTTGCCGGGATGAAACCGGAGGAGGCCAACGCCACCTGGAACCTGATGCTCAACGAGGAATCCACCACCAAGATCATGGTGAAGACCATGACCGAGGGGGGCTTCGATTACAAGCGGGATCAGATCATGAACTATACCCTGATCGAGTTCCAACCCTCCCAACAATACCGGGATACCACCCGGGGCGGCGGGCTCATGGTGGACTGGGATCTGAAGACCACCCTGGACGGCCTCTATGCCGCCGGGACCACCATGTTCTGCCCCGGGGACCACAGCTATGCCGCCGCCACCGGACGCTATGCGGGGCGCAAGGCCGCCGCCTATGCCAAGGGCATCGACGCGGGGAAGGTGTGCCGGGAGCAGATCGACGCGGAAAAGGAGCGGGTGCTGGCCCCCACCAGACGGGAAGGCGGCATCGAATGGAAGGAGCTGCATAACGGCCTCTGCCGGGTGATGCAGTATTACGCCGGGGAATTCCGCAGCGAGGAGCTGCTGGACCTGGGCCTGGAGGAGCTCGGCCGCATTCGGGAATCTGCCGTACCCCGGCTGTATGCCGTGGATCCCCATAAGCTCATGCGCTCCCTGGAGGATCTGAGTATGCTGGACTATGCCACCATCATTCTCCATGCCATGAAGGAACGGAAGCTCACCAGCCCGGCTCTGCGCATGGACCGGCTGGATTATCCGGAAAACGATCCGGAGGAGGAAAACCGGTATCTCACCCTTCGGCTGGAGGATGGGGAAGTGAAATACCGCCGGGTGCCCATCCGCTACTGGGGCAACATGAAGGAGCAGTACGAGGCCCACAAC
>CAMVBX010000193.1 GCA_947165825.1 uncultured Clostridia bacterium
GTCGTTTGCTTTTCAGGGTGGTTATCTGCAGATCGGCAATGTTTTCCGTCCCCCCTCCCCCGTTTCCCAAACCGAAGCCTCTGCTTCGGTTTGGAGAGGAGGAGCAATCGAACGCACGCAAGCATCCGCGGCCTCTTTCGGAAACCGCGGATGCGCAGCCCGTGAGATTTGCGACGACGACGCCTCCGGCAGGCCGTCTTCTCCACGCCCGCAGGCGCGGAACGTTCTTGTGACAAATGAACGATCAGTCTCCGGATCCTTCGGAGCTTTCCGGCTCCTCTGTTCCGTCAGGACTCTCCGGCTGTTCTTCACCCTCGGCAGGCGTCTCCGCCTCGTCCGTTCCTTCAGAATCTTCCGTTTCCTCGGAATCTTCCGGTTTTTCCAGATCATCCGGTCCCCCGGACTCTTCATCCTCAATGATGTTCACGTTCCCGGTGGGATGATCCGGAGTGACCTCTTCAAAGGTCAGCTCCGTGGTGAAAGTCTCTCCGTCCCGCCAGATCTCCAGGGTCACGGTATCCCCTGCCCGGTACGGCCGTTTGGCATCCATCAGCTCCGCGTTTGTGGTCACCCGTTTCCCGTTGAGGCTAAGGATGATGTCCCCCGCCAGAAGGCCGGCCCGCTCGCCGCAGAGACCGGGCTCCACACTGTAGATCTCCACGCCCGCCGGATTGCCGTCCTCCCGAAAATCCTCCGGGATGGCCCGCACCGTGAGTCCCATGAGGGGACGGCCCCGGACGTAGCCGTGGTTCCGCAGATCCTCCGCGATCCGCACCGCATCGTTGATGGGGATGGCGAAACCCAGTCCCTCGGAGGAGAGGCCGGTATACTTGGCGGTGGTGATACCGATCACCTCCCCCCGGTCATTGTACACCGGGCCGCCGGAATTGCCGAAGTTCACCGCCGCGTCCAGCTGGAACATATTCAGAGTCGTTCCATCGCTGAAGGTGATGGTCCTGCCCAGGGCGCTGATGATGCCGCTGGTCATGGTGAAGGCCAGCTCGTCCGCAGGATGCCCCATGATGTATACGCTCTGGCAGGGCTTCAGCTCGCTGCTGTCCCCCAGGATGGCCGGTTCCACGTATTCCTTGATCTTCAGCAGGGCAATATCGCTGTCCTGATCCGCGCCGACGATCTCCGCCGGATAGACCTTCCCCGCGAAGGTACGGATCTGGATCTCCACCCCGTCCGCCATGGGGTCGCTCACCACGTGGCAGTTGGTCATAATGTATCCGTCATAAGAGATCAGAAAACCTGCGCCGTAGGCATGGATGGTATTATCCTGCTCCGGCACGGGAGCCTCCACGATCACCGTCTGGGCGGCGGCCCGGGTATAGATCTCCGTAGGTTCGATGGGCTCCCGGGGGTTCCAGGCCAGATTCGTCCGGGTGGCGGAAAAGGAGCGGGTTTCCTGTCCCACGGGGACGATGCCCGTATGCCCGTAGGTCACCGCCAGGGCAAGACCGCCCAGGCTGAATACCGCGATCAGGGCCAGGCACAGCGCCAGACCCACCAGTCTTTTTTCTCTCTTGGTTTCCTTCATCTCAATTACCTCCTGCCGCCCTTCTCATCCGGGCTTCGATCCGATCCCATCGGATTCCGATGCATACCCCACTGCTGCCGCATTCGGGTGCGCATGTCCTCCAGAATATTCTGAATGCCGTAAAAGGCGGAAAGCTCTTCCATGGTCGGCGCCAGCCGCTTCCGGCCGTGCCAGTCTGCCAGGATCTCTTCATATCGGCGCCGGGCGCGGCGGACGCTCTCCTCCCAGGACAGATACAATTCCTCCATCGCCCGCTCCCCGATCCGTTTTAAGGTATCCTCCCTGCCGTAGAGGGAATTCAGGGCAGCGAAAAGCGCCGCGGAATCTTCCCGGATGAGGATGCCGTTCACGCCATCCGTCACGCCTTCTGCCGCGCAGCTGTCCCGGATGAGCAGGGCGGGCAGGCCGCAGGCCGCCGCCTCCCGCACCACCAGGCCGTTGGTATCGAAGGTGGAGGGGAACAGCAGCAGATCCGCCCGGGAGTACCAGGCCCGCAGCTTATCCCGATCCCGGACGGGCCCGGTAAAGATACATTTCTTCCCCAGCCCCAGCTGCTCCACCTGGGCACGGATCTCCTCTTCGTCTCCTCCGCCGCCCACGAAGACCATGCGGAAATCCTTGCCCGCCGTCATCAGGCCGGTGAGTCCCTCCAGGATCAGCCGGATGCCCTTGTACCACATGAGCCGCCCCACGAACAGGTACACGGGCAGCTCCTTCGGCAGATCGAAGTCCGCAGAAACCCGGGCGGCAATTTCCGGAGAAACGGCTCCCCGGGGAAGATCGACGCCGTTTTCCATCACCCGGTACTCCCCGGTAAAACCCATATGCCGCAGATTCTCCCCCGCTCCCCGGCTCACCACCCATACCTCGTCGCAGGCTTCCACGTTAGCCACCAGCATCCGCACCGCCGCCTCCTGCAGGAGTTCGCCTTTCAGCGCGTTGGCAATGTCGATATCGTATTTGGTATGGTACGTGAAAACCACCGGTACGTTGGCCATCATCCGCAGGTTCCTGGCCAGGAGGTTGGAGATCATAGGGCAATGACTGTGGATGATGCTGAAGTTCTCCTCCTTCAGCCGGGGCATCAGCCGAGGATCCAGAGGCAGACCGGTGCGGTACCCGAAAGCCTTGCGGGTATCCAGGCTGGGATAGGTGTAGACCGGAAAAGGATAGTCGTACTCAGCCCCGGGGTACTCTGGGGTGACCACGGCGCAGGATTCCCGCATCTCCGTCAGGATCCGGGCATAATTCAGGACAGCATTCGCCACCCCGTCGATCACGGGCGGGAAACTGTCGTTCATCAGGCAAACTTTCATCATGATTCAATTATACCACAAACAGCGGAAACAAAAAAGATGCATTTCCCGATTCCCACATGGGTATTTACCGGCTCCCCCGAAGGGTGTATACTGACCCCAGCACGGGAAAGGAGCAAACGCATGATCTTACCGAGAATCAGCCGCAAGGCGGCGGCAATCCTGGGCAAAGCCGCAGGCGCGGTGATCTTTGCCGTGGTGGC
>CAMVBX010000194.1 GCA_947165825.1 uncultured Clostridia bacterium
ATAGATTGATGGCCTTTCAGATAGGATACCGGTGCGGGATCGAGATCAGTGCCTATGTGGAGGAGCTGAGCAGGGGCCGGGTGGAGCTGGGCCCCGGTACCCTGTACACCATCCTGAACAAGTTCCAGGAGGTGGGCTTTCTCCGGGAGGTCTCCGTGGAAGGGCGGAAGCGCACCTATGCCCTGACGGAGGAGGGGAACCGGGCATACATCCAGGAGTTGGAGCGGCTGCGGCAATGCCTGCGGGACGCCGCCTCCGCCCCGGCTCTTGCCCTTGGGGAGGGAGGTGAGCCGCGTGAAGGATCGGATCTGGCGCTTGCCCCCCTGCCCGCCTTATGATGTGGAGAGTACGGAGAGCTGGCTGAGTGACATGGCTGCCCAGGGCTGGAAGCTGGAGCCGGACGACTTCTTTTTCGGCATCGCTTCTTTCCTCAAAACCGACCCCGCTCCGGTGCGTTACCGCCTGGAGGCCAGCCCCAAAAAGGTCAGCGCCTGGGACGACGATGGGGGCGTGCCGGACCGGGAGGCCTGGGAACTCAATACGGACTGCGGCTGGGAGTATGCGGGAAGGCGGGGACAGTTTTTTATCTACCGCACCGCCGACGCCGGGGTCAGGGAGCTGCATACGGACCCGCAGGTACAGGCCCTGGCGATCAAGGCGGTGGAAAAGCGGCGTCTAGGAAATATCCTCTTGCTGGCGGCATTCTGGCTGCTGCAATTCCTGACCCATTTCTGGCAGGGTTACTCTTTCCTCCTGTTCGCGGTGAAGGCCGGGCTGCCCACGATCCTTTTGCTGGGCCTGGTGTTTCTGGGGGCGCTGGCCTTCTGGATCGGGGAGATCCGGTATCTGCAGGGGCTGAAGCGACGGCTGAAGGAGGGGGCCCCGCCGGACCACCGGAAGGACTGGAAAAAGATCCGACGCCGCTGGTTTGGAAGCAGAGTTCTTTTCTGCGTGCTGTTCATCCTGTTGATCGTCCTGCTCCTGGGACTGCTGGGCGTGGAATTGGAGCATCGGGACCGGATGCCCAGGTCGGATTACCCCGGAAAACCGCCCTTCGCCACCCTGGCGGATTTTGCGGAGGGGGAGTACAGGATGACCTGGAACGATATTCAGTATGACTATGCTTCCCGGTGGTCCAACGCCTTTCTGAAGGAGGGCGTGGAATGGAGCGAACACGGGGAGATCCGCCGTCCGGACGGGTCGGTCCTGTCCGGCGGACTGAAGATCACCTATTTCGACACCCGAAGCGAAGCCCTGGCGAAGCTCCTGGCGAAGGAGTTCCAACGGGCGGATCGGGCGAACGCGCGGAAGGACTATGAAGAACTGACCTGCCCGGATCTGGGTATGGACCATGCTGCCGCTTATCGGTCCCTGGCCCATTTCCCCTGCGTCGTCCTCCGGAAGGGGAACATCGTGCTCCGCGCCTTGTTTTATCAGACGGGAAATGACACCGTCATCCTGGAGGAATGGGCAAGGATCCTGGCGGATTCCCTGCGGTAAAGGCCTTTTTCCCGCCATGCAGGAAGAAATGGGCAGAAAGTGATTGAAATGCCCGGCCATGAGGTATATAATCTTTTGGTCAAGTGCACTCAAATCACATTCTGAGGAGGAAGTAAAGTGAGAGACATATATCTGGTCAACTGCTGCCGTACCGCCGTGGGCTCCATGGGCGGCACCCTGAAGGACACCCCCGCCCCCGAGCTGGGCGCCATCGTCATCAAGGAAGCCCTGAAGCGCGCCGGCGTGGAAGCGGACAAGGTGGACGAGGTCATGATGGGCTGCACCCTGGTGGCCGGTATGGGTCAGAACCCCTGCCGTCAGGCGGCCGTGAAGGCCGGCGTGCCCGTTTCCGTTCCCGCCTATACCGTCAGCATGGTCTGCGGCAGCGGCATGAAGGCCGTCATCGAGGCCGGCCGGGCTATCGCCGCCGGGGATGCGGAAATCATCGTGGCCGGCGGCATGGAGAATATGTCCGCCGCGCCCTACGCCCTGCCGGATATGCGCTTCGGCAAGAAGATGGACGTGGCCATGGCCACCTCCGGCCTGGTGGACACCATGGTGAAGGACGGCCTTTGGGATGCCTTCAACAATTACCACATGGGCACCACCGCCGAGAACGTCTGCGATATCTGGGGCATCACCCGGGAAGAGCTGGATGACTTCGGCTATGCCTCTCAGATGAAATACCAGGCCGCTTTCCAGGCGGGCAAGTTCAAGGATGAGATCGTCCCCGTGCCCGTGCGGGTGAAGAAGGAGATCATCGATTTCGCCGAGGACGAGTTCCCCCAGAAGAACCCCGACCGGGCGAAGATGGCCAAGCTGAAGGGCGCCTTCAAGCTCTCCGGCGACAATGCCTTCAAGGCGGACGGCGGCACCGTTGAGGATACCTTCGGCGCCAAGTGCTGCAAGAAGGTGGAGACCGACGGTTCCACCCGCGTTACCGCGGGCAACGCCTCCGGCATCAATGACGGCGCCGCCGCCATCGTGCTGGCTTCCGGCGATGCCGTGAAGAAGTACGGCCTGAAGCCCATGGCCAAGCTCACCGGCTGGGGCCAGGGCGGCGTGGATCCCAAGATCATGGGCACCGGCCCCATCGCCGCCACCCGGAACCTGATGAAGAAGACCGGCTATGAGGTCAAGGACTTCGACCTGGTGGAGGCCAACGAGGCCTTCGCCGCCCAGAGCATCGCCGTGGTGCGGGAGCTGGGCCTGGATATGGACAAGGTGAACGTCAACGGCGGCGCCCTGGCCATCGGTCACCCCGTGGGCTGCTCCGGCGCCCGGATCATCGTCACCCTGATGCATGAGATGCAGCGTCGGCCCGACGCCAAGGTCGGCCTCGCCACCCTGTGCATCGGCGGCGGCATGGGTGTTGCCACCAGCTTCGAGAAGGTGTAAATCCCTAACCCCAAACCGCAAACAAAAACTCCCCTCCGGATGGAGGGGAGTTTGAGTGTGTCGACAAAGTCGACACGCTTCGACCGGGACCCACTTCGTTGGGC
>CAMVBX010000195.1 GCA_947165825.1 uncultured Clostridia bacterium
GTAACTGAAAAAGGGAAGGGTGATGCCCACCACGGGAGCGATGCCGATGCACATGCCGATGTTTTCGAAGCTCTGAAAGGTGAACCATGCGGCCACTCCGATGCAGATGAGCAGATCCATGGTGCTGCCGCTGTGCAGCCCGACGTAAAGCACCCGAATGATGATGATCGTGAGGAGCAGCACGATGACGGCGCAGCCGATCAGGCCCAGCTCCTCTCCCGCCACGGCGAAGATGAAGTCCGTATGCTTGAAGGGGAGCATGGCGGACTGGGATTTGGCGCCATGGAGCCAGCCCTGCCCGGTGATCCCGCCGGAAGCCAGGGCGGTTTTGCTTTGGTTGACCTGCCAGGTGATCCCGAGACCGGTGGGGTCCACCTGGTCCGGGAAATAGGGGGCCAGGATCCGGGCCCGGTGATAATCCGAAAGAAAATGATTCCAAAGGACGGGGACCACGGCGGCAATGGCACCGAGACCCGCCAGGAACCAGAGAAGGTGCAGGCTTCCGGCGAAGCACATGGCCGCGAAGATAAAGAAGAAGACCAGCGCGCTGCCCCAGTCCGCGCTGATGTAGATGATCAGAATGAAAAAGAGGCCGAAATGCGCCAGAAGCAGGAACACGGAGGATACGGCGTTGATCCCCCTCTGCCGTTCCTTCAGCCAGCGAAGTTGACGGGCCAGTAGAAGCACAAATGCCAGCTTGACGATCTCCGAGGGCTGGATGCCGATGCCGAAAAAGCGGAGCCAGCTCTTGTTGCCGGTGCCGCCTTCAACGCCCCAGAAGCGAAGGGAAAGGATCAGCAGAACGCTGAGGGGCAGAAGAATGTACCATCGCTGGGACAGCAGGTCCGCATCCAGAACGGTGAACAGAAAATAAAGAACTATCCCGATGGCCAGTGCGCCGATCTGCACCGTCATATACCGCTCCGTCTCATAGGTTCGGGTGGCGCTGTAGAGGATGAAAAGACCGAAAACGGCGGTTGCCAGACAGAGAATAAGCAGGAACAGATCCGAACGGAGCAGGAATGAACCGAATCTCCGGAGCCGCTGTTTCATGTTTCCACCTCTTTTCCGCTTTTTTCGCTGATGCTTTGTGATTTTACCATCTTCCCGCAGTCTTGACAAGTGCGGAGAAAAGGAAACCGCCTCCGGCGAGGCGGAAGCCGCAGCCGGAGGCGGTAGAATGCGTGGATCGGGAGATCAATCCTTTTGCTGGCAGTACTGGGCCGGATTGATCACGCCGCGGCGGCGGTATACGTCCGGGATGCGCTTGTTGACAAAGTAATCCCAGATCTTCGGCTCCGCCCGATAGCCCAGAAAACCGATGCGGTTGACCCGGCCTTCCACAGGATACCAGCCCACCACCTGGTATACGCCCTTGACGATGCCCCGGACGGAGGTGATCACGTAATCGTAGTCCTGGGCAATGTCCAGATTCAGCTTCCAGGCTTCGTGGCAGGCGGCGAAAATGGGATCTTCCTCACCTTCCGCCGTCATACGGGCGATCTTTTCATCCGTGGTTTTGATGAGGATGTACTTGAAATCGGGCTCAGCGTAGATTTCCGGCGACAGGCCCTCCACCAGCTGGGCGGCATTGCCGGTACCACGGTCATGATGCTGTCCCTGGCGCTTGTCGATCAGCCCCAGGAAGCAGTCCAATACTGCGGATTCCACTTCAAAGGCAGTGGTCTCGTCCAATCCCCAGCGGTGGATGACCGGAAGGACCTCCAGGCCGGAATCGCGGATTTCCTTGATCAGATCAAGCTTTGGATCGTTGGTTTCCTCATCATCAGGCCTGACCCGCAGATTGCCTTGTGCGTGGGCGAACACCTGGTTGCCGCTGCCCATGCCCACATAAAAGGTGATGCCGTTGCGGGGATCCAGCAAACGGTAGACATAATATTTCAGGCTTTTGCTTGCGCCTGCAGGGAATTGTTCCTTATCTGCCATGTCGGTTTCCTCCTATCTCGATTAGTTTTCAATAATATAACATATTTATTTCGTAATTGCAATGCCAAACTTGTGAAAAATGACGGAAACTGCAGAGCAGGAAATGGGGAAAAGGCGAATACCGGCGGTTGAAAAAGAGAAGAGAGCATGGTATAATTATTTGGTTATGAAGGAGGCGGGGCGGACGTGGAGAAGTGCGTGTTTACTTCCTCAGAGGAGGAGACCGAGTCCTGCGGAGAGGAGCTGGCCGGGGAATTGAGTCCGGGCAGCGTTGTTGCGCTGTACGGGGATCTGGGAGCCGGGAAGACAGCCTTCGTCCGTGGCCTCGCCCGCGGACTCGGCATACGGGAGAGCGTCAGCAGCCCCACCTTTACCATCGTCAACGAATATCCCGGCAGCATCCCCCTCTTTCATTTCGATATGTACCGGCTTCGGGATGAGCAGGAGCTCTTTGATATCGGCTGGGAGGATTACCTCGACCGGTATGGGATCTGCGCCCTGGAGTGGAGCGAGCGGGTGGAAGGCGCCATCGGACCCGAAGCGGTGCGGGTGACCCTTCGCCGCCTGGACGATACCCGGCGGGAAATCCGCATTTCCCGGAAAGAGGAGGGGAGGAGCACATGCTGATCCTGGCGCTGGAATCCTCCGCGAAGGCCGCCTCCGCCGCCCTGTATGAAGGGGAGAAGCTTCTGGGGCTGAGTCTCATGCACTGCGGTCTGACCCATTCCGAAACCCTGCTTCCCATGGTGGAGGAGCTGATCCGCCGCACCGGCAGGGGTATGGAGGGGATCGACCTGGTGGCGGTTGCCCGGGGACCGGGCTCCTTCACCGGCATCCGCATCGGCGTAGCTGCCGCAAAGGGCCTGTGCTGGGGAGGAAACAAACCCTGCTGCGGGGTTTCCACCCTGGAGGCCATGGCCTGGCAGGG
>CAMVBX010000196.1 GCA_947165825.1 uncultured Clostridia bacterium
CCCTGGACGGACTGCAGAAGCTGGAACGGCTCTGGACCATGGGCAACTGGTGGCTGCCGGAGGAGGAGATCGCCCGGTTTAAGGCCCTGCATCCGAACTGCGAGGTGGTGACCCGGAGCTACGGCGCCACCGGCAACCGTACGGATCAGCAGATGAACCAGTACCCGGGCACCAGCTGGCGGCATCATCCCCATTACGACACGATCCACTGGATCTTTGACCACAGCGAATACATCGGCTGGGACGTGCCGGTGCCCCAGGTCAAGACGGCCGAGGATCCCTGAGAAGCTGTGGAGGGGGAAGCGGGCAGAATGTTACCCCGCGGGTTTGAATGAACCGGTATTTTCCGGAAAGACGGAAAGGAGCAATGCAGCATGACGGCAAGCAGAATTCGCCGGACGGTCATCGGACTGATGATCCTGTCCCTGATTTTCCTGGTATCCTCTCCTGCCCAGGCGGAGGTGATTACTCTGCCCCTGGATCAGACGGTTCCGGGGGAGCCGCTGCCGGAGGAAAACTGGACGCTGATTCCCGGAGATTCGGCGCTCTCGGATCCCCGGGTGCAGGCCGCCGGCACGGCGCAGGCGAAGGTGCTGAAGTATGACCGGGACAGCCGCACCTGGGCTCCGACCGAGAAGGACGCGGCGGTTTCCAAGTTTGACTGGCATTTCTACGAGGATCCCTCCATCTCTGTCCGCTGCGAATACGCGACGCTGATTCCCGCCTACAAGGCGAAGCAGATCCAGTCCTCGATCACCTACATCAAGGTGGCCAACGCTTCCCAGATCCGCTCCGCCATGAGCTTTGACAGTTATAAGAAGGGCGGCTACGTGGAGGCGGCGGACATGGCGGAGCACAAGCAGGCCGTGGCCGCGGTGAACGGGGATTTCTTCAAGTATCACGGCAAGACCGGCTACGTGCTGCGGCAGGGGGAATTCTACCGCAACAAGCTCAACGGCAAGCGGGATGTGCTCTTCATTGACGCGGAGGGGAATTTCTCCGCCCTCTACGGGGCAACCGCGGAGGAGGGGGACGCCTACCTGGCCGCCGCGCCGGAGGGCTCCGTGATCAACAGCTTTACTCTGGGTCCGGTGCTGGTGGAGAACGGCGCGGCCCGGGTGATCTCCGAGACCAGCGTGGCCAGGAGCGGGGAATTCCAGTGGAAGTATGCCCAGCAGCGGGTGGCCGTGGCGCAGCTGGGCCCCCTGGAGTACGCGATCATTGAGGCCTATGGAAAAACGGACGGCTCCATGGGCATGACCATTCAAGAGTTCGCGGACTATATCGCCTATCTCTTTCCGAACTGCGTCATGGCTTACAATCTGGACGGCGGCGGCTCCACCAACGTGGTGCTGAAGGGAGCGCGGATCCATACCACCCCCGGTCACCGGCAGATCAGCGATATTCTGTATTTTGCCTCGGCCTGGCGGGAGGACTGATCGGGAATGGAAGCGATGGAAATCGGCTCCCTGCGGGTGTTTCCCTTTGGCATTGCGGTGGCCGCGGCTCTGGCGGCCGGCGCCTGCTGGAGCTGGAAGGCAGCGGGGAAGGCCCGGGAGCGGAAAGCAATAGAAATTTTCTGGCTGCTGGCCCTGCCCCTGGGCCTAGGGCTGGCCCATCTGGGCTGGGCCCTGGCCAACCTGGATATGATCGAGGATTATTTCGTCGAGGTGCTCCTGGATTTTCCCAGCGGAGGCTATTTGCTCTACGGCGGCCTGGCGGGAGCGGTGCTGGCGGGAGGAATCGCCTGCAGGCTGTCCGGGGTTCGGGCGGGGATGCTGGCGGACCTGCTGGCGGGGCCCTGGCTGCTGCTGGGAACGGTCTGCGCCCTGGGAGAGGGCCTGATCGGCATGGGCTGCGGCTGGAAGGTGGAGGACTGGTTCTCCCCGGAGAGCGGTATGAGCCTGCTGGCCCGGGAGGAGCCGGAGGGACTGGTGTCCTTCTTCTCCAGCTTCCCCTTTGCCGTGCGGGATCCCTTTTACGGCTATGCCAGCTGGGCGGTGTTCCTGCCGATAGCGCTGGGAATGGGCCTGGGGCTCTGGCGGGCCTGCCGGATCCCGGGAGACGGTTCCGGCCGCCGGGCGGTGTTCAGTCTGGCCTGGTACGCGGCGGTACGGATTTTCTATGAAAGCCTGCGGCAGGACGATATCCCGAAATGGGGCTTCGTCCGGGTGAATCAGGTGCTGAGCGCGGCGGTGCTGCTGATCCTGCTGATGCTGCGCTTCCGCCGGGAGGGGAAAATCCGCTGGGGCGCCCTGGCCCTGCTGCTGGGCGGCGCGGCGCTGGTGGCGGCGATGGAATTTGCCCTGGAAAAGAAAATCGGCTTCCTGGAATGGATGCCCATGGATCTTTGCTACGCGGCGAGTGCGGCGGGATGCGGAATGCTCCTGGCCGCGGTCCTGGGCGGAAGGCGGCGGAAAGAAAGGAAGAATTCATGAAAAGACTCATCGCGGCGCTGCTGAGCGCCCTGCTGCTTCTTTCCTTCGCGGGAGCGGAGGAGCTTTCAGTTTCCGCGGGCGGCGGGATCCGGGGCTACAGCCGGGAGGCGGGCTATGTCTATCTGACCCTGGGAGAATATCCCCAGAAGGCGGACGGCACGGTGGAGCCCATCCTGTGGCGGGTGC
>CAMVBX010000197.1 GCA_947165825.1 uncultured Clostridia bacterium
CGGCAAAATCCGCCCCGTTCGGCAGGAAGCGGTTAATTCCTTCATACAGGGCGCTGCCCAAGGCCAGAGTTTCGCAGAAGAACGCGTTTCCTCTCTCATCCAGGTAATAGAAATCCACCCGTTCCTTCTCCGGCAAGGCAAAAAGAAGCCGATCCGCTCGCAAATCCGCGGGGAAATCCGCCGAGGTTCCCATCCAGCAGGCCAGGACGTTCAGGGAGACGGGCGCGCTGTATTCCAGGAACAGGCCCGGACCAAGCAGGGCCTCCTGCCAGACGGATCTCTCCACCGGCACGGGTACAGAAGCGGATCCCAGCGTTTCCCCCATCACAGAGCGGAACTCCCGGATCACCTCGTCTATGCCATCGTCATCATAGCAGACTCCGCAGATCAGGCCGGGAAAACCGGTAACCGCAGCGCAGTGCGGTTCGGCAGCCGCCTGATAACTGCTCACACCGGGTGTGGGCTCCGGTTCTTCCGGGGTTGCCCGCTCCGGCATCAGGCGCTGGAACAGTCCCGTCCTCCAGGCCAGGAATACGGCGCTTACCGTGAGAAGCAGGATGATCAGGCTTTTGATCCGTTCCCGCCACCGCTTATTCCAGCTCATGGATCCCGCTCCTCCAGCCAGGGCAGGCAGACGCTGACCGCCGTACCCTCTCCCACCTTACTCTCGATCCGAATCTCTCCGTTATGCCGGCGGATGATCTCAAAGGCGATGGAAAGTCCAAGGCCGGTACCGCCCATGGCCCGGCTTCTCGCCTTGTCCACCCGATAGAACCGGTCGAAAATATGCGGAATATCTTCCTCCGGTATGCCGATGCCCGTATCCCGGACCCGGACGATCACCGTATTTCGGTCCCGTTCCAGCTCCATGGTCACGCTGCCTCCGGAGGGGGTATATCTCTCTGCGTTGGTCATGATGTTGATGATGACCTGCTCGATCCTGGCCTGATCGCCATTCACGCGCAGCGGTTCCGTGGGCAGGGAAAGGTGCAGGTCGATCCCGTGCTTCTCCACGTCGAGCCGCATGGCTTCATAGACCTTGACCGCGGATTCCTTCAGATCAAAGGGCGCCATGGTGAACTGCATCTCTCCGGCGTCGAAGCGGCTAAGGGCCAGCAAGTCCTGTACGATTTTGGTCATGCGGTCGCTCTCCCCCAGGATCACGTTCAGGAAACGCTGCTCCGTCTCCGGCGGCAGGTCTCCCGCGGAGGCCACCAGAGTCTCCGCGTAGGAACGTACGTTGGTGATGGGCGTCCGCAGCTCATGGGATACGTTCGCCACGAATTCCCGGCGCATCTCATCGCTGCGCCGCTGTTCCGTCACGTCATGGACAACCGCAAGGATGCCGCCCTGGGCGCTTTCTCCCCGGAACGGGGCCAGAAACACGTCAAGGCTGCGGCTTCCGCTCTGCTTTTCCCCTTCGATCACCTCGTCCTGGCCCATGTCCAGCACACGGCTTAGGGGAGCGATATCTCCGAAAATATCCTCGAAACCCAGCTCCGTATCCAGGAGTCTGAGACCCAGGAATCTTTCTGCCGCAGGGTTGAACTGGATCACGCTGCCCTCTCCGGAAAAGGCCACGATGCCGTCCGTCATATGCAGAAATACGGTAGCCAGCTTATTTCTCTCGTTTTCGATCACCAGAAGGGTATCGTGGAGCCGGGAAGCCATATCATTAAAGGTATCCGTGAGAACGCCGATCTCATCTTCGGCCTGCACGGGGATCTGTTCGGAGAAATCCCCAGCCGCCATCCGGTTCGCCGCCCGGGTCAGGCCCTGGATCGGTACGACCAGCGTTTTGGACAGGAGGATTGCCAGCAGGACGGAAATCCCCAGTCCCACCAGCAGGGCTTCCAGGATAATGGTAAACAGCTGCCTCGTCAACGCGGTGACGGTCTGCTTATTATCCCGGACATACACGACGAAACGGCTGCCCTCGCCGGAGATCGGCACGGCAACGTCCATATATGCCGCTCCGGCCTCACCGGCGTATCCCTCGGAGCCGGCCAGGGCGGTGATGATGTTGGGAGTCAGCTCCACGTCGTCGGTCCCGCCGTCACCCGATGCCAGCACTCTTCCCGTATCTCCGGAGAGGATGTAAAAGCTGCGGATACCTGCGTCGATCCCCAGCGCGCCGGAGTATGCGCCCATGACCTCCGCCAAATGGGTTTCCCCCTCCGGCTCACCGGCTGCCTCGCGGAGATCGGAGACGAAGGCCGGATCCCCGAACACTTCCTGCATCTGCTGGTAAAAGCCGCCCATGTAGAACTGCATGACCCCGCGGATCAGGAAAGCGCTTACCACCACCATCAGCGCGACGATGAGCAGCAGCAGGACAAAAACCAGCTTGGACTGGAGACTTTTCCGCATCTGCCCGTTTCCCCCTCTCCTTCTGTTAACCTGCGGCTGCGGGATCAGTTTCCGCTGAGATAGTAGCCGGCTCCCCGGCGGGTGCACAGGAGCGTCGGATTGGCCGGATCATCCTCCAGCTTCTCTCTGAGTCGGCTTCTTTTATAATGCGTTCAAGACGTTCTTTTTTTGACCCCCGCAAGGCTTCT
>CAMVBX010000198.1 GCA_947165825.1 uncultured Clostridia bacterium
CGCGTGAGTCGGCTGACAATGAAAAGTCAAAGCGCCCCCGGCGGGGGCGCTTGTTTTTTGCCCTTGACAAGCCTTGTATTACGATGTATAGTATGCCTAGATATACAAGGGTCGGGGAGGTGGAAGCCGTGCAGTGGAAGCAGGGGGAATACTGGCTGCGGGACGCGGTGAAGTATGTGAAGTTCCCGCCGGACCGCCGTAAGGTCCAGGAGGAGCTGTATGAACACATGATCTCCCGCAATCTGGATTTCCTGAACGAAGGCTGCTCTGAGGAGGAGGCGGACCGGCGCGTCTGCCAGGCCATGGGGGACCCGGAGGAAGTGGGAAAGGCCCTGGCGGAGGTGCACAAGCCCTTCTGGGGTTATTTCCTCCGGGTGCTGCGCATCCTGCTGGTGCTGATCATCCTCTATGCGGTGGTGTCCGTCGTCAGAGACGGCGAGGAAATCTTCAATTATCCTTATCTGCGGGTGCTCAACGGGGAGATCGACGACCGCGTTCCGGCGTGGATCCCCCAGCATGCCTCCGCCGCCGCGGGGGACTACCGCTTCCGCCTGGTGAAGGCCGGGCTTACGGGACCGGAGCCTGCGGCGGACGCGCGGTATTTTCGGACAAGCGGGACTTTTCTCATCCTGCAGCTGCGGACCTTCACCTGGGATCCCAATCTGGGCCCGCCGCTATTCGGATACCGGACCCTGACGGTGGAGGACAGCGGGGGAAAAACGTATCCGGCATATATGCAGGGAGAACTGGATCTGATCTTTGCCGGCAGGGTTTTAGTTTTCGTCAAGGATTTCGATCCGGCGGCGGAGTGGGCGGTGCTGCACTTTGATTCCGGGGACCGGAGCTTCCAAATGCCCATAAGGCTGAAGGGAGCGGGGAAATGAAGAAACTGCGTCTTTCCCGACCCATGCACGGGGCCCTCTGCATCCTGGCAATGCTGCTGACCATCCTTGCCCTCCGCCTGTTCTGCGGTCCGCCCTCCGCCTGGAGCCCCAAGGCCGCCCTGCGGCAGGCGGAAAGAAAATATCTCTTGTTGCCCGGAGAAGTTGAAACCAACTGGGAACGCATGAGATATTGTTATATGGCCGTCCGGGGAAAGGACGGGCAGCTTCGGTTGTTCCAAACACAGTATACAAACGATCAGACGTTTGTCGGTACGGATCAGCACCCGAAGAAACGCTACATGGTTTATTTCTATGACCCCGCCGTGCTTTTGCCCGACAGCGGGGACGTCCCCTGGGACGGAGCGTCGTTCTCCTGGTCCGGCTTTGCGTATACAAACGATTCCGTGCATCCCGCCATGGAGACGCACCTTCTCATGGAGAACGAGGATCAGGCCGCGCAAAGGGCGGAATTCCATTGCACCAGCTTTTCCCGTCGGGATGGCCAGGAGCCGTACTATCGGAAATGGAGCGCATCGGCGGAACGGCTGACGCCCAGGCTCTTTGACCTGACCATGACGTATGTGCAGGATTCCGTAAAATGGGCAAACGCAGCAAGCCTGGCTGCCCTGGCCGCCATCGGTTCCGGAGGCTACAGTTATCTGGATTGGCAGGTGGAATTGGATGGGGAAGTGATCTGGTATGACGCCGAAGGTCAGGAGCTGTACCGGCAGACGATCGATTTTTGGCGGGAGGACGAAACGGAGGCGGACGCATGAGAAGAAAACGGCTGCGCAGGCCTGCCCACATCGTCCTCTGCCTGCTGGCCATCCTGCTGGCGCTGGGTTTAGCCCGCCTGTCCTGCGGTCCTGCCCCCGCGCTTTCTGCGGCGGCTGCCCTGAAGCGGGCACAGCGGCGGTATATCCGCCCGCCGGTGGAAATGGCTGCCTGCTGGGATGATCGGAACGAGCAGCTCTTCGCCGTATGGGACGGCGGGGAGATCCAGGTCTATTCCGCCCTATGGGACCGCCTTGACCGCAAGAATGTCGATTATCATCCCGGAGAGACCGCAAAGGAGCCGGTAGTCCGGGTCTATGACCGCTGCATCCAGTGGCGGGACAGCCGGAGCCTGGGCTGGGGCTGTCCGGGGATGCCTGTGGACGGCGAGCTGCCCCTTTTCGTGAAGAATGACGACCCTGCCATCGCATCCGGCTATTTCACGGTGCGGGGTGAAGTCAATATCGGGGGCTGGGACGCCCCCATAGATGTTCCGTACAGCTGCTCGGCTGCTGCTGAGCGGAGCGATCCCCACTTCTTCACTTTCTGGGTAAAGCCGGAGGGCGACCCGGAGACCGTGCAGCGGGTGCTCAATCGCCTGACGAACCTGGGCGCTGAGATTACCGGCATCACGGCGGAGGCGGAGATCGTGTGGTATGACGGCAGCGGCGAAGAACTGTACCGGCAGAGTTTTGATATGATGGAGATGGATACAAAAAGGGAAGGGAGCGAAGAACATGGCGCGTGAAGCGACGCCGGGGGGCCTGGATCTGCTGGTCCTCCACCTGCTCAGCGAGCGGGAGATGTACGGATATGAGATCGTGACGGAGCTGGCCAGCCGCTCCAATGCGGT